>NZ_JBHMIO010000040.1:0-40397 GCF_048060275.1 Micromonospora sp. LOL_015
CCTGGATCAACCAGCCAACCCAGCAGGACCAAACCGTCTCAATTTGACTTGACAACTACCGTATTGCCGGTCGCTCTTAGGCGCCTATGTTTTGCCGCGAGCACTCCTTGCACGGCAGCTTGGGGCGCTCACCTCCGGTCGGGGCGTGTAGCGAGTCACGCCGTTGGGCGTCCCGGCCCCGAAGGTTTGCCCTGGTCGCCGTACTGCCAAGGAGGGCTGCGGCGATTAGGGTGCGGGTGGCCCCGCCGGGATCGGCAAGCGGCAGGGCCGCCCCCCGTCCAGACCCATCCACGACACCGCCTGATCGGCACCAGGAGTGAACAATGGGGAGGAACACGTGATGCGAGAGCTTTGGCGACGCTGGCGACTGCGCTGGCAACGCCGCAAGATGGCCACCACCCCACCGCGTGACTGGCCGGCGGGCAGCGGCGTCTACCACGTACCCGATGGTCGCAGCCGCAACCAGCGACCCACCGCGTACCGGCCGATCCGCCCTTGGCAGATCCGCGCCCACCGCTTCCCGACAATCCCGCGGCGCGGCGGCGGCCGGGGCCTGGACCCCGGCGAAGTCGCCGCCTTCCTCGAACGGATCGCCCACGACCTCGGCATCGTCTACGCCGAACTCGACCGCACCTACGAGCAGAACGACCGCATCAAGGACGCGCTCCGCCGCTGGCAGACCAGCCAGGCCCGCGCCGCGCAGACCACCATGAACCTGCACGCCTGGACCGGCGGCGGTACCCCCGCCCGGTACGCGAGGCAGTCGTGACCGACCCGCCCCCCCGCACCCCGTCACCTGGCGGCGTTCGACGATGCCAAGCAGACCGGGGACTGCCCCTGTCACGGATCCCGTTTCGGAACCGCTGTCACCAGGCGAAGATCCCGATTGCCGAAGGTCGCTACGAGCAGTACCTGGTCGACCGCACGGAAGAGGAGGGGCGAGCCACGATTCGCGCTGAGAACCTCGGCCACATCCGTAGGCATGAGCTGGCCGAGATGCGCAAGTCCGGCTGGGCTTGCCCAGGCTGGGGTTGACGCAGCCCTCGGGTAAGCCAGGCGCGGATCTCTCAGATCGAACACGGACAGGTTGACACCCCGGACGCACTGTGTCTGTACGTCCGAAGCACTCGGTGCTGAGGTCTCTATCGTTGTGTCCCGAGGGTCCACTAACGCTACGGGTCGTCTAAAGCCCGGCGGTCCAGCTTCCAGCCCTGGACAGCTTGGAGCCCCTCGACGACCTGCCCTGGAGCCGCACGACGTGCCCGACGCCGATCGCCACTGATCCGGGCAGCCACCCGCCCCGCTGCCCGGGGCGCCAGCACCCGGGCAGCGGGACCAGCAGGTCAGAAGCCGCGGGCGAGCCGGTGGTACGCCTGGCTCCAGCGCAGCTCGGCGGCGAACCGCCGGACCGTCGTGTCGGCGTCGATGACCGCCAGTTCAGTGCCGGTCATCTCGGCCAGATCGTGCAACTCGTCCACCCCGACGGCCTGGGAGAGGACGGTGTGGTGCGGGCCGCCGGCGGTCAGCCACGCCTCGGCCGACGTCGGCAGGTCCGGCTCGGGGCGCCACACCGCCCGGGCCACCGGCAACTTCGGCAACGGCTGTGCCGGCGGCACGACCTCTATCTCGTTGGCCACCAGGCGGAACCGTTCGCCCAGGTCGACCATGCCGAGCACGACGGCCCGGCCGGGTGCGGCGTCGAAGACCAACCGGACCGGGTCCTCCCGGCCGCCGATGCTCAGCGGGTGAATCTCACACGACGGGGTGTCGGCGGCGATGCTCGGGCAGACCTCCAGCATGTGCGCGCCGAGGATGAGCTCCTGGCCAAGGGTCAGGTCGTAGGTGTAGTCCTCCATGAACGACGTACCACCGGAGGTGCCGACGGACATCGCCTTGAGGGTGCGTACCAGTACGGCGGTCTTCCAGTCGCCTTCACCGCCGAAGCCGTAGCCGTCGGCCATCAGCCGCTGCACCGCAAGACCGGGCAGCTGCCGCAGCCCGCCCAGGTCCTCGAAGTTGGTGGTGAAGGCCCGGAAGCCGCCCTCGGTCAGGAAGCCGCGCAGACCCAGTTCGATGCGTGCGGCGTAGCGCAGCGAGTCGTGCCGGTCGCCGCCGGCCCGCAGCGCCGGGTCCACCCGGTACCGCTGCTCGTACTCGTCGACCAGCACCTTGACGTCGGGGTCCGGTACCGCGTCGACCGCCTCGACGAGTTCGTTCACCCCGTACGTGTTGACCGAGACGCCGAACCGGACCTGCGCCTCCACCTTGTCACCTTCGGTGACCGCGACGTTGCGCATGTTGTCGCCGAACCGGGCGAGTTTCAGCGACCGCAGCTCGGTGTGGCCGATCGCGGCCCGCGCCCAGCCGGCGATCCGGCCGACGACCCGGGGGTCGCTGACGTGGCCGGCGACGGTCTTGCGGGCCACCCCGAGCCGGGTCTGCACGTAGCCGAACTCGCGGTCGCCGTGCGCGGCCTGGTTCAGGTTCATGAAATCCATGTCGATCTCGGCCCACGGCAGCGTCACGTTCGCCTGGGTGTGCAGGTGCAGCAGCGGCTTGCGCAGCGCGTCCAGGCCGCTGATCCACATCTTTGCCGGGGAGAACGTGTGCATCCAGGCGACCACCCCGACCACGCCGGGTTCGGCGTTGGCGGCGAGGCAGACCCGCAGGATATCCTCCGGGCTGGTCAGCACCGGCCGCCAGACGATCTTGACCGGCAGCCCGTCGGCGGCGTCCAACCGCCGGGCGATCTCCTGGGACTGCTCAGCCACCTGCTGCAACGTCTCCGGACCGTACAGCCCTTGGCTGCCGGTCAGGAACCACACCTGCGCCGACCGCATCGATGCCTCCATCACCACGGATCCCCCCTATGCCACACTTCTCGGTCCCATCTGGACAATCTCTGCCGGCTGCGGTTCACCGCTGGCCGTACACGTTCTGGTAACGCTCGTACAGCGCGTCGACCGCTGCCTGCGGCAGCGGCTCGACCGGACCGAGCTGGCGGGCCAGGTGGATGGTGCGGGCCACGTCCTCACACATCACCGCCGCCTTCACCGCTGCCTTCGCGGTCGCGCCGATGGTGAACGGGCCGTGCTGGCGCATCAGCACCGCCGGTGACCGGTGGTCGGTGAGCGTCGCAACGATGCCCCGGCCGATCGCGTCGGAGCCGATCAACGCGAACGGCCCGACCGGGATCTCGCCGCCGAACTCGTCGGCCATCGCGGTCACCGCGCACGGGATCGGTTCGCCGCGTGCCGACCAGGCGGTGGCGTACGGGCTGTGCGTGTGCACCACCCCGCCGACGGACGGCATGTGCCGGTAGACGTACGCGTGTGCCTCGGTGTCGCTCGACGGCGCGTAGTCGCCCTCGACCAGCGTGCCGTCGAGATCGGTGACGACCATGTGCGCCGGGGTGAGTTCGTCGTAGCTGACCCCGGACGGCTTGATCACCAGCAGGTCGGCGCCGGGTACCCGGGCCGAGACGTTGCCGCTGGTCCAGGTGACCAGCCCCCAGCGGGTCAGGTGCTCGTGCAGCCGGCACACCTCGGCACGCAGCCGGGTGATCTCGGCGGCCACGTCGGCGCTGGGCTGGGCGGTGGTGCTCATCAGGCGGAAACCTCCCGGTCGGAGCGGGCGAGCGCGGCGTTGCGGATGTCCCGCAGCCGGTGCATCGCCTTGTCGGCACCGGTGCCGAAGTGGTCGTGCAGCAGCTGGTACTCGGCGTACAGCCGGTCGTAGCCGGCGGCCCGGTCGGGGTCGGGGCGGTAGACGGCGGTCTCCACCGCGCCCATCGCCCCGGCGGCGGTGACCACGTCCGGGTACGCCCCGGCGGCGACCGCCGCGTGGATCGCCGAGCCGAGCGCCGGCGCCTGGTCGGAGGTGGCCACGCTGACCGGCCGGCGCAGCACGTCGGCGTAGATCTGCATGATCAGCTTGTTTCGTTTCAACCCGCCGGCGACGACGAACTCGGTCACCGGCAGCCCGGCGCGCTCGAACGTCTCCACGATCGTCCGGGTGCCGAACGCGGTCGACTCGATCAGCGCCCGGTAAATCTCGTCCGGGCGGGTGGCCAGGGTCAGCCCGACGATCAGCCCGGACAGGTGGTGGTCGACCAGGACCGACCGGTTGCCGCTGTGCCAGTCCAGGGCGACCAGCCCGTGCCCGCCGACCGGCTGCTCGGCGGCCTGCCGGGTGAGCAGGTCGTGCACGCTGAGCCCGAGACGCGCCGCCTCGTCGTGCACCGTTGGTGGTACGCCGTTGTCGACGAACCAGGCGAAGATGTCGCCGACGCCGGACTGGCCGGCCTCGTAGCCGTACGCCCCCGCGGTGATGCCGCCGTCGACGACGCCGCAGATGCCCGGGACCTCGACCAGGTCGGTGCCGTTCATCACGTGGCAGGTGGAGGTGCCCATCACGGCGAGCAGCTGCCCGGGGGCGACCGCGCCGGCCGCCGGCGGGGTGACGTGCGCGTCGACGTTGCCGACGGCGACCGCGATGCCGGCCGGCAGCCCGGTCCAGCCGGCGGCCTCGGCGGTCAGCCCGCCGGCCCGGGCGCCCAGCGGCAGGATCGGATGCTCCAGCCGGGTGGCCGCGAAGTCGGCGAAGTCGGGGTGCAGCGCGGCCAGGTACGCCGGGTCCGGGTACCGGCCGTCCTGGTGGATGCCCTTGTAGCCGGCGGTGCAGGCGTTACGGGTCTCGGCGCCGCACAGCTGCCAGATGATCCAGTCGGCGGCTTCGATCCATCGCTCGGTACGGGAGTAGACCTCCGGGTCCTCCTCCAGCACCTGCAGCGCCTTGGCGAACTGCCACTCGGCGGAGATCTTGCCGCCGTACCGGCCGATCCACGGCTCGCCGCGCTGGTGGGCGAGGGCGTTGATCCGGTCGGCCTGCGGCTGCGCCGAGTGGTGCTTCCACAGCTTCGGCCAGGCGTGCGGCCGGTCGGCCAGCTCGGGCAGCTGGCACAGCGGGGTGCCGTCGGCCAGGGTCGGCAGCACGGTGCACGCGGTGAAGTCGGTGGCGATGCCGATCACCTGCGCCGAGGCCACGCCGGCGTCGGCGAGTGCCGCCGGCACGGCGTGGCGCAGCACGTCCCGGTAGTCCTCCGGATCCTGCAACGCCCAGTCAGGCGGCAGCGGTTTGCCGCTGGTGGGCAGGGCCCGGTCGATGACGGCGTTGCGGTACTCGTGCACCGCCGAGCCTGTCTCGGCGCCGTCGGCGACCCGGACCACGACGGCCCGCCCGGACAGGGTGCCGAAGTCGATGCCGATGGTGTACTGGTCGGTGTTCACCCGTTCTCCCTGTGGTGGATTCTGGCCTGGCCACTATGGTGAGTCATCTGCCCCGCCGGGTGACCAGGCGTTGCAGGATGATGAAGGCGAACAGCAGCACCCCGATGACGATCTTCGTCCACCAGGAACTCAGATTCGCCTGGAAGGCGATGATCGTCTGGATGAGACCGAGCACCCCGACGCCGAGGACGGTGCCGAGCAGGTACCCCGATCCGCCGGTCAGCAGCGTGCCGCCGATCACCACCGCGGCGATCGCGTCGAGTTCCATTCCCTGGGCGTGCAGGCTGTAGCCGGAGAGCATGTAGAAGCTGAGCAGCACCCCGCCGAGCGCCGCGCAGAACCCGCTGATGGTGTAGACGGCGATCCGGGTACGCCCGACCGGCAGGCCCATCAGCAACGCCGACTGGGGGTTACCGCCGATGGCGTACACCTTGCGCCCGAAGGGCGTGTACGCCAGGACGTACGCCGCAGTCAGCGCCACGAGGAGCGCGATGACCACGCTGATCGAGATGAAGTAGCCGTCGCCGAAACGGATCCGCTGTTGCGCCGCCGCGGTCCAGAACGCGTCGGTGATCGGGATCGAGTCGCTGGTGATCAGGTGGCAGAGCCCACGGGCGAAGAACATCCCGGCGAGGGTCACGATGAACGGCTGGATTTCGAAGAAGTGGATGATCAGGCCCATCAGCAGCCCGAGCGTGGTGCCGATGAGCAGGACCAACGGCAGCACCACACCGGCCGGCCAGCCCTCGCGCAGCAGCACGGCGGCGCAGACGGTGGTCAGGGCGACCACCGCGCCGACCGACAGGTCGATGCCGCCGGTGAGGATCACGAAGGTCATCCCGACCGCGACGACCAGCAGGAAGGCGTTGTCGACGAAGACGTTCAGCAGGATCTGCGGCTGGGCGAACCCGGTGTAGTTGAGCGCGCCGAGCCCGTACATGGTGGCCAGTAGGGTGAGGGTGGCCGCGACCGGCAGGTGCCGTTGCTGCGGCCAGTAGCGCCGGGTGCGAGCGGTCGGCGTCGGCGCGGTGGCCGTCGCCTGCCGGGGGTCGCTGACGTCGATCATGCCGTTGCCTCCGCCGCTGTCTGTCCCGCCGGTTCGACCTGCCGTGGCTGTCCGTCGCCGGTGGATTCGCCACGCCGCTGCCCGGGTGGGGATCCGGGTGGCCGGGGCGGCCCGCCCCGTCCTGCGCCGCCGCGACCGAGGCCGGAGATCCGGGCGCGGAACGCCGACGACTGGGCCAGGCACAGCACGATGACCACGACCGCCTTGAACAGCAGCGTCGCCTCGCTGGGGATGCCGATGGTGTAGATGGTGATGTCCAGCGCCTTGATGATCACCGCGCCGAGGACGCTGCCGGCGAGGGAGAACCGGCCGCCGGTGAGCGCGGTACCGCCGATGACGACGGCGAGGATCGCGTCGAGCTCGATCAGGTTGCCGGCGTTGTTGCCGTCGGCGCTGGAGACGTTCGAGCTGAAGATGATCCCGGCAATGCCGGCGCAGAGTCCGGCGAAGACGTACGCCAGGATGACGAGTTGCCGGGCGCGGATGCCGGCCAGTCGGCTGGCGGTCGGGTTGCCGCCGACCGACTCGACCAGCATCCCGAGCGCGCTGCGCCGGATCAGCAGCGCCGCGGCGGTGACCACCGCGACGACGATGAGCACCGATACCGGCAGGGTGAGCGCGTAGCCGGCACCGATCACCTTGTACGGCGACGAGTTGACGTTGATGATCTGCCCGTCGGTGATCAGCTGGGCCAGCCCTCGGCCGGCCACCATGAGGATCAGGGTGGCGATGATCGGCTGGATGCCGATCGCGGCGACCAGGGTGCCGTTCCAGAGGCCGAGCAGCACCGACAGCCCGAGCGCGAGGAGGACGGCGAACAGCACGCCGGTGACGCTGTTCTGGTCGGCCAGACCGCTGATGTGCAGGCAGGCGAGCGCGCCGGAGATGGCCATCACCGAGCCGACGGACAGGTCGATGCCGCCGGTGGCGATGACCACGGTCATCCCGACGGCGACCAGGACCAGCGGGGTGCTGGCCCGCAGGATGTCGATCAACGACCCGTACAGGTGCCCGTCGCGAACCGTGATGGAGAAGAAGCTCGGAGTGAAGAACAGGTTGCTGACCAGCAGCACCACCAGGATCAGCACCGGCCAGAACAGCCGCTGCCGGACCAGGCCGGTCAGTCGTCGATGCGTGTCGCTCATGCTGCCGCCTCCCCGGCGATGGTCCGCATGATCCGGTCCACGTCGACGCCCGCGCCGTTGGCGAGCTGGTCAATCATCTGCCGGTCCCGCAGTACCGCGATCTTGTGGCTGAGCCGGAGGACCTCCTCCAGCTCGGCGCTGATGAACAGCACCGCCATGCCGCCGCCGGCCAGCTCGACCACCAGGCGCTGGATCTCCGCCTTGGCACCGACGTCGATCCCTCGGGTCGGTTCGTCGACGATGAGCAGCTTGGGCTCGGTGATCAGCCAGCGGGCCAGCAGCACCTTCTGCTGGTTGCCGCCGGACAGGTTGCGGATCGGCAGCTCCGGGTCGGCCGGGCGGATCTGCAGCGCGGCGATGTACTTGGCGACCAGCTCGTCCTGGCGGCGACGCGGGATCGGTCGGGCCCACCCCCGGGCGGCCTGCATGGCGAGGACCAGATTCTCCCGTACGGTCAGGTCCTCGACGACGCCCTCGGCCCGCCGGTTCTCGGAGCAGAAGGCGATGCCGTTGGCCATCCCGGCGCGCGGGCCGCGCAGCGCGGTCGGCTTGCCGGCGATGCTCACCCGGCCCCGCTCCGCGCGGTCGGCGCCGAACAGCAGTCGGGCCGCCTCGGTGCGGCCCGAGCCGAGCAGCCCGGCGAAGCCGACCACCTCGCCGGCGTGGATGGTCAGGTCGAACGGGGCGATCGCCCCGGACCGGCCGAGTCCGGTGGCCTCCAGCACCGGCTGGCCACCCTCCAGGGTGGCCAGGTCCGGCTTGGACTCGCCGTCGAGCTGCTCCAGGACGCTGAGGTCCTTGCCGATCATTCTGGCCACCAGCTCCAGCTGGCTCAGCTGTTCGACCGGCCACTCACCAATCAACCGGCCGTTGCGCAGCACGGTCATCCGGTCGGCGATCTCGTAGACCTGGTCGAGGAAGTGCGAGACGAACAGGATCGCCACGCCGGACTCCTTGAGCTGGCGAATCACCGCGAACAGCTGTTCCACCTCGGAGGCGTCCAGGCTGGAGGTCGGCTCGTCGAGGATGAGCACCTTGGCCGAGATGTCCACCGCACGGGCGATGGCGACCATCTGCTGTACGGCGAGCGAGTGGCTGGACAGCGGCGCCGTCACGTCGATGTCGAGGTGCAGCCGGTGCAGCAGCTCGGCCGAGCGTCGCCGCATCGTGGCCCACCTGATCGCGCCGAACCGGCGCGGTTCCCGGCCGATGAAGATGTTTTCTGCCACCGACAGGTTGGGGCAGAGGTTCACCTCCTGGTAGACGGTGCTGACACCGGACTGCTGGGCCTGTAGCGGGCCGGCGAACCGGGCCTGCCGGCCGCCGAGACGGATCTCACCGCGGTCGATTCCGTAGACCCCGGTGAGAACCTTGATCAGGGTGGACTTGCCAGCGCCGTTCTCGCCCATCAGGGCGTGCACCTCGCCGGGGAACATCCGGAAGTCGACGTCGTCGAGCGCGACGACGCCGGGGAAGGTCTTGCCGATCCCGGTCATCTCCAGGATCGGCGCCGCGTCGGTCATCCGTACCTCTCACTGCTGTCGCTGCGGCCGGCCACCGCCGGCCCGGTCGGCGCTTTGCGGGGCCGACCGGGCCGGCGGCCGGCACCTGCCTCGTCGTCCCGCCCGGCGCGGTGGCCGGGCGGGACGACGGTCCGGCTCAGTACTGCCGGGTGGGCAGTGCTTCCTTGGCCTCTTCCTGGGTGAAGGTGGTCTCCTCGGTGACCACCCGCCTGGGCACCGACTCACCGGCGTGCACCTGCTCGACCAGCTCCATCAGCTGTGGCCCGAGCAGCGGGCTGCACTCCGCGATAAAGTTGATCTTGCCGTCGGCGAGCGCCTGCATGCCGTCGCGGACCGCGTCGATCGTGATGATCGTGATGTCCTGGCCGGGCACCAGACCGGCGGCCTCGATCGCCTCGATCGCGCCGAGCCCCATGTCGTCGTTGTGCGCGAAGAGCACGTCGATGTCGTCGTGGGCCTGGAGGAAGGCCTCCATGACCTCCTTGCCCTTGGCCCGGGTGAACTCACCGGTCTGCGACGCGATGATCTCGAACTTCGGGTCGGCGGCGATCGCCTCGCCGAAGCCCTGCTTGCGGTCATTGGCCGGGGCCGAGCCGGTGGTGCCCTGCAGCTCGACGATCCGGACCGGGCCCGACTCGTCGGCGAACTCCTCGACCAGCCACTCGCCGGAGAGCCGGCCCTCGAGGACGAAGTCGGAGCCGATGAAGGTCTCGTAGAGCGTCTCGTCCTGCGAGTCCACCGCGCGGTCGGTCAGGATCACCGGGATCCCGGCGTCCTTGGCCTCCTTGAGCACGGTGTCCCACCCGGACTCCACGACCGGAGAGAAGGCGATCACATCGACCCGCTGGGCGATGAAGTTGCGAATCGCCTTGATCTGGTTCTCCTGCTTCTGCTGGGCGTCGGCGAACTTCAGCTCGACCCCGGCCTCGGCCGCGGACTCCTGGACCGACTTGGTGTTCGCGGTACGCCAGCCACTCTCGGCGCCGACCTGGGAGAAGCCGAGGACGATCTGGTCGTCACTGCTGCCGCCTCCCTCCGTACCCGAGTCACCACAGGCGGCGGTGGTCGCCACCATCATCGCCGCGATCATGACGGCGGATAAACGTCTGAACATGCCTACCTCCCGCTGAGGCTGATGTCGTCCGCCGGTTGGCCGGACGACCCGCGGTCAAGAACGGCCCACGTATGCGATGGACCGATTGTTAGCGTTAACTTTACGTCCTGGCCAAACCCCCGGCATGCGCCGAGCTTCCGACCCATCGACACCCTTCCCAGGTGGCCAGACTGGTGGGGATGCCATCGACGACTGGAGCCCAACCGCCGCGTTTCAGGAGTGTTACCGTTCTCATCAAGCACGTCAAGGGGGTGGATCGCGGCCGTTACCGCTCCGTTGCGACAACCGCCCTCGGCAGCACCGAGTTGAGTTGGGCGGTCGGATGAGCGATAACATCGACAACAGTCGCAGCGACAGTATCCGGTCGGGTGCCCGCCGCAGTGGGGCACCGCTGCCGGATCGATGGGACCAGGTTGTCCCCTCGGCTCACTGCCAGCCCATGGCGGGTCGCGGTAGGTGACCGCTAACCTCGCTGTTGACGGAACTGGCAGGGGCACCGAAGGACAAGCCCGGCCCACCCGGCCGGTCCAGCTCCGCGGCCCTGGCACCATGCCGGGTCTGAAGATCATCGGCAGTGCCGGCACGTCCCGGCCGGACTTGAGGTGGGCAGCGGTGAGTAGCAGAAGCGTCCGGGAACCGGCGATGACGGATGTGGCCAGGCTGGCCGGGGTAAGCCACCAAACGGTGTCCCGGGTGCTCAACGGCCACCCCAACGTGCGTGAGCAGACCCGGCTGCGAGTCCGGGCCGCCATCGCCGAGCTGGGCTACCGGCCGAACCGGGCGGCTCGTGCCTTGGTCACCGGCAAGTCACAGGTGATCGGAGTGGTGGCGCAGAACTCGACGCTCTACGGTCCAGCGTCCCTACTTGCCGCATTCGAGCAGGCCGCCGGGGCCGCCGGGTTCGCGGTCAACGTTGGCAGCGTCCGCAGCCTGGACCGGCAGTCCATCGCCGGCGTCGTCGACCGCCACCTCGACCAGCGGGTCGCCGGCCTGGTAGTGATCGCACCAGTGGTCTCTGCCGGCGAAGCCGTGGAACAAGTGCCGGCCGGGGTGCCGCTGGTCACCATCGACGGTGATCCGCAGCGCAACACCGCGCTGATCACCGTCGACCAGGCGGCCGGAGCCCGGGCCGCCACCCAGTGTCTGCTGGACGCGGGTCACCCCACCGTCTGGCATGTCTCCGGCCCAGGCGACTGGTTCGACAGCGCCGGACGGATCCACGGCTGGGAGCAGACCCTTCGGGATGCCGGCGCCGAGGTGCCGCCGCTGGTGCCGGCCGACTGGAGTGCAGCGTCCGGCTACCGGGCCGGACAGATGCTTGCCCGGATGCGCGACGTCACCGCCATCTTCGCCGCCAACGACCATCTCGCGCTGGGCATCCTGCGGGCGCTGAGCGAGCGGGGTCGGCGGGTGCCGGACGAGGTCAGCATCGTTGGCTTCGACGACGTGCCGGAGGCCGCCTACTTCACCCCACCGCTGACCACTGTCCGGCCGGATTTCGACGCGGTGGCCAAGGCGAGCCTGGCGCTACTGCTGCGGCAAATTGAGTCGGGCGCACGCAGCGACGAGCGGCACACCATCGAGCCGGCCCTGGTGCACCGGCGCAGCGTCGCCGCACCCGGCTGAACCGGCCCGCCGAGCCGAGCTCGCGGCACACTCACGTCAAGTCCGTGAGCTGCGGAAACATCATCCGACAGCAGAGTCGGGGTGGCCCCGGTGGAGCCGCCGGCGAAGTCGGTCGATGGTTTCGCGTCGGTTTCCTCAGGATCGCGTAAGGGCTCTTGACAGCGATCTTGTGAGCGATAACACTGCGACTCACAGTGCCACCGATAGCTGCAGCAACCCGACAGCGTGACGGGGTCGCATGGCCAGCGGCCGCCCGCCGTGCCCGGTGCACCGCCCAGCGTCCCGGCACCCCATCGCCCGCGGCACCACAACCTCCCGCCTGCGGTGCCACAACCGCAGCCCATCCTAGAAGATGGAGACGTCCGTGCAATTGCGCACCAGCACCATGATCCGACGGCTGGCCACGATCGGCGCAGCCGCCACCCTGGCGACCAGCCTGGCCGCCTGCGGCTCCAGCGAGAAGACCATCGACCAGGAGACCGCCGACGGCGACAACGCAGGTGCCCTGGTCGGCGTCACCATGCCCACCAGGTCCTCCGAACGCTGGATCAGCGACGGCGACAACGTCCAGGCCGCGCTGGAGGAGCTCGGCTACGAGGTCGACCTGCAGTACGCGGAGAACGACATTCCCACCCAGGTCAACCAGATCGAGAACCAGATTACCCGGGGTGCCCGGCTGCTGATCGTCGCCTCGATCGACGGCACGGCGCTGACCACTCAGCTGCAGCAGGCCGCCGACCAGGGCATTCCGGTCATCGCATACGACCGGCTGATCCGCAACAGCCCCAACGTCGACTACTACGCCACCTTCGACAACTTCGAGGTCGGCGTCCAGCAGGCCACGTCCTTGCTGGTCGGACTCGGCATGCTCAACGCGGACGGCTCCGCCGGTGACGCCGACGGACCGTTCAACATCGAACTGTTCGCCGGATCGCCGGACGACAACAACGCCACCTTCTTCTTCGACGGCGCGATGTCTGTGCTGCAGCCGCACATCGACTCGGGCAGGCTGGTGGTCCGCAGCGGCCAGACCGACTTCGACACGGTCGCGATCCTGCGCTGGGACCCGGAGACCGCGCAGCGGCGGATGGAGGATCTGCTCACCCGCACCTACCAGGGCGGCGTCACCGTCGACGGGGTGCTCTCGCCGTACGACGGGCTCTCCATCGGCATCCTGTCCGCGCTCAAGAGCAGCGGGTACGGCACCGCCGGGCAGCCCTACCCGGTGGTGACCGGACAGGACGCCGAGCAGGTCTCGGTCAAGTCGATCCTGGCCGACGAGCAGTACTCGACGATCTTCAAGGACACCCGCGAGCTGGCGACGAAGACCGTCGAGATGGCGCACGCCGTCCTCAGCGGCGACTCACCGGAGGTCAACAACACCACCGACTACGACAACGGGGAGAAGGTCGTCCCGTCCTACCTGCTCGAGCCGGTGATCATCGACAAGAGCAACTACGAAGTGCTGATCGACAGCGGCTACTACTCGGCCGAGCAGCTGGGCTGAGTCAACGATCATGCCGACCGACGCCATCCTGCAGATGCGGGGTATCACCAAGACGTTCCCCGGCGTGCGTGCCCTGCACGACGTCAATCTGACCGTACGCCGGGGCGAGATCCACGCCATCTGCGGCGAAAACGGCGCCGGCAAGTCGACCCTGATGAAGGTGCTCTCCGGCGTCTACCCGCACGGGTCGTACGCCGGAGAGACCACCTTCGACGGCCAGCCGGCCCGGTTCGCCGGGATCCGGGACAGCGAGCACCGGGGCATCGTGATCATCCACCAGGAGCTAGCGCTCTGCCCGCAACTGACGATCGCCGAGAACATCTTCCTCGGCAACGAACAGACCCGCCGTGGCCTCATCGACTGGAACCACACCAACCACCAGGCAGCCGAGCTGCTGCGCCGGGTCGGGTTGACGGAGAATCCGACCACCCTGGTCACCGAGATCGGGGTGGGCAAGCAGCAGCTGGTCGAGATCGCCAAGGCGCTGTCCAAGCAGGTGAAGCTGCTGATCCTGGACGAGCCCACCGCCGCGCTCAACGACGAGGACTCCGCACACCTGCTCGACCTGCTCCGCGGGCTGCGGGACACCGGCATCACCTGTGTGATCATCTCGCATAAGCTGAACGAGATCCTCGCCATCGCCGACACGATCAGCATCCTGCGCGACGGCGAACTGATCGAGACGCTCGACCTGGCGAACGACGAGGTCACCGAGGACCGGCTGATCTCCGGCATGGTGGGCCGGTCGATGGAGCACCGGTTCCCGCCGCGCACCCCAAGGATCGGCGCCGAGGCGCTGCGGATCGAGGAGTGGACGGTGCGCTCCCCGGACGGCGACCGGGTGGTCGTCGCCGACGCCAACCTCACCCTGAACCGTGGGGAGGTCGTCGGGCTGGCCGGGCTGATGGGAGCCGGCCGCACCGAGCTCGCGATGAGCGTCTTCGGCCAGGCGTACGGCCGGGACATCAGCGGCCGGGTCTACAAGGACGGCCGGCAGATCCAGCTGCGCTCGGTCCGCGAGGCGATCGACCACGGCATCGCGTACGCCACGGAGGACCGCAAGCGGTACGGGCTGAACCTGATTGAGGACATCCAGCGCAACGTGTCGGCGGCCGGGCTGACCCGGCTGGCCCGCCGCGGCTGGGTCGACGAGGGCGCCGAGCACCGTACGGCGCAGGAGTTCCGCCGCAGCATGAACATCAAGGCGCCGAGCGTGGCGAGCATCGTCGGCAAGCTCAGCGGCGGCAACCAGCAGAAGGTCGTGCTGTCCAAATGGATCTTCACTGAGCCGGACGTGCTGATCCTGGACGAGCCGACCCGGGGCATCGACGTCGGCGCCAAGTACGAGATCTACTCGATCATCAACCAGATCGCCGACAACGGTACGGCGGTCCTGGTCATCTCCTCTGAACTGCCCGAACTGATCGGGCTGTGCGACCGGATCTACACGTTGTCGGCCGGCCGGATCACCGGCGAGGTGCGGCGGGCCGACGCCACCCAGGAGCGACTCATGCAGCACATGGTGCAGGGACAGGAGCAGGGATCGGGGGCCGACCGGTGAGCGTCGCCCGGATCAACGTCCGCGAGAGCGGCATCTACATCGCGTTCGGGCTGATCGTCGTGCTGTTCGCGGTGCTGACCGACGGGGCGCTGCTGCAGCCGCAGAACCTGTCCAACATCATCGTGCAGAATTCGTACGTGCTGATCCTGGCGATCGGCATGATCCTGGTCATCATCGCCGGGCACATCGACCTGTCGGTCGGCTCGGTGGTCGGCGCGACCGGGGCGATCGCCGCCGTACTGATGGTCGAGCACGACCTGCCCTGGCCGCTGGCCCTGCTGATCACCCTGATCGCCGGCGCCGCGATCGGCGCCTGGCAGGGCTTCTGGATCGCGTACTTCGGCATCCCGGCGTTCATCGTCACCCTCGCCGGGATGCTGCTGTTCCGGGCGCTCACCCTGAGCGTGCTCGGCAACCAGGGCATCGGGCCGTTCCCGGATCCGGTGCGCACCCTCGCCAACGGCTTCACCGAGGGCTATCTGGGCAACATCGGGTTGGGCCCGCTCGGCGGTGCCGATCTGGTCAGCCTGCTGGTCGGTCTGGTCGCGGTCGGCGGTATCGCGGTCAGCCAATGGCGGGCCCGGGTCGCCCGGCTCGGCTACGACCAGGCGGTGGAGCCGATGCCGGTCTTCCTGTTCAAGATCGTCGGCGCCTCTGCGGCGGTGCTGTTCGTGATCGTGCAGTTGGCCCGGTTCAAGAACCTGCCGTGGGTGCTGGTGCTGCTGGCGGCCCTGGTGCTCGGCTACTCGCTGCTGACCAAGCGGTCGGTGTTCGGTCGGCAGATCTACGCGGTCGGCGGCAACCTGCAGGCCGCGGTGCTGTCCGGAGTGAAGGTCAAGTCCGTCGTGTTCTGGATCTTCGTGAACATGGGGGTGCTCTCCGCGCTGGCCGGGATCATCTTCGCCGGCCGGCTCAACCTGGCCGGACCGACCGCCGGCAACACCTTCGAGCTGGACGCGATCGCCGCCGCGTTCATCGGCGGCGCGGCCGTGCAGGGCGGGGTCGGCAAGGTGGTCGGCGCGGTCACCGGCGGTCTGATCATGGGCGTGATCAACAACGGGATGTCGCTGATCGGCGCACCCAGCGAGAACGTCATGCTGGTCAAGGGTGCGGTGCTGCTCGCCGCGGTCGCCTTCGATGTGTGGAGCAAGCGCCGGGCCGGCGTCGCCTCCCGCTGACCCCGCCGCTCGGACGGCTCCGACCGGTCGGTACCCGACGCGTCCGTCTGGCATCGTGCAGCGCCCCGGCCGGACCGGGCATCCTGATGTCCGGTCCGCCGCGGACACAAACGTCGCTCCACGTGTTGGCACCCCTACAGTGTCGAGTCAGCTTCTAGGGTGCCGATATGGCAGAACTGAACGTTTCGCAGCTACGGGTCGTCCTGGTCGTACCGGATGTGGACGACGCGCTCCGCTACTACCGGGACTCGCTGGGGCTCACCGAGCTGGCCGCAATGGCCGGCCCGAAAGGCGCGCGGGTGGCCATTCTGGCCGCCGGCCAGGCCACCCTGGAGCTAGCCAACGAGGCTCAGGCCGCATTCATCGCCGAGGTCGAGACCGACGGTACTCCGAGCACTCCGGTACGACTCGCGTTCCAGGTCGACGACGCGGTTGCGGCGGTCGACGTCCTCGGCGACGCACCGGGCGCACGGCTGATCGCCGCGCCCCGACGCACGCCGTGGAATTCCCTGAACGCCCGGCTCGACGGGCCGGCGGGCGTGCAGGTGACCTTGTTTCAAGACTCGGCCCTGCCGCTCGGGCAGCTGATCGGTGCGGCGCTGCCGTCGATCGGTGGCGAGCCCGGACTCCTGGCCAGGACCGTCGAGGCGGCCCGAATGCACGGCTCGGCCGGCCAGTTGCCGTTCGCCGCCGTGGTGGCGCTGGACGGGACGGTGATCGGTGCTGGCGTCAACACAGCGCTGACCGACCTGGATCCGGCCGCGCACGCGGAGGTGACCGCCATCCGAGACGCGGCACGGCGCACCGGGTCTGCCGATCTGCGCGGCGCCGTCGTCTACTCGAGCTGTGAACCGTGCGCGATCTGCCGGACGGTGGCGGCCGCAGCCGGGGTCGGTGAGATCGTCTTCGCCGCGGGCAAGGAGTCCGTTCCGCCGGCGATGAACCCCGACCCCCAGACGACCGGTCGGTTGATCGACGCCGTGTCGGCGGTACTGCCGGGCATCGCCCGGCGCGCGGACACCGGGTTGTCGGCCGAGCAGCTCTCCGCGCCCTTCCACGCCTATCTCGCCCAGGCGGCGTGATGGTCAGGCTGGGAATCAACGTGCCGAACTTCGGGCCCGAGGCGGTCCCGGAGGCGTTCCTCGACTGGGCCCGGTTCGCCGAACACAACGACCTGTCCACCCTGGTCGTGTCGGACCATGTGGCGCCCACCGCCGAGGTGACCTCGGTGTATCCGGCGCCGTTCTACGACCCCTTCGTGCTGCTGTCCTGGTTGTTCCCGCAGACCGAGAGGATCCGACTTGGTACCTCGGTGGCGGTGCTGCCGTACCGTCATCCGTTGCTGACCGCCCGGATGAGTGCCATGTTGCAGTTGCTCAGCCAGGGCCGGTTCGTCCTCGGCGTAGGCTCGGGATGGGCGGCCACCGAGTTCGCGGCGCTCGGGCTCGACGTGCGGCAACGGGGCCGCACCACCGACTCCCACCTCGGGGTGATCACGAGAGCCTGGGCGGCCGGCACGGTCAGCTCCAGCGAACACGGATTTTCCGATGTCGCGACGGGGCCGGCCCCACTTGGAGGCGAGATGCCGGTCTGGGTCGGTGGCGCCAGCCGGGCCGCGATCCGCCGGGCCGCCCGGTTCGGCACGGCCTGGCACCCGATCAATCCGACCCTGGACTGGCTCAGGAACAGAGGTTTGCCGGCGCTGACGGCGGCGGCCGCCGAGGCGGGTCGACCGGTTCCAGCTCTGGCCCCCCGGCTCAAGGCCCGGCTGCAGGCCCGGTCCGCGGGCCCGGATCGTCCGCTCGGCGTGGGCACCCTCGCCCAGATCGTCGGGGACGTCAGGGCGCTCACCGAGTGCGGAGCGGTCGAGATCATCCTCGACCCGAACCCGGACGCCCCGACGAGACGGGACTTCGCGGCCGAGCAACTACAGCTGGTCGAGATCGTTCAGGCGTATCAACAAGAAGTCACTTGACCGGTATAGAAGACTCCCGTACTATACCGGTACAGAGGTTAACCGGTCAGTCGAGGGGTAATCATCATGGAAATGGCATCTGGCTTCGTCGGAGCAATCAACGAGGTTTCCCGCAACGTCAACAGCGCCCGCCCGGACGCGCCCGTCGTGCCGCACGTCGAACGCCCCCAACGCACCCGGCTCGTCCGGCTTGCACTGGCCAAGGGCCTGCAGCGGGCGGCCCAGGCGATCGCCCCGGCCGAGCGCAGCCCTGCCTGATAACCTCGCCTCACCTCAGTAGGTGGACGAGAGGCGGTGGGCGTGGCCCCACGAGTGACGTTGCAGACCATCGCGGACCGGGTGGGCGTCAGCCGGATGACCGTCTCAAACGCTTTCTCCCGCCCGGACCAACTCTCCAGTACCCTGCGAGAACGCATTCTTGCCGCCGCTCAGGAACTTGGCTATGTCGGCCCCGATCCTGCCGCACGCGCACTGGCCAAAGGCACAACCGGCGCGGTGGGTATCGTTCTCACCGAATCCCTCCGATTCGCATTCACCGATCTGGTGGCGACCAGCTTCCTCGGCGCGATCGCCGAGGAGCTGGCCCCCACCGGCCTCGCGCTCACCCTGCTGAGTTCCGCCAGCAGCGGCGGGATCATCCCGGCCCGTGACGTCGCCATCGACGGCGCGTTGGTCTACGCGTGTGATCCGACCTCACCTGCGGTCGACTGGCTGTCCCGCCGGCGACTTCCCCTGGTTTTCGTGGACCAGAAGCCTGTCGCGGCCGTGACCTGCGTCAACGTGGACGACCGGGCAGGTGCCCGCGCCGCCGCGCAACACATCGTCAACCTGGGCCATCGCCGGGTCGGCTTTCTGCTGTCCGGGGCGCACGGCGAGCACGGACTCATCGAGGATCCCCTTTCGCTGGCAGATGGTTACCCCTCCCGACAACGGATGCTGGGATGGTTCGACGCCCTGGACGCCGCCGCGATCCGCCCGGTCGTGGCTCGTGAGCCCAGCGGCGGGATCGACGCCGTCCGCGCAGCCGCACGGCTGTTGTTGGACCGCGACGACCCGCCCACCGCCGTCCTGTGCTTCTCCGACGCCATCGCCTACGGGGTCATCCAGGAAGCGACCGCGCTGGGCATGCGTGTTCCCGGTGACGTCTCGGTAGTCGGCTTCGACGACAATCCCCTGGCCACCCAGATCCGGCCGACCCTCACCACGGTGCGCCAGGACGTCGTGCTGAAAGGGCGGGCGGCGGCGGAGGCGCTACGGGTAGCCGTCGAGCAGGCCCGGACCGGCGCGACAGCCGACCCGCGACACATCCTGATCCCCACCGAACTGGTGGTCAGAGGCAGTACCGCGCCCGTCCGGTGAGTCCGGCGCCCGCCAGGGCCGCAAGCCGCGGGCACCCATGACGCCGGGCCGGCAGGCGCGTGAACATCGTGCCGGGCCATGCATTGCCGAACGCCGTACCGGGACGGCAACCTCGCCGTCCCGGTACGGCCGCCTTGGTCCGTCCGTCATCTGGCCGATGCCGATACCAGTTCACGAAGCGGCGGCTCGACGGGTCGCGCCGCCGGCTCCGATGGGAAGTCGTGACGTACCCACATGGGACCGACTATCAGCAGGGCAAGTCCGGTCAGTGGGAACATCGCGGCAACCACCTTCTGCCAGACGGCCAGCTCCATCGGTGACGGAGGCGATTCCGGGATGCCCAACAGGCTGAACACCCGGATGGTGAACACCAGCACCAACACCCCGGTCGCGACGGCGAGCCATGCCGAACGGGTCTGGTAAGCGCGGCAGGCCAGCCAGATGAGCAACGGGATCACGTACACCCAGTGGTGTTCCCAGCTCACCGGCGACACCAGCAGGCCGGTGACCGCCGCAGCCGAGAATCCCAGGAAGTCCGAACCACGCAGGTAGACGTACCTGGCCACCGCGAGCCCGAAGACCGCCACGCCGGCCAGGATCACCAGCCACCACCGAGCGAACTGCTCTCCCTCGAGTACCCGGGCCAACGCCCCGGACAACGACTGGTTCGGAGTGTCGAAGACACCACCGGCACGCGACGAGTGCAGCACCAACCCGCTCCAGTAGGTCAGCGAGTCCCTTGGCAGCACAGCGAAACCGGCCACCACCGTGCCGAGGAAGGCCCCCAGGGCGGTGCCGGCGGCCCGCCACTGCCGGGTGACGACGAGGTAGCCGATGAAGATCAGCGGGGTCACCTTCAGGCCGGCGGCGATGCCGATGCCCACACCACGCCAGCGACCGCCACCGCCCCGGAAGTCCAGCAGCACCAGGAGCAGCAGGAACATGTTGATCTGACCGGCGATCAGCTGAATCCGGACCGGCAGCAACCACGCGGCGAGGATCAGCACGACCACGGTGAGCACCCCGCGCACCCATGCGTCCCGGACCCCGACCACCTTCAGCGTCATCCAGACGACCGCGCCGAGGGCAACCAGCGACGCGGTGTTCCACACCAGGCTCGCCGCCCCGATCGGCAGGAAGGACAAGGGCACGAAGAACAGCACCGCGGTCAACGGTGGATACAGGTACGGCATGGGACCGTACAGCGGCGACATGATGACCACGTCGTACAGCGAGGTGCCTTCACGCACCGCGAGACCGCTGGCAAGGTAGACCTTGAGGTCGACCGTCCAGCGCAGTGCCCAGTACGGGTCCCGGGTGAAGACGTACGAGGCCAGCAGGGCCAGTCCGAACGCGGTCACCAGCACCGCCGCCGCAGTGATGACGGCCCGGCGCGCCGTCGACTGGAAGTTGGTCGGACGAATGGCCGGACCCGAGCGGGGATCCACAGTTGCACTCTTCATGATCATCTCCATTCCTACGCCGGCTGGCGGCGGTAGACATCGAACTCGTCGTAGAACGGCACTCGCCACATGTCGCCTCGGTCGCCCTGGTGGCCTGCCAGCGCAGGCGGCAGTCGACGCGGACCGATCAGCAGGTCGTGGCGACCGGCGAGGCGAACACTGGCCCCGGTGACGCCGAGGCGCCTCAGCACGGAGACTGCGTCGACCTCGTCGCAACCGTTGAGCAGCAGCTCCACCACGCCATCGCAGACCACCACCTCATCGGTGACCCGAAGTCCGGCAGTCGGTGCCGGCACACCGGCCGGCAGGCGTACCCGGGTGGTGATGTCCGAGCGGGCGGATCGACGTTGGGCCGGCCCGTACCGCCCGGCGTCGGCCATGGCGATCCGGTGTTCGACCACCCGCGCGAGGAGCTGAGCAGTACGGTCCCAGCCGAACAGGCCCGCCCACAACCGACAGCACCGCGCCGTCAGGTCGGCGTACCGCTGGTCGGAAAGGAGCCGCACGCCGCGCACGATCTCCGCGCCCAGCTGCTCCTGATCAGCCACAACGTACCCGGTCCGGCCGCCGAGCACGAAGTTGTCCGCCCCAGGTGTGTCCAGGACGAGGCACGGCACCCCTAGTGCGGCGGCGCGCAGCGGCTCGAATCCAGCAAGCTCGGCGGTCGCCGTCGACACGGTGAGTCAGGCGCGGGCGAGCCTGCGGTCTCGTTCCGACTCCGGTAGACGGCCGGGGAGCGAGACCACCCGCTCCAGAGCTCCGTCGGCGATCATCCGCCGTAGTCGGGGTAGCTCCGGTCCGGTCCCGAGGATCTCCACCGTCAAGTCGGTCAGTTGGCCGGCGACCGCCGCCAGTGCCCGCAGGAACACATCGATCCGTCGGTCCAAGGCCAGTTGCGTGTCGATCACGATCAGCGGATCGGCCGACCGTGCACCGGAGGTGGCGCCAGGGCCGGTACCGGGCGGCACCACGAAGACCGGTCCATGGGCCCGGGCGTGCCGGCGCACCGCGTGCCGGGCCGCAGGAGAAAGCGTGACGATCGCGTCGGCACCGCGCGGCGCACGCGCGGCCGAATACCACGAGAGGCGGCGTAGCGCCGACAGAGAGCTCGGTCGGGTGTCGTCGGGGCCTGGCGGCGGGTCCGTCACCACGGCCACTATGGGTGCTCGGCCGCCGGCCAGCACGCTCCCCCGTGGGTATCCGGTGGCGTCGACCACCGCATGTGCCCGGCGAGCCACCTGCGTCAACACGGATGGCTGCCGCCACGACCTGATCCCGCTCCGGACCACCATCACGCCGTCGATCGGTTCTACGTCGGGCAGACCTGGCGCACGCTCCACGGCCCAGCTGACGGAGGCTCCCCAGCCAGCCCAACGCCGGGCGACCTGGTGCAGGTACCGTTCCTGTCCACCGGCATCGGGATGGCGCACGTCACGGTCGCTCACCACCAACAGCTGCCGATCCGCCAGGGTGAAGCTCCCCTTATTCATCGCAGGTCCAGCCGGTACAGCCGCAGCAGGTCGGCGAAGGCAGCCGGACCGTCGTGCAGCGGGCGGAAGGTGGAGCGCTGGTCGTCGGTCCACGCCACCGCGATCTCAGCGATCCGACCCCGCCCCGCCGAATCTGACGTAGGAGCTCCACGTCGAAGGCGATCCCGTTGACGCGACAGCGCCGCAACGCATGCTGCACCCCGACCCGGTCGAAGATCTTGAATCCACACTGAGTGTCGTGGACGCCCGGCACGAGCCGTCGGGCCAGGGCTCGGAACGCCGCTCCCCCGAGCCGACGGCCGAACGGCTGCGGCCGGACGAGCTGAGCACCAGGTGCGTGCCGGGAAGCGATCGCAGCCGTAGCTCCCGCGTCCAGCTCCGCCATCGCCCGATGCAACGTCTCGATCGGCGTCGACAGGTCCGCGTCGATGAAGCCGACGTAGCGAGAACGACTGCTCTCGATACCACGGCGCACCGCGGAGCCCTTACCCGGCCGGGAGCACCCGGCCACCACGACCTCCACGGGGTCACGTGCCACCGTCGCGGTGGCTACCGGTTCGGCACTTCCGACCGCGACCGCAGCCGTGTCGTCGGTACTGCCGTTGTCGACCACCACGATCCGGGTCCGCCACGGACAGTCCGCCAGGAATCCGGAGACCACCGCCAGGGTGGCGGGTAGCCGGGCGGCCTCGTTGAACGCCGGTACGACCAGCTCCAGGTCGACCGCGCTGCGCGCGTACGGCACGGACGGTTGCGCCAGCCAGTCGCTGTCCCGGGAGCAGGCCACCGCGAGGCAGCCACTCGCAACGGTACGGCGACGCTGATCGCAGCCGGCACCATCGGGCGGTTACCGGTCCGTCACGCACCGGCACAGTCCGCCTCGGTCAGGGCCACCTCGACACTCCACAGCAGCTTTTCGATCTGGACCGCCGTCACCACCAGCGACACCCCGTCGGAGGCGTCCATGGAACCGACACCGCCAGGCGAAGCGGGCGGGCGCGGCATCCCAGCTCAGCAGCTTCGTTCGGTCATCGTCATGAGTTGTGCGGGCGCTACCGTTGGCGCCGGTCCGGATCCGCGTGGCGGCCACAGATCGTTGACGAAGCAGTACGGCGCGAGGGCGCTGGCCAGGTCGTGGCCCTGACCGGCGAAGGCTTGGGCCATCGCTACCGGGTCGTAGTAGGCATACCGGTGCGCGGACAGCGACGCCTGCCAGGTCCGGGCCAGCAGCTCGGCGAAGCCGCCCGGCCCCGCCGCTGCGGGTCTGTGCGGGAGGTCCAGGTGGCGCAAATTTATCTGGTTGAGACTGGCGACCTCGGAGTCGTACCTGGCCCGGAACCGGTTGCCGGACATCGTCAAAAGCACGGTGGCGGTGCTGACCCGGCGCCGGACGGCGACCGGGAACACCTCACCCTGGGAACCGGGCGAACTGGTCCAACCAGTAGCGTGCGGCGTGATCCGAGCGGGAACCCTCATGCTGCTCATGGGCCGCGACATCAACCAACTGCCAGGCGGCCGGCGTCGGGACCGCCCCGCGCAGTAGCAGCAGCCGCAGGTCACGTAGCACGATCTCGGCCGCGTGGTAGTCGACCGCAGCATGGTTGAACACCAACGCGATCTGACGCACCCGGGGGGGCGATCCGGAACAGGCCGACCCGAAGGGCGCACTCGTCACGGTAGTCCACCGGGTCGGCGGCCAGTTCCGTCGCGGCCCGCGCGCCGTCGGGGTCGGCCCGCGACGGCGGTACGGCGAACAGGCGTACCGGCAGCGTGCCGGTGGCCGCGACCACCTGGCGCAGGTCGTCGCCGGCCGGCTGGAAGCCGGTCCGCAGCGCAGCGTGCCGCTCGACGAGCAGCCCGACCGCCCGGCTCAGCCGCTCGACGTCGGTGTCGACCCGGTCGGGCACCGCAGGGTGCGGGACAGGTGGGCATCGCCGGGGCGGCGGCGAAGGCAGCCCGGTCCGGCCAGGTGGCGCGTCGGCTCCAGGTCAGCGGTGCCACGGCGGCGGACGGCACGGCGACCCGGATGTTGGGCGCCGGTCGGCTCAGCCGCGTCCGCCGGGCTGCCAGGGCCAGGGCACGTCCCGGTACGCGGCCTCGATGAGCAGCGCCTCCAGGTCACGCAGGTACGGCTCGATCGTCTCCGGCGCAAGGAACGGGTGTCGACCGTGTAGGTGAGACCGAGCGCCTCCGGCTCGTCCACCACGTGCAGCAGGCGGTGCCAGGAGGCGGCGTCCAGGCCGTCGATGAGAGTGAAGTGGCTGCCGTCCGCGGTCGCCCGCAACTGCTGCTCGGCTACCGGCGGCACGTCGTCCACCAAGTCCCCGCCGGGCAGCCGGACGTCGTTGAAATAGTAGTGCGGCAGGAATGCGGTGGTGTAGTCGTAGCCGAGCTCCTCGAACGTCGTCCGCATCGCGGCTGCGTCGTAGTAGGCGTGCAAATATCCGTCCAGCGCGACCCGATAGATCCGTGGTAGCAGCTCAAAGAATCCCGGGCGATCGGCGATGTCCAGCACGCAGAAGCCGATTTGACCGAGATTGGCGATCGCATTGACGTACTCGGGCCGGAAGCGGTTGTGCGACCTGTTGAACTGTCCGCAGACCTGACGCCCGTTCGCTCCGGCGGACAGGGCGGTGGTAGCGGCGAGCAGCACCGTCGAGAAACTCACCCGATGCCGGGCGGCGACCATCCGGGCGGCGGTGGCGGCGGCCGACGAGACCAGCGTGCCCCGGTGCAGCCGTGGGGTGGCCGGCGGTGCCGGCCCGTCGAGCGAGACGTCGGCCAGCCGCCGGTACTGCCGGAGCCAGTACGCCACGGTACGGGCCGAGCGCCGCTGGTCCGGCCCGTGCTGGCGGCGGGCCACGTCCACCGACTGCAGCCCGGCCGGGGTGCCCAGGTCGCCCCGGAGCAGGATCAGCCGCGGCTCTCGCAGCACCACCTCGACCGCGTACGCGTCCACGGTCGAGTGGCTGAAGACCAGCACCAGCTGGCGTACCACGCCATCGACCCGCACCACGGCGAACCGCACCGGCCACTCCCGACCGTGGTCGAAGGCGACGTCGCCCAGCCGGCGGGTGAGCTCGGCGGCCGCCGCGGCGCCGTCGCCGGTGCCCGCAACCACCAGGACCGGGACCTGCCCGGCCGCCGCAGTCTCCTGCCGCGACGTGCCGTCCGCCGTCCGGCATACCCGGGTGCGCAGCCCGCCGTGCCGGCCGACCAGCGTGCCGATCGCCTGCACCACGCTGGACAGATTGGCCGGGGCCCGACGCGGCACCGCCAGCACCCGGCGCAGGTTGAGGAACAGATGCTGGGTCCTCGACAGGGTGGCTGCCCGCCACATGACCTGCTGCGCCCAGGTCATCGGCGCGTCTTCCGTCCGACCACCGTGGAACTCCGCGTGAATCAACTCGTCCATGGCCCACTCGGTGGGCACGATGGCATCGGCGAATCGCATTCCCGACGGTACGACGGCACGACGTGCATCGAATCGATCGTTTGTCTGCACCACAGTGCACCAAGAGTCGATTCCGCTGCGCCGACGACGGGAGTCAGGCTGATGGTTCATGCAGACAGATCAAAGGCAATCCGGGTGACGAATCTCGACGTACCAGCACAGGGTGTCCCGATCCAATCACAAGTGATTCAACACCGAAATGGGGAAAGTCCGACACTGTCGTTCGGTCAGGAACGGATCTGGTTCACCGAGCAGCTGACACCGGGCACCGCCGGCTACGTCGTACACAGCACGGTACGGATGGGTGGCCCGCTCGATGCCGACCTGCTGCGCGCCGCAGTGGACACCGCCGCGGCCCGCCACGACAGCCTGCGGATGCGGTTCACCGAGAACCTCGACGGCGAGCCGCGGGTCGAGGTGGTACCGCAGGTCACCGTACCGTTCACGGTGCTCGACGCCGACGACGAGACACACGCCCGGGAGCTGGTCGACGCCGCCGTGCGGACCCCGTTCGACCTGGCCGTCGCACCGCTGCTGCGGGTGCTCCTGGTCCGGCTCGGCGACGACGACCAGGTGCTGCACGTCGGGATGCACCACATCGTCAGCGACGGCTGGTCGCTGAACCTGCTGCTGGCCGAGGTCGCCGCCCTCTACGGCGCGCTCACCGACGGTCTGCCGGTGCCGCCGGCACCGGCCATCGACTACGCCGACTACGCCGCCTGGCAGCGGGTTCGCGGTGACGGACCGGCCGCCCAGCGGGAACTCGCCTACTGGACCGGGGCGCTCGCCGGAGTACCGCCGCTGGAGCTGCCGACCGACCGGCCCCGACCCGCCGTGCAGTCGTACGCCGGCGACGTGCACCGGTTCGGCTTCGACGCCGAGCTCACCGCGGCGCTGCGCCGGCTGAGCCGGGCCCACCGCAGCACCCTCTACATGACGCTGCTCGCCGGCTGGCAGGCGACGCTGTTCCGGTACAGCGGGCAGCGGGACTTCGCCGTCGGATCACCGGTCGCCGGCCGGGTGGTGCCGGAGGTGGAGAACCTCGTCGGGCTGTTCGTCAACACGGTGGCGATCCGGGCCGACCTGTCCCGCGCACCGACCAACAGCGCCGGCGATCGCGGTGGTGCCAGCAGTGCCGGCGACGACGGTGAGCCGGGCTTCGGCGAGCTACTGCGCCGCACCAGGGGCCGGGTACTGCGCGCGCTGAGCCACCAGGAGGTCCCGTTCGAACGTCTGGTCAAGGAGCTCAACGTCGCCCGCGACGTCAGTCGGGCGCCGGTGTTCCAGGTGCTGTTCACCCTGCAGAACTACTCGCGGGCGCAGAGCAGCTGGCCGCGCGGGATCACCACCGGGGCGTTCGGCAGCGACACGGCGGCGGCCCGGTTCGACCTGTCGCTCTACGTCAGCGAGACCGACGACGGGCTACGGGCCATGCTGGTCTACAACACCGACCTGTTCGACGCCGCCACCGTGGCACGGCTCACCGGGCACTACCGGGCGTTGCTGCGCGCCGCGGTGGCCGACCCGGACCGGCCGGTGGTGGATCTGCCGCTGCTCGACGACGCACAGCAGCGGCAGCTGACCGCGTTCAGCACCGGCCCGGTGCCCGGCACCGACCGGCCACGACCGGCCACTGCCGGGGCGGTCACCCTCGGCGACCTGGTCACCCGGCACGCCACGGCCACCCCGCAGGCACCCGCCGTGGTCTACGGCGACGACCTGATCAGCTACGCCGAGCTGGACCGACGCGCCAACCAGCTGGCCCACCAGCTGCGGGAGCACGGCGTCGCGCCGGGCCACCTGGTCGGCGTCTGCCTGGACCAGTCGGTGCAGCTGGCGGTCGCGCTGCTCGCCGTACTGCGGGCCGGCGGGGCCTACCTGCCGCTCGACCCCGAGCAGCCACCCGCCCGGCTGCGGCTGATGCTCGCCGACGCCGCCCCGACGGTGGTGTTGACCAGCAGCGCGATCCGCGCCGAGCTGGGCGGCGACGCCGCCCCGGCGGCCCTCGCCGAGGCGACCTGCCTGGACCGGATCGCCTCGGTCGTCGCAAAGCAGCCGACCGGGCCGCCGGCAGGGGCGGCGGGCGGCGACGACCTGGCCTACGTCATCTACACGTCCGGTTCGACCGGCATGCCCAAGGGAGTCGCGGTCGCCCACCGGCAGGTGCTGAACTATCTGGACGGGGTCGCCGAACGGTTCGACGTCGTGCCGGCCGGCCGGTACGCGCTGCTGCAGTCGCTGTCGTTCGACTTCAGCGTCACCGTGTTCTACCTGGCGTTGGCGACCGGCGGCTGCGTCCATCTGGTGCCGAGGCGGTGCACCGGCGAGGAGCTCGCCGACGCGCTGCGCACCGGACGGATCGACTACCTGAAGATGACGCCGTCGCATCTGCGGGCGCTGGCCGCCGAGGTGGACACCGCGCGGCTGCTGCCCCGGCGGGCGCTGATCCTCGGCGGCGAGGCGGCCGACCTGGACTGGGCGGCGGATCTGGCCGGGCACGGCGTACCAGTGTTCAACCATTATGGACCGACCGAGGCCACCGTCGGGGTGACCACCTACCGGGTGTCGGCACACGAGCGGGGGCCGGGCAGCGTGCCGATCGGTCACCCACTGCCGTACGCCCGGGTGCACGTGCTCGACGCCCGGCTGCGGCCGGTGCCGGTCGGCGTGCCAGGTGAGGTGTACCTGGGCGGCGACCGGCTGGCCCGCGGCTACCTGAACCGGCCCGGGCTGACCGGGCAGCGGTTCGTCCCGGACCCGTTCGGTCCGCCCGGTTCCCGGCTGTACCGCACCGGTGACCTCGGCGCGTGGCGCGCCGACGGCGAGCTGCTCTTCCTCGGCCGCACCGACCACCAGGTCAAGATCCGCGGCTACCGGGTGGAGCTGGGTGAGGTGGAGGCGGCGCTGCGCGAGCTTCCCGGGGTACGGCAGGCCGCCGTACTGCTGCGCGACGACCGGTTGGTCGGCTACCTGGAACGCGCCCCGCAGGACCCGGCACCGGAAACGGCACCCGGGCCGGCACCGGGGCCGGCACCCGAGCCGGAGCCGGCCGAGCTGCGCCGGCTGCTCGCCGACCGGCTGCCGGACCACATGATCCCAAGTCGGTACTGCTGGCTGGACCGGCTGCCGCTGCAGGAGCACGGCAAGATCGACCGCAGGGCGCTGCCGGATCCGGGCGACGATCAACCCGCCCGGGAGTACCTCGAGCCGACCGGTCCGGTGCAGACGCTGATCGCCGCCGTCTGGCAGGCGGTGCTGCAGGTGCCCCGGGTCGGCGCCGACGACGACTTCTTCGAGCTGGGCGGGCATTCGCTGCTGGCCACCCAGGTGGTCGCCCGGCTGCGCCGGGAACTGCCGACGGTCCGCGCCGGTGACGGCACGCCTCCGGCGGTCAGCGTGATGGACCTGTTCCGGCACCGGACCGTACGCGAACTCGCCGCTCTGCTGACCGACGGTGACGCCGAGCGGGGTCGGCTGCTGCATGAGCTGACCGCACCAGCCTCCGCCGCCGAGCGGGTCGCCACCCTGGTCTGCGTCCCGTACGGCGGCGGCAGCGCAGTGGTCTACCAGCCGCTCGCCGACGCGCTGCCGGCCGGCTGGCGGCTGCTGTCGGTGGCGATGCCCGGGCACGACATCGGGCTGGCCGACGAGCCGGCGCCGATCGACGAAGTCGCCGAGGGCGTGGTCGCGGAGATCCTGGACCGGGTTGACGGGACGCTCATCCTCTACGGGCACTGTGGGCCGGGCGGGGCGCTCGCCGTCGAGGTGGCCCGCCGGCTGGAGGCAGCCGGGCGGGAGTTGGCCGCGGTCTACCTCGGTGCGATCTTCCCGTTCGGCCGGCCGACCGGCGGGTTGCTCGGTCCGCTGCTGCGGCTGCGGTTGGTGGAGCGGGTCCGCAGCGACCGGATCTACCGCACCTGGCTGCAGGCGCAGGGCACCTCGATCGGTTCCCTCGCCCCGGAAGAGGCGGCGTTCCTGATCCGGGCGATGCGTCACGACGCCCGGGTCTCCGAGGACTACTTCACCGCGCTGATGCGCGACCAGGTTACCCCGCTGCGCGCCCCGGTGATCTCGGTCGTCGGGGAACGCGACCGGGGCACCGACTTCCATGAGGAACGTTTCCAGGAGTGGCACTTCCTGTCCGACCGCACCGCGCTGGCGGTGATCGACGAGGCAGGGCACTACTTTCTCAAGTACCGGGCCGGCGAGTTGGCGGAGATTGTCACCGGTGTCCACCTCCGGCTCGCCGTACCGGCCGAACCAGACGTGCCACCCACCGGCGACGCGGGGGTGGACGACCCGGCGTGGCGGCTGCACGCGGTCTCCGACCGAGGTCCGGCCGCCGACCCGCCGGGGGCCCGGTCCGGACCGTCGGCACCGGACCGGGCAGCGGCCGGACCGGACCGGGCAGGTGGGCCACAGCCCAGCCTGCGCCGGTTCGGTCTGGTCGCGGCCGGCCAGATCGTCACCACCACCGGCACCGCGTTGACCAACTTCGCCGTACCACTGTGGATCTACCTGGAGACCGGTTCGCTGGCCCGGTTCGCCCTGTTCTCCATCGTCAGCCTGCTACCCGGACTGCTGATCGCCCCACTGGCCGGGGCGTTGATCGACCGGACGAGTCGCCGCCGGGTGCTACTGGCCGCCAGCGTCGCCGCAGGCGGCGCCAAGGCGGTGATGGCCGGGCTGCTGATCGCCGACCGGGCCGAGATCTGGCACTTCTACCTGCTCGTCGGCTGGTTGTCGGTGGCGTTGGCGTTCCAACGGCTGTCGTTCGTGTCGGCGGTGCCGCAGCTGGTGCCGAAACGCTTCCTCGGCCACGCCAACGGCCTCACCCAGACCGCGGTCGGGTTGACCCAGTTCATGGTGCCGCTGCTGGCGGTCGCGCTACTGGAGGCGGTCGGACTGCGCGGCATCATGATCATCGACGTGGTGGCGTACGTTTTCGCCGTCGCGGTGCTGATCGCCATCCGGTTCCCCCGCACGTTGGCGCTGCAGCGGCGGGAGAGCCTGGGGCAGGAGATCCTCGGTGGGTTGCGCTACTCGCTGCGCCGCCGGGAGTTCCGCGGCATGCTTGCCTTCTTCGCCGCCCTCAACCTGTTCCTGTTCCCGGTGCTGTTCCTGCTCTCCCCGTTGGTGCTGGGCTTCGCCGAGCTGGCCGAGGTGGCCCAGATCGCGCTCACCGGCGGGGTCGGCGCGGCAGCCGGCGGGCTGGTGATGCTGGTCTGGGGCGGCCCGCGCCGCTACCGGATGCGGGCCGTGCTGATCGGCACGCTGGGCATTGCGGTGGCCTGCGCGGTGACCGGGCTACGCCCCAGCCTGCTCGTCATCGGTGCCGGGGCGTTCGGCATGTACTGCGCGCTCGGCCTGGTCAACGGCATCTACAACACGATCATCCAGATCAAGGTGCCGCCCCGGTTCCACGGTCGGGTTTTCGCGCTCAACCAGATGGTCGCCTGGTCGACGATGCCACTCGGCTGGGGGGTGATCGCCCCGCTGGCCACCAGCCTGATGGAGCCGCTGCTGATGCCGGACGGGGCGCTGGCCGACACGGTCGGGCAGGTCATCGGGGTCGGTCCGGGCCGGGGCATCGCCCTGCTCTACATCGCCTTCGGCGTCTGCATCGCGCTGACCGCGATCGTCTCGATGCGCACCCGGGTGCTGTCCCGGTTCGACGACGAGGTGCCGGACGCTCCGCCGGACGACCTGGTCGGCATCGAGACCCGGCAGGCCCGGGTGGCGGCGACCCCCGGCGGTGGCCAGCGAGCCCAGCTACCCGTGTCCCCGGGCGGTGGCCGATGAGTCGGCCTCCCGGTGTCCCCCGGCGGCCGGCCGCCGCGCCGGCCGCTCGGACCGTACCCGAGCTGCTCGACTGGCGCTGCGCCCTGCACCCCGACCGGGTCGCCATTGAGGTCCACGGCGTGGACCAGCTCACCTTCGCCGACTGGCGGGCCGGGGCGCTGGCGGTGGCCGCCGCGCTGCGACGGGCCGGGGTGGCCCCTGGTGACCGGGTCGCGCTGGTGTTCGCGGCGCGGGAGTGGACCGGCTACGCCGTGGCGTACTGCGGGGTATCGCGGGCCGGTGCGGTCGCGGTGCCGCTGTCCGACCGCCTCGCCCCGGCCCAACTGGAGTACGCGGTGCGGCACTGCGCTGCCCGGCTGGTCCTGCACGGACCGCTGACCGGCCCGGCCGGGCCGGCGCCGGCCGTACCCACCGGGGTCACGCCGCTGGCGCTCGCCGACCTGGTCGCCGGCGGCCCGGTCGCCGACAGCACCGGCGCGCCCGCTCCCCCGGTGCGGCCCGCTGACCTGGCTCAGATCCTTTACACCTCGGGCACCACGGGCCGGCCCAAGGGCGTCGGCGCCAGTCACGCCAACCTGGTGGCCGGGGCGCCGAGCCACCCGCGCCGGCTGGCCCTGGCCCACTCGGAACGCTTCCTGCATGCCTTCCCGATCGGCACCAACGCCGGGCAGACCATGCTGTTCAACGCGTTGACCGCGAAGCCGGCCGTGCTGACCCTGCCCCGGTTCACCCCGGCACGGTTCGCCCGCCTGGTGACCGCGCCCGGCACCGGCACCGTCTTCCTGGTCCCGTCGATGGCGATCGAACTGCTCGACTCCGGTGCCCTGCGGGGCCGGGACACCTCCGGCGTGATGCTGATCGGGTCGACGGCGGCGGCGCTCGCGCCGGCGGTGGCCACCCGGCTGGCCACGACGTTCCCGGCCGCGACGATCGTCAACTACTACTCGTCGACCGAGGCCGCCCCCGCCCAGACCGTCATGATCTTCGACCCGGCGCGGCGGGCCGCCGTCGGTCGGCCGGCCGACGGTCAGCTGATGATCGCCGACGAACAGCGCCGGCCGCTGCCGCCGGGCAGCGTCGGCGAGGTCTGGCTGCGCTGCCCGCATCCGCGTTCGTACTACCGCGACGGCCAGGCCACCGAAGCGACGTTCCGTCAGGGCTGGGTCCGGATGGGCGATCTCGGCCGGCTGGACGCCGACGGCTACCTGTACCTCGCCGACCGGCACCAGGACATGATCAAGTCCGGCGCATTCAAGATCTCCTCGCTGGAGGTGGAGGCCGCGCTGCACGAACACCCGGCCGTCGGCGAGGCGGCGGTGGTGGCCGTCCCGCACCCCGTGCTCGGGTCGGCGGTCGGGGCGGTGCTGGTACCCCGCGCCGGGCAGCCGCCGCACGAACTCACCCTGCCCACGGTGCGCGCATTCCTGGCCGACCGGCTCGCCGACTATCAACTGCCGGCCCGGGTGCTGGTCGTCGAAACGCTGCCCCGCAACGAGGCCGGCAAGGTCCTCAAACGGACGCTGGCCGCGCTGTTCGATCCACTGGGCTGACCGGCTCCGGCCCGACCGTACCGTCCGACATCGACAAACCAGCAGCAGCATCAGGAGGATCCCGTGGGCACCGCCGAAGCGACGTACGCGCAGCACGCCGTCTGGTTCACCGAACAGGCCGGGGTGGCGGGTACGGCGTACCACATGGCTCTCGGCGTGTGGTACGCCGCCGGCCTGGACCAGGCGGCGCTGGCCACCGCGTGCGCCGCCGTCGTCGACCGGCACCCGGCGCTGGCCGCCCGGGTCGACGACAGCGACGGCGTACCGCGACTCGCCCCGGCCGCCGACCGCCCGACGCTGCGGCGGCTGACGCCGCCGGCCGGTGACGCAGGCGTCGACCGGCTGATCGCGGCGGAGATCGCCCGCCGCCACGACCTGCGCACCGGTCCGCTGGCCAGGTTCAGCCTGATCCCCGCCGCCGGTGGCCGGCACCTGCTGCTGATCACCGCCCACCACCTGGTCTTTGACGGCACGTCCAAGGACGTGCTGGTCCGCCACCTGGCGGCGGCGTACGATGCCGCCCGCGCCAGTCGCCCGGTCGAACTGCCGGCGGCGCCGACCGACGGGTACGCGGCACGGGCCGGCACCGAACGGGACCGGGCCGCAGCCGAGTCGGCGGCAGCCGCAGACCACTGGGCCACCCGCTGGTCCGGCCCGGGTGGGCTGGTGCTGCCCGGTCTCGCCCGAGTGCCGACCGGCGCCGAACCCGGCGACGCCGTACCGGTGGTCCTGGCGCCGGGTCTGGTCGCCGGGCTCGACCAGGCCCGGCGCAAGCTCGGGGTCACCCGGTTCGAGCTGCTGCTGGCCGCGGTGCAGGCGCTGCTGCACCGGTACGGCAACCAGCAGGTCCCGGTCGGCGTCGGGTTGTCGACCCGTACCGCCGACGACGCCGACGAGATCGGCCTGTTCGTCAACGAACTGCCGGTCACCGTCCCGGTGCCCGACGAGGCGAATTTCCGCGACCTCGCGCACGCCGTCCGGGACGAGACGCGGACGCTCAACCGGTTCCGGTCCGTTCCGCTGGCACACGTGGCGAACGGGGTTCGGCCGGCGCCCGCGCTCACCCCGGTGTCGATTGGCTACCGCCGCCGCGCGCCGGAACCCGTCTTCGCCGCGGTGCCGACCACCGTCGACTGGGCGATGTTCAGCGGCGCGGCCCGCAACGCGCTGCACATCCAGGTCGTCGACGGGCCGGCACCGGACAGCGGTCAGGAGCACCTGGAAATCAACCTGCAGTTCAGCCCCTCGGCCGTTCCCGCCGCCGCCGTCGCGCGGATCGGCGACCATTTGCGGACCCTGCTGGCCGCCGTGGCCACCGACCCGGAACAGCCGATCGCCGACCTGCCGGTGCTGCCTCCCGCCGAGTCCGAGCTGGTCTGCCGTGGCTGGAACGCCACCGGCCGCGACTACCCGGCCGACACGACCGTGCCGCTGCTGTTCGCGGCGGCGGTACGGCGGACACCGGACGCCGTCGCGGTCGTCGACGGTGGACGTGCGCTGAGCTACGCCGAACTCGACGCGGTCAGCGCTCGGCTCGCCGGGCTGCTGCGGGCCCGTGGCGTCGGGGCGGGATCGCTGGTCGCCGTGCTGCTGGACCGCTCCTGGCAGACGGTCGTCGCGCTGCTCGCGGTGCTGCGCAGCCGGGCCGTGTACCTGCCCGTCGACCCCAACTACCCGCCGGCCCGGCAGGCGATGATCCTCGACGACGCCGTGCCGGCGCTGGTACTGACCACCAGCGGTACGGCGGCCGCCCTGCCCGCCGGGTCACCGGTGCTCGCACTCGACCAGCTCGACCTGACGACCGCTGACCCAGAAACCGGTGACCCAGCGACCGGTGACCCAGGGACCGCAGACCTGCCCGGCCCTGACGAGCTGGCGTACGTGCTCTACACCTCGGGTTCCACCGGGCGGCCCAAGGGGGTACGTGTCCCGCACGGTGCGCTGGCCAACCTCCTGCTCGGCATGCGGGACATGTTCGACAGTGGGCCGGCTGACCGGTGGCTCAACCTGACCTCGCCGTCGTTCGACATCTCGGGGGTCGAGGTCTACCTGCCGCTGACCACCGGTGGCCAGGTGGTGGTGGCCTCCGGGGTCAGCGCGCTCGACGGTGCCGGGGTGCTGCGGCTGGTGCGCGAGACCGGAGTGACACATGTGCAGGCGACTCCGTCGGGCTGGCGGGTCCTGCTGGAGGCCGGGCTCGACGACCGGGTGGTGGCGGTCACCGGCGGCGAGGCGCTGGCGGTCCCGCTGGCCCGCCAGTTGCGCTCGCGGGTGGCCCGGCTGGTCAACGGGTACGGCCCGACCGAGGCGACGATCTACGCGACGATGGCGGAAATCCCGCCGGAGCCGGCCGAGGTCACCATCGGCCGGCCGGCGCCGAACACCACGGCGTACCTGCTGGACGGGCGGCGGCAGCCGGTACCGATCGGAGTGCCCGGCGAGCTGTACCTGGGCGGGCGGGGCGTCGCCGACGGCTACCTGAACCGCCCCGAGCTGACCGCCGAGCGATTCGTCCCCGACCCGTACGCCACCGACGCCGGCCGGCTGTACCGCACCGGCGACCTGTGTCGCTGGCTGCCCGACGGCCGGCTGGAATTCCTCGGCCGGGCCGACGACCAGGTGAAGATCCGCGGCCACCGGGTGGAGCTGGGTGAGATCACCGGCCGGCTGCTGGAGCATCCGGCTCTCGCCGAGGCCGCCGTACTACTGAGCGGTACGGACGAGGCGTCGCCGCGGCTCGTCGCCTACCTGGTTCCCCGGGGTGCCGCGCCGACCGTCGCCGAGCTGCGCCGGCACCTGACCGAGACGCTGCCCACGGCGATGGTGCCCACCGACTGGGTGCTGCTCGACCGGCTACCGGTGAGCCCGAACGGAAAACTGGACCGGACCGCGCTGCCGGCACCGACGACCGGCGGTACGGATCCGACGGGCCGGGTCAGCACCTCGGACCCGGTCGGCGCCAAAGACCAGGTCGAGGCGGACCCGGTCGTCGAGGCGATCCGGTCGATCTGGCAGGACGTGCTGCAGATCGCCGAGATCAGCATCGACGAGGACCTGTTCGACCTGGGCGGGCACTCGTTGACGATCACCCGGATCAGTAGCCGGATCCACCGTCGGCTCGGCGTCGAGGTGCCGTTGGACGCGTTCTTCGACACCCCGACGATCGCCGAGATCGCCGACCTGGTCCGCGAGGCCGGCGGCCGGTGCTGACCGGGCGGACGACGCCGAACAAGGTGGAGACGAAGGAGGATTCGGTGGACACGACGACGCTGCGGCAGCGGGTGATGGAGCTGGTCGACGAGGCGACCGGCGGCACGGTGCCGGTCGACCAGCTGGCCGACGGCGGATCGCTGATCGCGCTGGGAGTCGACTCGCTGGGCCTGCTCCGCCTGGTCGACGCCGTCGAGGCCGAGTTCGGCGTCGAGGTGGAGTTCGACGGCCCCGGCCAGTGGATGGACACTCTGGACGACCTGGTGGCCGCAATCGTCGACGCCCGCGACGAGGCGGAGCCGGACCGGGTCGCCACCACCGGGTGACGAATCGGTCACTACATGCTAAGGCACCGGCTTTCGATGCCTGTCCGACACGGCGTCACTGTCCGTCGGTGCCGGGTGAGCCGGCCGCTCGACTAGGCTGCGTTCGTGTCAGTCGAGGGTGGGAACGCGGACAAGCGCCTTGAACGCATCGAGGCGATCACTGACCCTGCCCTGTCCCGGCTGAGCTTCGACGCGCTGCTGGTCGAGTCACTGGCCCGCACCGGCGGGCTGCTCGGCGCCGACTCCGCCGCCGTGTTCCTACTCGACGCGCACTCCCAGCAGCTGGTCACCGCCGCTGCCTGGGGCATCGAGGCCGGCCACGAACCGCCGGCCCGGCTGCCGCTGGGGCGTGGGTACGCCGGCAAGGTGCTGACCACCGGTGACACGGTCATGCTGGCCGACCCTGACGACGACGCGCTGGCGCATCCGGCGTTGCAGGGGCAGGGCATCCGGTCGCTGCTGGCGGTGCCGGTGACGATCGGCGGCTCGGTCAGCGGGGTGCTGCACGTGGCAACCCGACGACGCGGGCCGGCCTGCGACGACGAACAAATGCTGCGGCTGCTGGCCGACCGGATCGCCCTGGCCGACCAGGCCCGCGAAAGCCAGGTCGACCGTGCCGCCACCCTGGCGCTGCAGTACGACCTGCTGCCCACCGAACTACCGACGGTCGCCGGGCTGGAGTTCGCCGCCCGGTACGTCGCCGGCCACGACGCCGGGGTGGGCGGCGACTGGTACGACGTGCTGCCATTGCCCGACGGGTGGGTCGGCGTGGCGATCGGCGATGTCACCGGACGCGGGCTGCACGCGGCGACCGTGATGGGCCGGCTGCGCAGCGCGCTGCGCGCGTACGCTCTGGAAACCACCGACCCGGCCGACGTGCTCGCCCGGCTGGACCGCAAGGTGCAGCACTTCGAGCCGGGCATGATGGCGACGGTGTGCTACGCGACGATCGACCCCACCCGGACGGTCGTGTCGGTGTCGACGGCCGGCCATCCGCCGCCGGTGACCATCGGCGGTGGCCACGCCGCACACAGCTTGCCGGTGCCGGCGGACCTTCCGCTCGGCACCAGCATCCACCGGCCACGCCGGGTGCGCAGGCACGCCCTCGAGCCCGGCGCGCTGCTGTTCTTCTTCACCGACGGCCTGGTGGAGCGGTGGGGGCCGACCATCGACAACGGCCTGCGTCAGTTGTGCGACTCGTTGGTCGCCACCAGCGCCGAGACGGCCTGCGCCGAGACGATGGGCGCGCTGGTGGACGGCCGACCGCTGGTCGACGACATCGCCATGTTGGCGCTACGCCGCCGATAGCCATTGTTGGCGCTACGCCGCCGATAGCCATTGTTGGCGCTACGCCGCCGATAGCCATTGTTCGCGCTCCGCCGCCTATAGCCATTGTTCGCGCTCCGCCGCCGACAGTCATCGCATCTGGCGCTCGGCCCCGCTGTCACGGGCGTTACCAGCGGCCGATCGACGGCACCCCGGCGGCGTCGTGCGGGGCGCGGGCACCGGCATCGTCCGAGGTACGGGAGGCGGCAGCGGTGTCCGCCCAGTCGCGTGGGCCGGCACCGTCCCCGCCGATCGTCGGGGCGTCGGCGCCACGGGGCTGCGCGTCCGGGCTGGTCTTGCGCCCGTTCGCGAACATCACCTGGTCGAAGCGCACCTCGACCGGAGTCGCGTACCGCTTGCCGTTGACCGGGTCGTGCCGCATGAACTGCGGCGGCGCGATCCGGACCGTCACGTCGTACGGGCCGGGACCGGGCACCGAGGCGTTGCCGCCATAGTGGTACAGGAACGGGTGCCACAGGAACGGCAGGCCGGCAGTGGCGACCGGTTGACCGTTCCGGCTGACGGTGATCCGCACGTCCAAACCGGGGATGAACCGGCCGTCGGCGGCATCCGCGACCGCGACCTCCAGATGAACGTTCGCATCCGGGGCAGCTTCCCGCCAGACCAGCTGACCGCCGGAGAGCTCGTACATGCCCTCCGCCTCCTCGTTGACAAACGTCACGAGGTAGTCGCCGGCCAGCTGGCTCTGCGCCCCGTCCTCCTCGGCCATGGCGCGCAGCGCGCCGCCGTACGCCTGACCCTGCCGCCGGGCGACGGCGAGCTGCTCCTCGGTGGCCTCGTTGCTGGTCCGCATGGGCGGCTGCGCCGCTGGTGTCGTCATGGTGACCCTCCGGGTCGATCTGGTTGCCTTCTCGCCTGGGTCTACCCCGCAGCGGCCGCGCTATTGCTTCGCCCCACACCGGGCAGGCTCGGTCACCCGATGGGCGGCGTTAGCCACGCCGTCGGCCGGGAAGCCGATGGACATCGGGGCACGCCGGACGCGTGCCGTACCGGATCCGGGAGGTCGAGATGGGTAACCGCGATCAGCTGCACGATCTGCGGCGGCAGGCGCACGAGGCCGGCATCGAAGGCAACTCGGAGATGTCCGAGGCCGAGCTACGCCAGGCGCTGAAAAAGGTCGGCAAGGGCGCAGACCCGCAGTCAGCCAAGCAGACCACGAAGCAGGCTATGAGCCGCTGACCAGCGGCCGCGCCAGCCCGCCTCCGGCTCCGTGCCGTCGGCGGGCTGGTGCCGTTGCCGTGTCTTCTGTTGCCGTCGTCGCGTCAGTGGGTCAGCCGTTACCCGGCGGCAGGTCGTAGCCGGTCGCGACGCACTGCGCGTTGAGCGTGCCGTCCGAGACGGTCCAGTAAAGGTGCGCCGCGCCGCGGCTGCCGCTCGTACGGGTGAAGATCAGAACGTCGTCGTTGGTGGTCGCGGCGGTGCCGTTGTCGGAGATCACCACCGACCCGAGGGGCGCACCGCCGAACACCCCTACCAGGGAGATCGGGGTCAGGTCAGGATCGGCGGCGTGGTCGGTGACCGGGATGGCGACCGTCCCGCCGACCGTGGCGCGCAGGTTGAAGCCGACGCTGTTGCAGATTGGGCGGCGGTTGGCTGTCGTGGACCCGGTGGCGCTGGCAGAGCTGGCTACGGCGAGTGAGACGGCCGTCAGCCCGACAGGGCTATTGCAAAGTCGGGTGACCCCTGGTCACGGCAGGTTTTCCCGTGGTTACGGCGTCGATGAGGTCGTGCGGGCGGTGGCTGGCACGTCGGGTGGCTTCGGCGATGTTGGTAGCACCATCAACGTGGTGGTATCCGATCGCGGTGTTGCGGAGCGTGGCGAACACGGCGGGCCCGCTACCCGTTCGGGCGCTATGGGCATCCTCACGGAACGTGACATCCCGTACGTGATGGAGCCGATTCTCGATATGCCATTCCGACCGCGCCCAGGTGCCCAGATCAGCGGGCTGGGCCTGGTCGGCGGGCAGCGAGACGGTCAGGTACGCCGTCTCACGGGTGGTCCTGCCCTTGATCGTGCGGGTCCGGGTGATCCGGACGGCCTGCCGCGCGTAGGGGAAGCCCAGGCCTCCCGGGGTGGACACGGTGAGGACCTTGACGGTGCGGGTCTCCTTGCGTCCGTGACCGGTCTCGCGGGTCTGGGACCCGACCGGGACCTCAGCCCAGGGAAGGGCCTTGAGCTGGGCGAAAAAGGTGGGCTGGTTGGCCTTGACCGCGGTCATCAGATGTCCGCCGTCGGCGGCGAGCAACTCGGCGTGCCCGGTCTGTGCGTGCAACGCGTCCGCGACCACGAGGACGTCCCTCAACGATCCCAGCACGGCCGCGACCAGGCGTAGCAGCGGGGTGAACGCCGGGATCTGACCGGAAAAACAACCGTGAGTGGGCAGGCGGCAGCGTCGGGGCGCAGCCCCGACGA
>NZ_JBHMIO010000041.1:0-39073 GCF_048060275.1 Micromonospora sp. LOL_015
CGGGCAGCGACACGCCGAAAGTCGTCACCCGCCCACGGCCGACTTTGATACACGCCCTAGTGCCTGCCCAGCGGGTGTCCGCTGACCGCTAGCTGGCGCGGGCTCCGCTGAGGTACCAAGTGGCCGCGCTGTGCCGTTTGACGGATGGCGCAGGCCCCACCAATGCCCGCGAGCAGGGCACACCATCACTCATACCATCGGTTCCGTGCTGATCGTGACGACGAACGATCTACCGGGATACGAAATCCGGATTGTGCTGGGTGAGGTGGTCACCTCGGTGGTCCGCTCGATCAACCCCTTCAAGGAAGGCGTCAAGGCGCTGCGGGGCGGCAAGTCCGACCCGGGCGGACCGGCCAGCCTCACCAAGTACCGGACCGAGATCATCGGCAAGCTGGGCGATGCTGCCAAGAAGAAGGGCGCGAACGCCGTCATCGGAATGCGGTTCGACACCCGGCAGGTGGGCAGCACCCACATGGAGCTCTGTGCGTACGGGACGGCCGCCGTGGTGCTGCAGATCCGGCCCGACGCCGGCGACGACTCGAAGCAGTCGAAGATCGACGCGAGTCACGCCGACGCCAGCGCCGGCAACGAGACCGGCGGCTCGGCCGGCTCCGGCGGCAGGTAGGTCTACAGGATCGGGGCCGGCTGGTAGGCGGCGGCCACCGGGTGGTCGGCGACCACCGCGGCCACCCGGTCCGCCACCGCCCGCACCTGCGACGGCGCGGCGCCGACGAAGCCAGCCCGGTCGGCGACCACCATTGCGATCTCGTCCCGGCTCAACCCGAGCCGCCCGTCGGCGGCGAGCCGGTCGAACAGGTCGTTGTCGGCGGCACCCTGCTCCCGCATGGCCAGCGCCACCGCGACCGCGTGCTCCTTGATCACCTCGTGCGCTACCTCCCGGCCGACACCGCCGCGCACCGCCGCGACGAGAATCCGGGTGGTGGCCAGGAAGGGCAGATAGCGGTCGAGTTCCCGGGCGACCACCGCCGGGTACGCGCCGAACTCGTCAAGCACGGTGAGGAAGGTCTGGAACAGCCCGTCGGCGGCGAAGAACGCGTCCGGCAGCGCCACCCGGCGCACCACCGAGCACGAGACGTCGCCCTCGTTCCACTGGTCGCCGGCCAGCTCGCCGACCATCGACAGGTAGCCCCGGATCACCACGGCCAGCCCGTTGACCCGCTCGCTGGATCGGGTGTTCATCTTGTGCGGCATGGCGCTGGAGCCGACCTGCCCGGGCCGAAAACCCTCGGTGACCAGCTCGTGGCCGACCATCAGCCGGATGGTGGTGGCCAGCGAGGACGGGGCGGCGGCGACCTGGGCCAGGGCGGAGAGCACGTCCAGGTCGAGGGAGCGGGGGTAGACCTGGCCGACGCTGTCCAGCACCCGCCGGAAGCCGAGGTGACCGGCGACCCGGCGCTCCAGCTCGGCGACCTTGGCGGCGTCACCGTCGAAGAGGTCCAGCTGGTCGGCGGCCGTGCCGACCGGCCCCTTGACGCCGCGCAGCGGGTAGCGGTCGATCAGGTCGGTCAACCGTTCGTACGCGATGAGCAGCTCCTCGGCCGCCGACGCGAACCGCTTGCCCAGCGTGGTGGCCTGGGCGGCGACGTTGTGTGAGCGGCCGGCGAGGACCAGGTCGGTGTGCTCGACGGCGAGCCGGGCCAGCCGGGCCAGGGTGCTGGCGACCCGGTCGCGGATCAGCTCCAGCGATGCCCGGATCTGCAGCTGTTCGACGTTCTCGGTCAGGTCCCGGGAGGTCATCCCCTTGTGGATGTGCTCATGGCCGGCGAGCGCGCTGAACTCCTCGATCCGGGCCTTGACGTCATGCCGGGTGACCCGCTCGCGCTCGGCGATGGCGGTCAGGTCGACCTGGTCGACGACCCGTTCGTACGCCTCGATCACCCCATCGGGCACGGCGATGCCGAGGTCGCGCTGGGCGCGCAGGACGGCGAGCCAGAGTCGCCGTTCCAGCCGGACCTTCTCCTGCGGGGACCACAGAGCGGCGAGCTCGGTGGAGGCGTACCGGGCGGCGAGCACGTTGGGGATCTGCGGGCGCGATGTCACGTACGGCAGTCTGACACGCCGGCCTGCCGGCCCCGCCGGGCAGCCGGTGGCAATCTGACTGATCTGGCGGATCTAGGGACCATTGCGTAACTGGCCGCATTTTCCGTCGTTCAGCCTGTCGTTGCCGGATTCTTCCGGCCACGCCGCTCCTGCTCCTGCCCGACGGTGCGAGTCGCATCCCCACCTGGGTCGGTGAGGCCGAAGTCCGAGACGAGGAACTGTGCGTACCACCACACGCCGCAATACATCCATGCTCGCCGTCGCAGCTCTGGCCGGAGCACTGGCCGGCCTGTCTGCGTCCGGGCCGGTCACGGCGGCGGAAGGTGACGGACCCGTCGCCACGGCGACCGTTGCCGAGGCGGCGTACGCGTGGCCAGCGCAACCGTCCGACCCGGCTCCACCAAGACCTACGGGCGTCGAAGCGCTCATCGGCTCCGCGTATCGCAGCGATGCCACGCCCTGGATCGACTCGGTGAACCCCGGTGAGGGTACCGCCGCCGGCGGTACGACGGCGACGGTCAGCGGTACCAGCTTCATCCCCGGGCAGACCCAGGTGACAGTCTGCGGACGGACGCTCGGGCCAGCGGTCGTCACGGTCGGCGGCGCCTTCAACGTGTTGACCTTCCCGACTCCCGTCTGCGAGGACGGTGCGACGACGATTTCCGTCAGCACTCCGGCCGGTACCTCCAACGAGATGGCTTTCCGGTATGTCGGGGAAGGACCATTGGTAGCCGGCGGACCAGCCTACGGGGCATCGGATCACGGCCTTCCGGTCACTGGGCGCGCCCTGGGCCCGCTCGTTGTCAGCGGCCTCCTGGCGATCCTGGTTGGCGCCGCCCTGCGGTTCGCCGCCGGCGGACAACTCGACCCAGGGACGAGACTGATCGGCGACGTCGACAAGAGGTGAATTTGGCTTCTTTGACAAGATGGCGGCTGAGATGGTGTCCGGCGGGTCGCGTATCGTAGGGAAGCCGTCTGCCGCGATCGAGGAGCTGCGACCTGATGATCTCCGCAGACCCTGCCGCTCCCGCTGGGCACCCATCCCAGACCGGGCACCGACTGGAGACCGTTCACGGTTCGATCGCTCTGCCAACGTTCCTACCCGACGGCACGCGGGCCTCGGTCCGCGCGGTCGACAGCCGTGACCTGGCAGCAGTGGGGATCCAGGCGGTGATGGTGAACGCCATGCACCTGGCCCAGCGCCCCGGGCTCCAGGCCGTCCGACGGGCCGGCGGGCTACACCATTTCATGGCCTGGGACGGTGTGATCGTCTCTGACTCCGGCGGGTTCCAGATACTCTCTCTCATCCGCAAACGGGGTCAGACAGGATCAATCCGATCGAACGGGGTGACTTTTCAAGAATCGCCCGACACGAAGAAGATCGTACTCACCCCAGAAAAGGTCATCGAATGGCAATTCGGCCTCAGATCCGACGTGGTGATCGCCCTCGATGACTGCACCGGCCCGGAGGACTCCCCGGCTCAGCAACTCGCCTCCACCGAGCGCACGATCCGCTGGTTCCGGCAGGCCCGACAGGCGTACGACCTCCAATGTCGGCAGCGCCGGACCTCGGAGCCGCCCCTGTTGGTCGGGGTGGTCCAAGGCGGTACCGATCCGACCCTGCGGCAACGCTGCGTCGACGCCCTCGTCGAGTCGGGGGCGCAGGGGTTCGGATTCGGCGGCTGGCCACTGAACTCCGCCGGCGAGTTGGAGCGTGACATGTTCACCCTGCTCGCCCGGAGCACTCCGCCCGACGCGCCGCTGTTCGCCCTCGGAGTCGGCCGGCCCGAGCATCTGGTCGCCCTCTGCGAACTCGACACTCGATGGATCTTTGACTGCACGCTCCCAACTCGCGACGCCCGACACGGCCGCCTCTACGCGTTCAAACCTGATATCGCCAGCCGGCAGCTCACTCCGGATCGGAGCTTCTACCAGAACATCTACATCCTCGACGAGGAGAATTCCCGCAAGGACCAGCCAATCTGCCCGACCTGCGACTGTCCGACCTGCCAGAGGTACAGCCGCAGCTATCTGCACCACCTGTTCCGGGTGAAGGACGGACTGGCGGACCGGCTCGCCACCCTGCACAATCTTCGCTTCTACACCCGCCTGCTGGAGATGATTCGGTCCGGCCAGCTGGCCGGACCCGCCGCACCCGAGCCGGGCGGGCAGGGATGACCGACCGGTGACCACACCTCCACCGGACCCAGCGCCGGACCACGATCAATCACTGGCCAGCCTGCGGCCAGCAGGTCACCACCCGCTAGGCCGAGCCGGTGCCCACCCACCGGGCATCGCCACGTCAACAGCACGAACGGCCGATCCTCCCGCCGTCGACAAGGTGATCGCCCGGCTCACCTCGGCCGCCAAGTACCGCGACATCCATCCGGAGACCATTGTCGACCTGGTGCGGCGCGAAGGGCGGGGCACTGGCGACCCGACCGAGCTGGAACGACGGGTCCGGGCCCGGTTACACAAAGTGGCTGCGTTGCATCTGCTCACCGCCCGGCCACCGGCGCTACGACGGGCCGTCGACCGAGCCGATCTCGACGATCCGCAGGGCCGGCGGGACTGGTGCCGGCAGATGCTGGGTGGCCACTTTTCCACCGCCGAGCGTCTGCCCGACCTCGACGACTTCTACCCCATCCTGTTCGGACTGGTACCGCCGCCACGGACGGTGGCGGACCTCGCGTGCGCGCTGAACCCGTTCACCCTGCCCTGGTTGAGGCAGGTCAGCGAGGCCCGGTACGTCGGCTACGACTTCAACGCGTCGTTCGTCGCGTTGGGTAACGCGTTTCTGGCGCGGACCTACCCGGACTGCGAGGTCCAGCACGAGGATGTGCTCGCCGACGGCCGGCCGGTGAGCGGCGACCTGGCGCTACTACTGAAGACGTACCACTGCCTGGAGGGACGCCGTACGGGTGCCGGGCAGGCGCTGATCGACCGACTGGACTGCCGCGATGTGGTGGTTTCGTTCCCTACCCGGGCCATGAACGGCCGAGCCGCGGTCTTCGTTTCTCGACATGTCGAAGAGCTCTCCGCGCTGGCCCGCGATCGGGGTTGGCGCTTTTCACGGGCCAGCCTGGCGTCGGAGGAGCTGATAGCGATCCACAAGGGGTAAGACTCAGGTGGTATCGGTCCGCCTTGAGCCGCGAATTCGCTCGTTTCAGGTCTTCTGAAAAATCAGGCAAAAGCTACTTCTGAATGACGTAGACCAGCTCGTTGCCAATCTCCAGTTGCCGGAAGCTGTATGACCGCTCCCGGACCTGCGACTCAAAGCTTCGCGAATAGGTCTGAAACATCCCTTTCGACCGCCGACCAAGAGATCTGGTCGGAAAGGTTATCACGATAATCGGCGAGTTGACGAGGTCGATCGCTTCCCAACCGGATCCCCGGCGCTGAGTTTCCAGGCAGGGCAAGGTCTTCAGAAGTAGCGTGACATCGATTGGCTCGTGAACCCGATCCTCAAGAATATCAGCCACCCCCACCCGGTGTTGTACACCCAATCTCGTCAGCACGGAACCCACGAAGTCGATCAGGCGGGCGTCGATGTCGGACGCGACGTACATGGCCTGCTCGGGTAGACCCATCCACGGCACAGCTAGCGGACTGAGGCCACAGGCCAAGTCACGCACCGTACTCGGCTCGGGCAGGTCACGGAAAACTTCTTGGTAGAACCCCGCCAGGTGTGGCAGCCGCTCCCGGGTGGATAGATGCACCGACATCGCACGTCGGAGGGCTCCCTGTAGCGCTTCGTCATCTCCGGTGTCAACGGCAGATTCGATCTGGCTGAGTAACGCTGCATAGTTGGGCGGCTTGGGCGGCAAAAACGCACCGTAAATCTCATGTAGTCCGCGCTTGGTCCGTTTCACCGCATCGGAAACATCGCCCCGAGCCGCGACGAGAGCGGCTCTGGCCAGACGTCGCACGGTGACTGGAGCCACCGTCTGGTAGCGCCGACTCTTCACAATGGCCTGCACAATCTCGTCGACTCGCTCGTCGCCCGCAGATCGCGTCATTGCTCGGTCCATAGTGCAGGAAAACGATAGTGATCAACGGAGAGATCGAACCGCCCTCCGGGGTTCTCCTGCTCCGACAGGTCAAAGTTTCGTCGGGCTCCGGCGTCAGTACCGCAGCGATTTGCGCCACCCGGCTGACCGCGTTGGGAATTCCCAGAATCCTGGTACCACCTCTCTTCGGGATCTCCACCGCCCAGAGCGGACCGGGGGAGTGAGCAGATTTCCCCCAGGCTCATCCCGAAAATCACCTCCGACCTTCCCCGTGCAGCACCACGGTACGTGACGCTGCCACCCGGCTTCGAAACTAGCAAGATCATAACCTCGGGTGCGGGTAGCTGCCTTGGGTCACCAGCAGGGAGGAGTTGCCGTCAGACAGGTTCCCCGGGGTAGGCCCTGTGGTCAGCAGCTTCGCCATCGCAATGCGAGTGTTCGTAGCGGGCGCGTGCCGCCGACGACTGGTCGGCGATCCGGAACCCTACGGCGACACGATCTCCCGGACGTGTCCCACTTGCCAGTGGGCCACGCGGGTCACCTTCGATTGGGCGGTGTGGGACTCATAACTCTCTGCTGTCAGTCAAGACGGTGGACGTACCGGACATGCTGCACGCGGCGGCCGAGGTTAGGAGCAAAATGGGCGCATTACGGCAGAGCCTATGATCGGTCCATGGCGCTGACTAAGCTTGGGCAGGCGCAGGCCAAGCCTGACGGAACACTCGATACCTTTCCGATTACGGACAGCTCGCAGGAGATCACGATTGACTGCCGGGAGTTCACCTGCCGCTGCCCCATCACGGGGCAGCCGGACTGGGCGACCATCCGGATCGACTACCGTCCGGGTGACCGGGGTGTGGAGACCAAGAGCCTCAAGCTCTACCTGGAGACCTTCCGGGATGAAGGCATCTTCCACGAGCACCTGGCCACGAGGATGCGGGATGATCTGGTAGCCGCACTCGATCCCATCTTTCTCAAGGTCACGGTTGACTTCAACGTCCGCGGCGGCATCGCGCTAGCAGCGTCGAGCACCTACCGGCGCTGAGTCACGGCCGCCTGATGAAGGGCCTTCCTGGACGCCCACAACACTTGGCTTCCTCCCTGCCCTCAAGGAACGGGGATTCCCTCTTGGCCATCAACGGCACAACACCCTACTCGAATGGACTGATACGAGGACTCCGATCCCTACCGGAACGCTGGCCCTGATCGGGGCTCCGGCGGCACGCTGGGTATGCTTGCCAGCTGGCTAGACCGATGCCAACGGACGGGGGTGGAAGGTGACGGAGCACCTGCCGGCAGGGACGCGTAATGCCGTTGTGCTGCTCAGCGGTGGCCTCGACTCCACGACGGCGCTCGCGATCGCGATACACGAGGGCTACCGGACCCACACGCTCAGTTTCCGGTACGGGCAGCGACACACCGTCGAGCTTGACGCCGCCGCCCGCGTGACGAAGGCACTCGGCGCGGCCCAGCACATCGTCGCCGACATCGATCTGCGGGCCTTCGGCGGGTCGGCACTGACCGACGACGCGCTCGCGGTACCACACCGCACCAGCACCGACGAGATGGATGACACCATCCCGGTAACGTACGTACCGGCGCGCAACACGATCTTCCTGTCGTTTGCGCTGGCCTGGGCTGAGACCCTGAACGCCTCAGACATATTCCTCGGGGTCAACGCGCTGGACTACAGCGGCTACCCGGACTGCCGCCCGGAGTACATCGCTGCGTACGAAGCAATGGCCAATCTTGCCACCAAGGCCGGCGTCGAGGGGCAACAGCGGTTGCGCATCCACACCCCACTGATCCGGCTGAGCAAGGCCGCAATCATCCAGCGGGGCCTGGAGCTGGGAGTCGACTTCGCCTGGACACACAGCTGCTACGACCCGATCGACGACCGGGCCTGTGGCAGTTGCGACTCCTGCCTGCTCCGTCAACGCGGTTTCGCCGAGCTCGGCATGATCGACCCTGCCATCTCCGGCGACGGATGATCGGCGTGTACCGGGTCAAGGAGATCTTTTACACACTCCAGGGCGAGGGTACGCACGCCGGTCGCCCCGCAGTCTTTTGCCGCTTCACCAGTTGCAACCTCTGGACCGGGCGAGAACGCGATCGACATCGTGCGATCTGCCAATTCTGCGACACCGACTTCGTCGGCACCGACGGCATTGGGGGCGGGCGGTTCTCGTCCGCCGTCGAGCTGGCCGCCGCCGTCGCAGAGGCTTGGCAAGGGCGGGCGCACCCCCGCAGCCGACGGTACGTGGTCTGCACCGGCGGCGAACCACTGTTGCAGCTGGACGAGACGGCTGTGACCGCCCTGCACGAAGCAGGCTTCGAGGTCGCGGTCGAGACCAACGGCACTCTGCCCGCACCTGCGGGCATCGACTGGATCTGTGTCAGTCCCAAGGCTGGCGCGAGTGTCGTACTCACCCGAGGTGACGACTTGAAGCTGGTCTTTCCCCAGCCAGAGGCCGACCCGGCTCGCTTCGAGCACCTCGACTTCAACCATTTTCTACTGCAGCCAATGGACGGGCCGAATCGAGTCGCCAATACTGCGGCTGCGGTGCGGTACTGCCTAGAGAATCCACAGTGGCGTTTGAGTTTACAGACCCACAAATACATTGGGATTGCCTGATGGAGATCTTCCGGGAGTTCACCTTCGAGGCCGCACACCGGCTGCCGTACGTACCCGAAGGCCACAAGTGCGCCCGCCTGCACGGACACTCGTACCGGGTCGCCGTGCACGTCAGTGGCCAGGTCGGAGCGCAAACCGGTTGGGTGATCGACTTCGGCGACCTCAAGCAGGCGTTCGCGCCGGTCCGCGACCAACTCGACCACCACTACCTCAACGAGATTGCCGGACTGGAGAATCCGACGAGCGAAGTGCTGGCCCGATGGATCTGGCAACGACTTGCCGGTCAGTTGCCGTTGTCGGCGGTGGTGGTTCGGGAAACCTGCACCTCCGGCTGCGTCTACCGAGGCGAGGACTGAGCACGCCCGACTCTACGGGTGGTCGGGCCACCGCAGCGGCTGGGGTCCGCGTCAGGCCCCACCGGCCGAACCTACCGACGCGTAACATTACGCTAAGGTAGGCCCGACGTTCCGATCTGGAGGGTATCTGATGACCGAGTTCGACCCGGCCAACTTCGCGTCCATCGACGCGAAGGAGTTCAGCAAGCTGGTCAAGACCACCCCGGATTCCAAGATCGCCGAGGTGATGCAGGGCGACCTGCGCGGCAAGGTCCTCGACGAGGTGTTCAACCGGATGCCCGTCCTGTTCCGTCCGGAGAAAGCCGGTGCCACCAGCGCGGTGATCCACTGGAACATCACCGGCCGGCCGGACGGCGGCACCGACACCTACGAGATCGTCGTCGACAACGGCACCTGCGTGGTATCCCCGGCCGCCGAGCGCGAACCGCGACTGAGCCTGACCCTCGGACCGGTCGACTTCCTCAAGGTCGTCGCCGGCACCGCGAACCCGATGATGATGTTCATGACCGGCAAACTCAAGGCTAAGGGCGATCTCGGACTCGCCGCCCAGATCCCCAACCTGTTCGACATCCCCAAGAGCTGACCACCGATCCGTAGCCCCGCCTGATACGTGTCCTGTATCAGCGGGGTCGACCATCCCTCCGACCGGTCACGCCCGCAGCTGGGGGTGTGTGCCGGTGGACCTGCCGTTCCTGATTTCCACGCTGACCCGACGCGGGGTGCTCACCCCCGGCTCGCCGGTGCGGACCGTCGCCCAATTCGCCGCACTGCGTCGCTGGGGGTTCACCCTCGTCGGCGAACTGCGCCAGGCCGCCGCCCGCGATCCACGCCGGGTCGCGCTCATCGACGACGGCGAACAACAGCTGACCTACCGGGAGCTGCTGGACCGCGCCGAGCGGTTGGCGGGCGCGCTGCGTACCGCGCTGGACGTCTCCGCCGGGGACCGGATCGGCCTGCTCTGCCGCAACCACCCCGACATGGTGACCGCGATGGTCGCCGCCGGGCTGCTCGGCGCGGACACCGTCCTGCTGCACCCCGGGCTGGCCGGGCCGCAGCTCGCCGCCGTCGCCGACGAGCAGCGGCTGCGGGTGCTGCTGCACGACCGCGAGTTCGGCGAACAGGTCGTCGAGGTCGACACCGCGGTGGTCCGGGTCGACGAGACCCGGGTCGCGCAGCTGCTGCGCGACGCACCGACGGACACCCGGCTGGAGCCACCGCGCCGCGACGGCCGCACCATCGTGCTCACCTCCGGCACCACCGGCACCCCGAAGGGCGCCCGGCGACGGACCCCGACCGGCTTCGGACCGCTGGCGTCGATCATCGACCGGATCCCGCTGCGGGTCCACGACCGGATCATGATCGCCACGCCGGTCTTCCACACCTGGGGGTACGCCGCCCTGCAGATCGCGTTCGCGCTGCGGGCCACGGTGGTGCTGCACCGACGATTCGAGCCGGCAGCCGCGCTGGCCGCCGTCGACCGGCACGACTGCACCGCGCTGTTCGCCGTGCCGGTGATGCTGCAACGGCTGCTGCACGACGTACCGGAGCCTCGGCGGCAGCCGACCGGGCTGCGGGTGGTCGCGGTCAGCGGCTCGGCGCTCGGCGGCGGCATCGCCACCCGGTTCATGGACCGGTACGGCGACGTGCTCTACAGCCTGTACGGGTCGACCGAGGTCTCCTGGGCTGCCATCGCCACCCCGGCCGACCTGCGCCGGGCACCGAACACCGCCGGCCGGCCGCCGTACGGCACCCGGCTGGCGGTGCTCGGGCCGGACGGCGAACCGGTGCCGACCGGGCAGGTCGGGCAGATCTTCGTCGGTAACGAGCTGCTCTTCGACGGCTACACCACCAGCGACGACGGCATGGCCGAACGCCGGCACGGGCTGCTCGGCACCGGCGACCTCGGCCACGTCGACGCCGACGGGCTGCTCTTCGTCGGCGGCCGAGCCGACGACATGATCGTCTCCGGCGGGGAGAACATCTTCCCGTCCGACGTCGCCGACCTGCTGGCCCAGCTACCGCAGGTACGCGAGGCCGCGGTGGTCGGCCTGCCCGACGCGGAGTACGGCCAGCGGCTCGCCGCGTACCTGGTGCTGCATCCGCAGGAGACGCTCGACGCCGAGTCGGTCCGGGAGTACGTGCGCCGCTACCGCGCCCGGTTCGCCGTCCCCCGGCATGTGATCTTCCTGTCGGCGCTGCCGCGCAACGCCGCCGGCAAGGTGGTCACCCGGGACCTGCCCCGGCCCTCGGGCAGCTGACCCCCCGGCCCGGACTTGGTGAACCCCGGCACTCACGGCTGGCGCAGATGCTGCGCCACCCGCTGGTGGTCCCGGAACCGCGCCCGCGCCGCCCGCTGGGCCGGGTCCTGCTCCGGCGCGGCGTCGATGTGCGCCGAGCGGGCCGCCTCCGTACGGTTGGCGTACTCGACCGGCGGCAGGCCGCGCAACGCGCGTACCACGCCGGGGCTGGCACCGACCCGCCGCGCCTCCGCGACGATCTGTTCCTTGTCGGCGGGAAAGTCCAGCTCGTTCAGACTGTCCAGTACGTCCTGGTAGCTCGTCCCCATGCGCCGGGGCGTACCCGCCGGGCGGCCCGCTATCCGCCCGGCACGGGGTGATCCGGCACCCGGGTCAGGGCAGGGTGATCCGACCTTCGGCGGCGGCCAGGGCGATGTCCGTCCGGAAGTGCCCGCCGGGCAGGTCGACCCCGGCCAGCAGCCGGTACGCGGCGTCCCGCGCGTCGGCCAGGTCGGCACCGACGCCGGTGGCGCTGAGCACCCGACCACCGGCCGAGACCAACTGCCCCGTGGCGTCGTGGGCGGTGCCGGCGTGGCTGATCCCGGCCTGCCCGGCACCGGAGATCGCGTCGCCGGTGATCACGTCGCCGGTGCGGGCCGCTGCCGGGTAGCCGGCCGACGCGAGCACCACGGTCACCGCTGCCCCGTCCCGCCAGCGCAGCGGCGGGTGGTCGGCGAGCGTACCGGTCGCCGCCGCGTGCAGCAGGCCGGCCAGCGGGGTCTCCAGCAGCGCCAGCACCACCTGGGTCTCCGGGTCGCCGAACCGGGCGTTGAACTCGATCACCCGGGGGCCGGCGGCGGTGACCGCCAGCCCGACGTAGAGCAGCCCGGCGAACGGGGTGCCCCGGTGGCGCATCTCGGCCAGCGTCGGGTGCACCACCTCGGCCATCACCTGGTCGACCAGGTCCGGCGGCGCCCACGGCAACGGCGCGTACGCACCCATGCCGCCGGTGTTCGGGCCGGTGTCGCCGACGCTGACGCGCTTGAAGTCCTGGGCGGGCAGCAGCGGCACCGCCGCCGTGCCGTCGGTGACGACGAACAGCGACACCTCCGGCCCGGCCAGGTACTCCTCGACCACCACCTGCCCGCAGGAGTCGGCGTGGGCGAGGGCGGCGGCACGGTCGTCGGTCACCACCACCCCCTTGCCGGCGGCCAGCCCGTCGTTCTTCACCACGTACGGGGTGCCGAACGCGTCCAGCGCAGCGGCCACCTCGTCGGCGCTCCGGCAGGTCACGGCGCGGGCGGTCGGCACCCCGGCGGCGGCCATCACGTCCTTGGCGAAGCTCTTGGAGCCTTCCAGAACGGCAGCCGCGCCGGACGGCCCGAAGCAGGCGATGCCCTTGGCGCGTACCGCGTCGGTGACCCCGGCGACCAGCGGCGCCTCCGGGCCGACCACGACCAGGTCGGCCGCCACCTCGACGGCGAGCGCGGCGACCGCCTGCGGGTCGGTGGCGGTGACCGGGCGCAGCTCGGCCACCTCCGCGATGCCCGGATTGCCCGGAGCTGCGATCAACTGGTCGACGGCGGGGTCGGCGGCCAGGCTGGACGCGAGCGCGTGCTCGCGTCCGCCACTGCCGATGAGAAGTACGCGCACAACGGCCGATCCTAGACGCCGGCCTGCGCCATCCGGGAACCCCGCCGCAGATAGGCGAACCAGGTGACGGCCAGCATCACCACGAACAGCACGACGTAGAAGCGCAGCGCCGGCTCGATGTTGCCGTATGTCGACTTGGCCCAGGCATAGCAGATCGGCACCAGGAAGCCGCCGAATGCGCCGACCGACGAGATGATGCCGAGCGCGCCGGCCGCCTCCCGGCGCATCCGCAGCATCGTCTCCGCAGAGCCGCCCCGGTCCTCACCCTTCACCCGGAAGATCTTCGAGATCATCCGGTACGTCGACCCGTTGCCGATGCCGGTGGCGACGAACAGCACCATGAAGCTGACGAAGAAGACGCCGAGGTTCTGCTGCTGCACCGCCCACAGGGCCGCGTAGGCGCCGGCGGCGAGGACGACGAAGCTGGCCGCGGTCACCCGGGCGCCGCCCATCCGGTCGGAGAGCCGGCCGCCGAGCGGCCGGGCGACCGAGCCGATCCCGGCACCGAGGAACGCCCAGCCGAGCGCGATGTCCGGCCGGTTGAACACCGCGTTCAGCAGGGTCGGGAACGCCGCCGAGTAGCCGATGAACGAGCCGAACGTGCCGATGTAGAGCAGCGACATGATCCAGGTGTCGGGGTGGCGCAGCGACGACCAGACCGGTTCGACGTCCGCTTTCGCCTCGGCGAGGTTGTCCATGTAGAGGTAGGCGCAGACCGCCGCGATGACCGCCAGCGGGATGTACATCAGACCGGCCCGGGACAACGCCAGCCCACCGCCGAGCACGATCACCTTCGGCACCAGGAACTGCACCACCGCGACGCCGACGTTGCCGCCGGCGGCGTTCAGGCCGAGCGCCCAGCCCTTTTCCCGTTCCGGGTAGAAGAACGAGATGTTGGCCATGCTGGATGCGAAGTTTCCGCCGCCGAATCCGGCTGTCGCGGCGATCACCAGAAGGGTGCCGTACCCGATTTCCGGATTGTTGACCGCCCAGGCGAGACCGGCGCACGGGATGATCAGCAGCAGGGCGGAGACGACCGTCCAGTTGCGGCCGCCGAAGATCGGCACCGCGAAGGTGTACGGCAGCCGCAGGAACGCCCCGACACCGCTGGGTACGGCGGTCAGCCAGAGCGTCTGGCTGACGCTGAGGTCCCACCCGGCGCTGCTCAGCCGCACCACCACGATGCTCCAGAGCAGCCACACCGAGAAACCGATGTGTTCGGCAAAGATGGAGAAGATGAGGTTGCGCCGGGCCACCGGCCGGCCGACCGTACGCCAGAACGTGGGGTCCTCCGGCTCCCAATGGGCGATCCACCGTTTCCGGTTATCCTGGGGGCGGGTCTCGATGGTCTCCGCGTTGACTGTCTCGTTGGCCATCAGGTTGGCTCCTTAGCCATCGGGTGCCGTAGGGTGGCGATCGAGATGCTGCCGAGCGACGTTTCCGGATCGGCGATGATCGGGCGTCTACCGGGGTGGCATTGGGCAGTCAGGCTATGAACCGAATGTTTCCTGGCGTAGAAAACGGTGATGTCGGGGCGTGGTCATGGTTCGCACCGATCCGGCCCCGACGTTGTGAGATCGCGGCCGTCGCCACCGGCGGGCGGTGTCGAAACCCGTGCCGCCGGCACCGACACCCACATCGTGCCGGCCGGGTCTTGCCGGACCGGGTAGCTTCCGCAACGGCGGCTGCCCACTGCGGGAGCATCCGGTCGCCAACTCGAAGACGTGCTGGTACAGCGGGTAGATCATCACCTCGGCGTCGATCAGCCCGTCGGCGAGCGGGCCGCCGGCATTGCGGGCAGACCGCCGACACCGCACGCAACTGCCCCGACGTCAGCCGGAACACCGCCGGTCAGTTTGACCAGCGGCACCTGGTGTTTCTCGGGCCACGTCGGCGATCCGGCGCAGCTGGGCCGCGGTGGTGCAGCCGCCCTTCATCTGCGGCACCACCGAGAAGGTGCCGTCGCGTTGGATGTGCGCAGCCCGCTGGCGCGGATCTCGGCCGTCAGTCACCGGCTAAGATCGACTCGGCGGTGACGGTGCCGTCCGTCGCGGTTTCGCCAGCCACCGACACCGGCAGGCCGACGGCCAACCCCTCAAGATCACCGGGCACCCGGACGGCCGTCCCGTCACCCGTGCGCACGATCACCACCTCCCCGGCCTCGGTTTCCACGTACACCGTGTCGCCGTCGACCAGCTTGACCGTGCCGACCGCTGCCGGCTGCGGGCCGACCTCTTCGGCGCCCGTCGCGTCGGCCGCGCCGCCCGGCTGGAGCTGCCCCGCCCCCGGCTGGAACTCCCCAGCCCCAGATCGGAGCTGTCCGGCGCCGGCTCCGCGCAGTCCGGGCCCGGCACCCGCGCCGGTGTCGTCGTCGTTGAACGGCACCGCCACGCCGACGGCGAACCCGGCGACCGACAGCAGCACGGCAACCAGCCACGGAGTGAGCCGGTTCGTCCACGGCCGAGGCGTCGCTGCGGCCAGCCATTCGGCGTCGTCGTCGCGCACGTCATCTCCACCAGTTGTCATCGGTCGGTCACCTACTCGTACCGCAGGGCGTCGATGGGTCGCAGGTTCGCCGCCCGGCGGGCCGGGACGCTGCCGAAGAAGAGGCCGATCGCCACCGACACGCCCAACGCCAGCAGCACCGAGCCCGGCACGATCACCGGCTCCACCCCGACGATGGTGAACCGGCTGCCGATCACCGCGACCGCGACCCCCGCCCCGCCGCCGATCGCGCTGAGCAGCGTCGCCTCGACGAGAAACTGGGCCATGATCGTGCCGGGTGGGGCGCCGAGCGCCTTGCGGATACCGATTTCGCGGGTCCGTTCGGTCACCGTCACCAGCATGATGTTGGTGATGCCGATCCCGCCGACCAGCAGGCTGATCGCCGCGACCGCGCCGAGCAGCACAGTGAACGTCTCCGCCGTCGACGCCTGCGTCTCCAGCAGCTGTGACGCGTTCTGAATCCGGTACGAGGAGCCGCCGGAGACGCCGCGGGAGCCGGCAGCGCCGTCCGTGGCCAGCCTGCGGTCCAGGATCGCGCTGACCTGCGCCTGCGCGGCGTCGACCCGGTCCGACCCAGCCGCCTCCACCAGCACTGAGTTGATCGACCCGTACCCGGTCAATGTCTGACGCACCGCAGTCAACGGCGCCACCACCAGGTCGTTGGCGTCCTGCAATCCGCCGGTGGAGGTTTTCTCGGCGAGCACGCCGACCACGGTGAACAGGGTGCCGTCGACCATCATCTGGTTGCCCAGCGGATCCGTCCCGGCGAAGAGCTCGTCGACCACGGTCTGCCCGACGAGCGCCACCCGGCGGCCCTGCGCGACATCGACTTCGGCGAAGGTGACCCCCTCGCCGACCGGCGTGTTCGACGCCGCCAGGTAGCTCGGGTAGCTGCCGACGAACTGCCCGACGGAGTGGTCGGCGTCGCCGTAGGTAAGCGTCGCCGAGGTGCTAACCACCGGCGACACCGAACGGACGTCCGGGGCGAGCACCGGATCGTGCAGCGCCTCGGCGACCGCGACAGTCAGCCCGGCGCCGCCAGCGCCGGACGCCGACACGGTGATCGTGTTGGTGCCGAGCGCCTCGATCCGCTCGTTGACCGCCTGCGCCGACCCGTTGCCCACGGCGACGAGCAGGATCACCGCAGCCACGCCGATCAGGATGCCGAGTGTGGTCAACGCCGAACGCAGCTTGTTCGCGCCGATGCCGCGCAGCCCGGAGCGGATGATCTCTACCGGCCCCACTGGGCGACCTCCCGGTACGACTCGCCCGCACCCGGCCGACCGGCACCGTGGCGTCGGTCGTCGGAGACGATCCGCCCGTCGTGGACCTGTAGCAGCCGGCAGGTCCGGTCAGCCACCTCCGGTTCATGGGTGATCAGCATGATGGTGCGGCCGTCGGCGTTGAGCTGGTCGAAGATGGTCAGCACCTCCTCGGTGGACGCGCTGTCCAGGTTGCCGGTCGGTTCGTCCGCCAGCACCAGCGCCGGTTCGGTCACCAACGCGCGGGCGAGGGCGACCCGCTGCTGCTGGCCGCCGGAGAGCTGGTTCGGCAGATGCCCAGCCCGTCCGGCCAGCCCGACCAGGTCGAGCGCGGCCAGCGCCCGCCGACGTCGCACGGTCGGACGGACCCGGGCGTACGCCAGCGGCAGCTCGACGTTCGCCACGGCGGTGCTCCACGGGATCAGGTTGAACGACTGGAAGACGAAGCCGATCCGGCGGTTACGGACCATGGCGAGCTGCCGCTCGGTGAGCCGGCTGACGTCCACCCCGTCGATCAGGTAGCGGCCGGTGCTCGGCACGTCCAGACAGCCGAGGATGTTCATCAGCGTCGACTTACCGGAACCGGACGAGCCCATCACGGCGACGAACTCGCCGCGGTCGACCTGCAGTGACACGCCCCGCAGAGCGGCGACCGCCGACTCACCGACGCCGTACACCTTGGTTACGTCCCGTACGTCGAGAACCGGGCTCACCGGCCACCGCCCGGCCTGCCGCCGCCGGAGAAACCACCGGCACCCGGTCCGCCCCTACCGGGGAACCCGCCACCGCCGGGGAAGCCGCCGGACCCGCTCTCCGGCTCGGTGGGGATGACCACCACCACCCGTTCGCCGACGGCCAGTCCGGAGACGATCTCCACCGCGTCGTCACCCTGCAGGCCGACCTCGACGGTACGGCTGACCTGTGCGCCGTCGACCAGTACGGTGACCGACTGCCGGGTGCCGGTGCCGGTCAGCGCGGCTGGGCTGACGGTCAGCACGTCTACCGCCTCGCCGACGACCACCGTCACTTCCACGGTCTGTCCGGGCCGGACGCCTTCGGGCAGCGAGTCCAGGTCGAGGGTGATCGGATAGCTCACCACGCCGTTGGTGGTGGTCGCGTTCGGGTCGATGACCCCGATGCTCGCGCTGGCTTCGGTTTCCGGCAGCGCGTTCCAACGTACGGTCGCCGGCTGACCGGTTTCGAGCCGCGTCGCATCGGTTTCCGACACCGAGGCGGTCACCTCCAGCTGGGTCAGGTCGGCCAGATCCACGAACCCGCTGGCATCCGACGACGAGGACGACCCGGTGCCACCACCCGCTGACGACGACCCGGTGCCACCACCGGTCGACGCGCCGACGCTGCCGTTGACCGCAACGACCGTACCGGCCATCGGGGCTGTCAACGACGTGCCGTCGACGGCCGCCTGCGCCTCGTCGACCGCGAGTTCCGCCTCGGTCACCGCGGCGACGGCGTCAGCCGTCGACACGCCCGCGACCTCTGCGGTGTCGAGTGCGTCCTGCGCGGCGTCGAGGTCGGCCCGCGCGGCGTCCAGTTCCCGCAGGGCCACCGTGTCGTCGACCCGGGCGAGGACCGCGCCCTCATCGACCTGCTGCCCGACGGACACCAGGATCTCGGTGACCGTACCGTCGGTGACGAAGTCGGCGACCGCCGTCTTCGCACTGCGTACCGAACCGGAGGCGGTGACCGTCGCCGTGACCGTGGCCTGCTCGACGACGACGGTCGCGGTTGCCGCCGAACCGGCGGCGACAGCGGCGGTGTCCGGCCCGGCCACCGTGTAGTACGTCCAGCCGAGCATGCCGAGTACCGCCAGGACGAGAACCGCATTGAGGATCAACGGCCGGCGAAGGCCGGCGAGGCGACGCACAGGCATGGCGGACAGCTTCTGATGGCTTCCTCGACGCTGACTCGGAGCGGGCTCGTTGGCGGCTGAGAGTCGACCGGCGGATCGCATCACCCACCCACCACTTCGTCGCCGACCGCCAGCCCGTCGGTCACCTCGACGTACTGGTCGCCACGGACGCCCACGCTCACCACCCGCTGCTGCTCAACGCCGGACCCGTCCCGCACGGCGACGATGTCCTCGCCGCCGACGCTGCTGCGGCTCACCGCGGTGACCGGAACCCGTACCACGTCGGTCACCTCGTCGACGACGATCCGTACCCCGGCGCTCTGACCGACCAGCAGGCCGGCCGGGACGTCGTCGAAGTCGACGATCACGCCGTAGCGCACCAGCTGGCCCTCGACGCTGCCCACCGGGTCGACCTGACCGAGGTGGGCGGGGAACTCCTCGCCCGGCCGGGTGGCCAGGGTGACGACGGCCGGCTGGCCGACCGACAACCGCGCGGCGTCGGCCTCGGGGAAGCTCGCGGTCACCTGCATCTCGGCGACCGCGCCGAGTCTGATGAAGGTGCCACCGGCTCGTACCGTGCTGCCGACGGCGCCGGAGACACCGAGCACCTTGCCGTCGATCGGAGCGCTGATCACCGTACCGGCGAGGTCGTCCTCGGCGACGGCGAGCCGTAGCTGCGCCGCAGTGACCTGCTGCCGGGCCCGCAGCACCGGGTCTCCACCGGATTCGCCCCCGGCCGACGACCCGGGTCCTGACCCGGATCCGGCTCCGCCACCGCCGGAACGCCCGTCCGCCGCCGTGCCGCAACCGCTGTCGGAGCCGTCGGCCCGGTCTCCGGGGTCGCCGGTGGGCGCGGCCGGCGAGTTGGCCGGCGCGGCCGGTGGGGTCGGGGTGGGCTTTTCCGACGGTACGGACGCGGTAAGCGAAGGTGCCGGCGAGCTGGTGGTGCCGACAGTTGGGGACGGGTCCGGGGCAGCCGACCCAGTCGCATCCGGCGTCGGGCTGGTGGTGGGGTCGGGAGCGGTCCAGGCCGCCAGCGCGGTCGTCGTGCACCCGGTGCTCACGTCGCTGTCCGTCCCGTCCGTGCGGGCGTCCGCCTGCGCCTCGGCAAGGGCTTCCCGCGCTGCCGTCAGCGCCTCTTCAGCCTGTTCGACAGCTGCCGCCGCGTCGCTGTCGTCGACGGCGGCGAGCACGTCACCGGCGGCGACGTCCTGCCCGAGCCGTACGTCCAGCCTGGTCACCCTGCCGGTAACCGCGAAGCCGAGCTGGCGGTCCTCGGCCGGTGCGACCGAGCCGGTCGCGGCGATCGCAACAGTGACCGTCCCTCTGTCCACCTGCGTCATGGCCACGGGTACGGCGCCGTCGGTGCTCGTCGGGCTGGCGACCGCGTAGGCGACGGCACCCGCCGGGATCAGCGTCGCACCGGCCGCCACGGCGACAAGTCGCCGGCTCGCGGGCAGCCGACTGACCAGCGCCCTGATGGAGCCGAGTTTCATGGATTGAAAGTGTTCCGGCACCGGCTCAGGGCCAGCTCGGGGGCAGCTCGGCGTTTCCTGTGAACCCACCCCGGCGTTGGTCGCCATCCCCAGCGCGGTCACAGCAAACCCTCACGTGACGCGGAGGTTCGTCAGCTCTGCTGACGCCCGCACCGGCGACGTCCGTCGCAGGCCATCTGATGGGGAGGGCATGATCGTGCATGTTGCGCTCAGTCGTTCGATGTGGGGCGCTGCCGGAGGCATCTGCCTGCTGCTAATTGTCGCCTGTAGCGCGTCTGACCCGGACTCGGACAGCGAAACCGCCGCAGCTGGCGCCGGAGCCATGGCGGAGTACGTGGACTGCCTGCGGGACAACGGGGTCGACGGCGTGGAGGTTCCCGAAGCCGGAGGTGGTTACCGACGTGGTGCCCCGAACGGGATGCCGTCGGAGCAGCTCCCGTCGGGGTTGCCGTCCGGCGCGCCAGGTGGTGCGGGACCGGGCGGTGCGGAACCGCGCGGCGGCAGGACGGGCGGCGGATTCGGCGACATGCTCCGACCTGACGACGTCGACGACGACACCTGGGCGGCGGCGCAGGAGGCGTGTCAGTCCGAGCTACCGCCCGGCGGTCGGGGCGGTCCCGGCGGTCGGGGCGGTCCCGGCGGCGGCACCGAGAACGGGACGGACGCCAGCGGCATCGTCGCGTACCGCAACTGCCTGGCAGAGAACGACGTCGAGTGGGCCGACGAACTGGACTCCTCGGACCCGACCGTCGCCGCGGCGCTGGCCGCCTGCGAACCCCTGCAGCCGGCCGAGTGACCCACTCACCTGCCGGCAGGTGACGCGACGAAGGTCTCCTGCAACGACGGTTCGAGCGACCGGCCCGTCAGCGGCTCGATGAACAGCTCGTCGAGGAGCAGGTCGGCCAGGTGAGCGGGGTTTAGCCCGGATTCCCTGCGGGCGAGCGCCTGCAGTGCGCCGCCGGCCCGCAGGGCCACGCGGACCGCACCGGAGGGCAGCCGCCGGACCGGGCGTGGCCGGCCCACCGCCTCGGCGATCCGCCCGACCATCTCGACCCAGGTCAGGTTGGCGTCGGCGACCGGAACGTCCCCGCCGCACGCTCCCTCGATCGCGTCGACCGCCGCGACGGCGACGCTGCCGGCCGAGGCCGCGGCGGTTCCGCCGACCGGGACCAGCAGCGGCGCCGCCGACCGTGCCCACCGGTCCAGCGGACCGGCCCAGTTCGGTAGCCGGTCACCGGCTCGGCCGAAGACGAACGGCAGCTCCAGCACGGTGACCGGCAGGTCGGTTCCGGCCGCCGTCCGCACCTGCCGGGCCTGTTCCAGCCGGCACCGGATGTACGCGTGCCGCTCGCCGAGCCGCCACTCGGGACGAAGCCGGTCGTGGTAGGTGTAGTAGGAGCCGAGCAGGACCCCACGGGTCAGGCCGGCGTGCCGGGCAGCGGTGAACATCCGCGCCACGGGATCGACGAGTTCACTGCGCAGCACGGGATGGATCGGCGCGGGGAGCACCCGCTGCTCGTCGACCCGGGTGCCGTACACGACGCCGTCGTGGCCGGTGAGCAGCGGCCGCAGATCGTCGACCGAGGCGGTCTCGACGTCGAGCACATGGTCGACCCCGGTACGGGCGGTCCGTGCCACCGTGGTCACCGCGTGGCCGCGCTCGCGCAGCAGGTCGACGACGTGCGTACCGATCAGGCCGGACCCGCCCACGACAAGGATCCTCATGTCGGCTCTCCTCTGGTCAGTCGGTCAGGAATGCGTCGATCTGGGCCAGGAACTCCGGCCAGGCCGGCTCCGAGGCGGTGAGCAGATGGTTGCGGCTGTCCAGCAGCACCAGTTGACTGTCCGGGATGAGGGTGGCCAGCTCGCTGGCCTGCGAGGCGGGAACCCGCATGTCGTCGCGGCAGTGCAGGATCAATGTCGGGCACTGCACCCGGTGGGCGATGTCCGAGACGTCGATCCGGGCGAACTCCTCCAGAAACCGGACCCCGTTCGCCGCCGAGGTGGTCCGCCGCTGAAAGCCGATGAACTCTTCCAACTCCTCCGGGGTGCCCTCGGGCAGGAACTGGGAGGCGAAGACGCCGAGGAAACTCGAATCCTGGTGCGCCCAGCCGACCCGGGCCAGGTTCAGATCCAGGGCCGCCTCGTCCCGCTCGGCCTGGCTGCGGGCCCGGACCTGGCGGCCCCGGGCGTACGCGCCGGCGAGGATCAACCGGCTGACCCGCTCCGGCCGGCGCACGGCGTACGCGACCGCCACCGCACCGCCCTGGGAGACACCGAGCAGCGGAAACCGGTCCAGCCCCACCGCCTCGACCACGGTGTCCAGGTCGTCGACCCAGTCGTCGAAGGAGAAGCTCGGCACGTCCCAGTCGGACAGGCCGCACCCCCGCTCGTCGTAGCGGACCAGCTGCCGGTCCCGGGCCAGCCCGTTGAGCCAGTGCGACCACACCGGGGTGGTCCACTCCAGATCGAGATGGGTCATCCAGTTGGCCGCCTTGAGCAGCGGCGGGCCGGATCCGACGGTGGCGTAGGCTATCCGGGTGCCGTCGTCGGCCCGGCAGAACCGGACGACCTGGCGGTCCGCACCGCCGGTCTCCCCGGCGACGACCGACCGGGCCGGTGCCGGTCGGGTCGGGTACGCGGCGGGCTCCGACCCAGGGTCGGCGGAGTCAGCGGCCCTCGTCACCGTCACCGGCATCGCAAACTGGTAGCCCCGCCGGTGCACGGTCCGGATCAGCCGCTGGTGACGGCCGGTGTCACCGACGGCGATCCGGGCGGTACGCAGCCCGGTGGTCAGCGCCGCCTCGCTGACGAAACGGTCGCCCCAAACCTGGTCTAGCAGTTCGTTCTTCGTCACCACCCGGTCCCGATGCTCGATCAGGTACTGCAGGAGGTCGAGCGCCCGGGGCTCCACGTGGACCGGTTTACCGGACCGCCGCAGCTGGTAGCGGGCCATATCCAGTTCGTACTCGCCGAAGCGGTAGGTGTCGCCGGCCATCGGCTGAGCGTACCGCCCAATTCGCGCCCACCCCTCGGCGGACGATCTTGAGCTCCGACTGGTGTGGGCCCGGATGCGCAGGTCAGCAGCACCTCTCACAGTCGGACTGTTTGAGACCCGACAGAAATGGTGTAGCGTTCCGGTCAGAATTGGCGTTGCAGTGATCACATAAATCCACCGCACGGGTCACCGACCGCAATCCTTCCTCATATTTTCCTCAGTGAATCCTTCGATCGCCACCAAGTCTGCGCGGTTCAGCGCTGCAAGGCTTCGTGCTATGACATTCCTGCAACGCCGTCGGATGTTCCGACACGCCCGCACCGCGACCGTCCTGTCCGTACTGATGCTGGGTCCGATGCTCGCCGTGAGCACCCCGGCCGCCGCCTCCGCCGCCGTGCCCACCGCGGAGATGGCCGACTGTCTGCTCTACGAGTCGACCGACGAGCTGGCCTGCTACCGCGACTTCCGGACCGCGATGAAGGTGGCGACCGACGGCGCGGTGACCGACGCCCCGCGTGACGGCAGCCGACTCGACGCGGCAACCACCGAGCGGATCGCCGCCGCTGGCGAGACCGCCAGCCGCAGCATGGCATCGGGTACGTCCGCAGCCGCCCAGGTCGTCCTCGGGATCGCGTACCGGGACGCCAACTTCTCGGGCGGCTCGCTGAGCATGATCTCGCAATCCGGCACCTGCAGTGGCGGCAAGTACTTCTACTTCAACAACCTCGCCAGCGCTGGCTGGGGCGACGTGATCAGCTCGTACAAGAACGTCACCGACTGCGCCAGCAACTATTACGTCAACACCAACCAGTCCGGCACCCCCCACATGTGGTACTCGCACGATTGGCTCGCGCGGGTGCCCGCCGACAACCAGTACAGCTCGGTCAGGTTCTGGGACGGACCGTCCCGCGCGGAGCTCTTCGAGCACTGCGACAGCCGGGCCGTGTCCTGCCGGTTCGTTGCGGGAACGCCGGTGACCGAGACCACCGCCGGCTTCCACGAGGTCGCCTCGCACTTCAACTGCACCCCGTACGACAACAGCCTGTCGGTCGAATGGTCCGACACCACCGGTGGGTCGATCAGCATGACCGCCAAGGTCCCCGCGACCACCTTCGGCTCCAGCGCGCTGAGCAACGTGTCGACGAGCATCAGCCAGAGCATCGGCCGACAGTGGGCCTGGGAGTCGACAGTCTCCCGGACCACGTCGCTCAACGCCGGCCCGTCGGGCTGGGCCGCGCTGGACCGCAGCCCCAAGCTGCAGACCGCCCAGGGCACGATCGAGATCAAGCTGAAGAACAAGGCATGGGGCCGCAAGGAGTGGTACATCTGGGACTTCGAGGCGACCGTCGAGGTCCCCGACCACCTGGGCGTCACCCGGTCCCGGGGCGGCCCGATGACCGAGGCCCAGATCGCTGAGCTCTGCACCGATCAGGCCCGCCGGGCTGCCGCGCCGACCCGCTTCGAGACCCGCCGCGAGCTCGCCGACGACCGGCCGGCCACCGCCAGCTGATCCCTGCCCCGCCTTCCGGCCCGGGGTGTCCGCTGGCGGACACCCCGGGCCGGGTGCCTTGTGAGGCCGCGACCTACCGGTCAGAGTCGCCGCAGGACTCCGGTGCGCGGTTCCATCAGCGCGGCGAAGTGGTCAACGAGTCGTCGTACCACCGCCGCGTCCCGCACCACCACCCCGACTTCCAAATTGTCCGACAGCGCCCGGTCGGTCAGGTTGGCGCTGCTGACCAGCGCGGCCTCGGTGTCGGCGGCGATCACCTTGGCGTGCAGGGCCGGAAGTGACCGGCCCGGCTGTCGTCGCGCCGCCGGCCAGTGCCAGCAGGTGACCCGGTCACCGAGGCCGGCGAAGACGTCGGCTCCGGTCACCCCGCGCAGCGGTCCGCCGTCGGCGGCGCCGCTCTCGGACACCAGGTCGACCCGGACGCCGCGGTCGGCGGCGGCGGACACCTCGGCGACGACCTCGGCGACGCCGTACGCGGCGAAACTGACCATCAGCAGCGACCGGCGGGCCTGCCGGATCAACTCGACCACCACCGACCGGGTCAGCCGAACCGCGACAGCCGGGCTACTCGGCCCGCTGACCACCACTTCGGTACGCCGCGCCTCGGCCCGTCGCTGCAGGTGGGCGGCGCTGCGCAGAGCGAGCGCGACGGCCGGGCCGGGCAGGCCGGGGGCGTGGGTCCGCCAAGCGGTGACCAGCCGCCGGGCGTGACCGGCGACCGCGTACCCCGGTCGGGCGTCGGTCAACGCGGCTTCCACAGTGGCGTCCGGCCGGGCGACCGACGCCAGGACGCCGGCCCACCCGGCGACGTGCCCGGCCGGCAGCTCGGCGGCCAACTCGGCGACGGTCTGCGCCATGGCCTCGGACGGGTTCACCGCTGGCAGCCGGTCACCGGAAGAAGCCGCACTCGTTGTCGGCGAGGGTGTCGACCAGCAACGACCGGTCCAGGTAGTGGTTGCCGCCTTCGCAGGACGTTTCGGCGGCGTACAGGCAGGCATGGCAGGCGGCTCCGGCGAGCCGGCCGTGCACCGTCGGGTCGTGTTCGGCGCAGAGCGGGTCGGAGCTGCACAGCCGGGCACCGTCCAACGCGCGGTCGATCAGCGGGCCGAGCCGGTCGGCCCGGCCGAGGGAGACCAGCCCGCCGAGGGTGCCTTCGCTGTCCGGGGCGGCGGTGTAGAGCAGCACCCCGGCCATCGGCGAGTCGCCGGCACGCGCGTACACCCGCTCGCCGATGCCGGAGGCGCTGTAGCCGCACTCCAGCGCCAGCTCCCGGATCAGGGTGTGCGCGAGGGTGTGCAGCAGCAGGTAGCGCAGGCCGGGCCAGGCTCCGAGGGGTAGTTCGCGCTGCGCCCGCCACTTCTCGTGGGCCCGGATCAGCAGCTGTTCGCGGGCTTTGACCGCGGGGTCGTGCTCCCAGGCGACGATGCGTTCCTCGGCGAACCGCAGGAAGATGCCTTCACCGCGGGTTTCGGCGCACGGCACCCAGGTGGGCGGCTCGGCGGACAGCGGTGCGCGGCACTGGTCGGGGGTGTCGAGCACGTCGCGTTCGGGGGCGTCGATGCGGGTGAAGCCGTACAGTGCGGCGACCCGACGCAGCCGGGGCACCAGCACCACCTGGCTCAGCCAGTCCCGGTGCCCGGCCGGGACCGGCTCCGGTCGGGTGGTGAAGTCCGGCAGTGCCGCGCCGACGCTGGCGGTGAACGCGCGCCACTCGGGCAGGTGCAGGTCGAGATTGTCCCAGTCACCGCCGCCGGGGGCGTCGCCGGCTTCGTGCCGCCGCTGGATCGCCGCCCACACCTTGTCCACTCCGTGCGGTTGCAGCTCGGGCCAGCAGGTCTGGGTGGGCAGGATCATCGTTCCGGTCTGCGCTGGCAGCGGGGCGAGCACGCTCAGCGTCGGCCAGAACTCGGCGACCAGGTGGTCCACCGGGTGTTCGGCCTTCGGCACGCTGAACACCGCCGCCTGCATGGCGAACCAGCTGTTGGTGGCGCCGAGCGCCAGGGTGCGCGGCGGCGCGTCGCACGGTTCGTAGCTGCCCAGGTGCGGGTGGCGGCCCCGGCAGGCGGGCAGGTTGCGGTCGGCGAGCCCGATCGCGTCCGAGATGGGCCGGCTGGCGTGGCATCCGTTGGCATCGCAGGTGACGAAGATGTTGGTGGTCTCGCCGGTGCTGCCGCGTTCGGACAGTTGCAGCGGGTGCCCGGCACCCGGGTCGCTGCCCCGGTGCGCAAAGTACGACCAGGGGAAGTCGTCGAGGTGGCCGTTTCCGCAGGCCAGCACGAACCGGGCCGGTACGGCGGTGGGTCGGCCGCCGCCGTTGCCGCGGCAGGTGTGCACGTAGCGGACCTTGTCCGGCGTCGGCGCCGAGACCAGCTCGAACAGACCCGACTCGACTGGGGCGAGTTGGTTGCACCGGGTGTCGGAGCAACGCAACCAGGCGGGAAACAACGCGACCGGCACCCCGATGCGGGCCCATTCGGCGTACGGGTCGGAGGTTTCCGGCAGGTGCGGCGGCAGCCGCAGCGCCTGCACCTGGTGACCGAGTTTGGCGCGCATCGCGGCGAGCAGCCGGTCCTCGGTGATGACGGTGGCGCGGGCCAGCTCCCAGTGGTCGAGGCCGAGCGGCATCACCGACAGGCTGGGCAGGTCGGCGACGGAGCCGATGCCGTAGGTGTGCAGCAGCTGGTTGGGGCGCAGCGCGCCGACCCGCAGTTGCCGTAGCTGTGGTTCGCTCATGCCGGCGCCTCCGGCCCGTCGGCTCCGCCAGCGGCCCCACCGGCAGCGGCCCCGGTGCCGGTCGCCGGATCGACGCGGGGCACGAACGGTGGCGGTGGTTCCGCCATGGCGGCCCCGGCGAGCTGCAGCTGCAGCTGTACGCCGGGTTCGACGTCGCGCAGCGAGGTGGGGCAGGTGGTCTGCCGCCAGCGGCCCTCCTCGGGGCGGTGCAGCAGCCCGGCGGTGTCGTCGCTGCGGCGTGGTTTGTCGTACGCGAGCCGCCGGGCGGGCATGGCCCGTTCCCGCGCCCACGCGTCGAGCCGCGCTTCCAGCTCGTCCTCGACGCGTAGCCGTACGGCGTTGTCGGCGGCGACGTCGCTGCGTCGGGCGAGGAAACGCACCACGTGGTCGGTGAGGGGGCCGTAGCGGTCGAAGTGCTGGGCGCTCAGGTTGCCGTTGTAGGTGCGTTCCAGGTTGCGGATCAGGGCGACCAGCACCCCGGTCAATCCGCGGTCGATGGCCCGTTCGGCGAACGGGGTGACCGACAGCGCTTCGACCTGGCGGTAAACGGTGGCGTGGAAATGGTCGAAGCGTTCGTAGTGCGACAGGTCGCGGGGCCGGGCCCAGTTGTAGACGGTGAAGACGATGCCGGGGGCGGCGCGGCCGACCCGGCTGGTGGCCTGGATGTACTCGGCGGCCGACTTGGGCTGGTTGGCGACGACCATCACGCCGAGCCGGGACACGTCGACCCCGACGGAGATCATGCTGGTGGCGAGCAGCACGTCGATCGGTCTCGGGCCGGCTTTGCCGCGCCCGCCGGTGAACCGGACGGCGAGCCGGTCCAGCAGCGGCCGGATCGCGTCGGAGGGCATCCGGGAGGTCAGCTCCTCCAGCAGCGGGTCGTAGCGGCGGGCGAGGCCGCGTTCGTCAGCGCGGGTAAGTCGGGTGGAGACGTCGTCTTCGACGAGGCGTCGCATGCCGCCGAGGTCGCGCAGGCTGTTGAAGTAGCCGACCAGGGTCATGTACGGGTCGGTGACGTCGTTGCGGCCGTAGCGTTCGTGCAGCTTCTGGGCGGCGCCGAGGACCGACACGTAGACCCGGATCAGGGTCGACTTGATCCGGGTGCCGTGGGCGCAGATGCCGATGTAGCGCCGGCCGGGACGCTGGTCGGGGTGACGTTGGCGGGCGAAGAAGCTGTCGGCGGCGTCGAGACCGGGCGGCGGGAACACTTCGGTGCTGCGGTGGAACAGCGCGCCGATCTGCTGGTGGGCTCGGCGGACCGTCGCGGTGGAGGCGATCACCTTGGGCCGGGTCGAGTGGCCGGTCATCGGCTGCCAGGTGGCGAGCCGGTCGACGGCGGTCTCGTAGAGGCCGACGAGGGAGCCGAGCGGCCCGGAGATCAGGTGCAGCTCGTCCTGGATGATCAGGTCGGGGGGTCGCAGTCGGGGACAGTCGACGATGCGGGCCGGGCCGGCGTTGCCGGTGGCCCGGTGGTACGTCGCTTCCCAGTCGGTGCGCTCCAGGTCTTCGGTGACGTAGCCGTGCCGTTCACAGCGCCGGCTGACCTGCCCGAACAACGCTGAGGTCTCGCCCTTCCAGGCCAGTTGGGCGAACTTGTCGACGGTGGCGATCAGCAGGGCCGGCGGGTGCCGGTAGATCTCCTCGTCGACCACGAGCACCGGCAGCCCGCGCTGGTCGTCGGGCCGGCCGAAGCCGGCGAGCTCGCCGAACGGGCATTCGACGTCGGGGCAGCGCACCAGGGTCCGGCGGTACGTCGGGTCGATCATGATGTCCCGGCCGGGTTCGATCCGGCTGCCGCACCACGGGCAGCTGGTCAGCTGGTGCGGCGATCCGTGGCCCCGGGTGGCGGCACCGCGACCGCCGCGCTGCTGCTGCAGCCACTGCCGAGCCTGGTCGGTGTGGTTGGGGGTGACCTTGCCGCCGACCCACAGTCCGATCCGGATCGGCGTGTCGCCCCAGGTGGTTTCGTCGGCCAGGCGCAGCGTCTCGGCGGCGCAGATCAGGGTGGCGGCCCGCTCGAACTGTTGGATGGTGAGCAGCCGCAGCGTGTAGCGCATCAGCACGGCGAGGCCGTCGGCGGCGACCAGTCCGCCGTGGGCGGGTTGCAGCCGGCGGATCGCGATGGTGAAGGCGGTCAACCCGAGGTACGCCTCGGTCTTGCCGCCACCGGTGGGGAACCACAGCAGGTCGGCGACGGCCCGCTGCTGGTCCTCGGTGCGTTCGGCGTGCCGGGGGTCGGCCAGCGATGGCAGATTGATCAGCAGGAAGGCGAGCTGGAACGGCCGCCAGCGGTGGTTGTCGGGCTGGTCGGCGGCGGCGGTCGCCGCCGCGAGCCCGAGGCCGGGGTGTTCGCGCCGGGCGGCGGCAACGTTGGTGTGCACCCGTTGCAGGTACATCGCCTGGTTGGCGAAGCCGAAGGCGCGGCGGGCGGCCGGGTCGGTGGCGAGCAGGCCGATGCCGGCGGCGATCCGGTCGGCGGCCCGGCGGGCGTCGCGCAGCGCCTCGGTGACCTGCTGCCGGTGTTCGGTGAGCCGGCGGTGCGGCTGGTCGGCGGCGGCTTCGTTGCCGGCGATCCAGGCCCGGTAGCCGTCGACGAGCGGGGTCAGCGCCGCCAGCAGCGGATCACCGGCCAAACCGCGTGCCGTGCCTTTGGCCGGGGCGGCCGGCGGGGTGGCGGCCAGCTCGGCGAGGCGTTTCATGTCGAGCTCGACGGCGGCCAGCTCCGGCAGATCGGGGTCGGTGTCGGCGGTCGGCACGTCGGTGAACGGCAGTTCGTGTACGGGCACCGGGCAGGTGCGGATCCGGTGGGCGCGCAGCGCGGGGTCACCGGCGGCTGCCGGGTCGGCCCGCACGGCGGTGCCGTGGCCGACGGCGTACTCGGGATGGAAGCGGTAGGCCATCGCCAGCCGGCGGCGTTCGGCCTGGTCGGAGGCGTCGCCGCCGGTGATCTGCTCGGGTCGGGGCCAGAAGACCGGCTGGTCGCCGTCGCCGGTGGCGGACAGCTCTACCTGGAAGATCCAGGAGCTGGCGTCGCGCCGCGCGCCGGGCCGCTGCCGGTTCTCCAGAAAGAGGGAGATCAGCCAGCGGCCGTCGCGGCGACGGGCCCGGCCGCGTACCACGATGTCGGGTTGGTCCGGGTCGGGGGCCTGCGGCGGCAGCGGGCCTTCGGCGAGTACGACGATGATGGTGCCGCCGTAGCTCTGGCGCTGCCAGACCCGGCCGGCGTATTCCTCGCGCTGCGAGGTGGCCCGGTCGTAGCGGCCCCAGCCGCCGGTGACCCGCAGCGCGGTGGCGGCACCGTCCACGGTGGCGGTGAAGCCGAGGGCGGATGGGGCGAGGCTGGGCACGTTGGGGGCGCTCGGCTCCGGCTGGCCCTCCATGATGTCCGGTGCGCTGGCGTCGGAGAGCTCGTCCTGGGTGTCGGGCTCGACGGCTTGGCCGTTGGGGGCGAGCCGGCCGAGCAGGTAGCGGTCGAGCGGGCTCTCCTTGGCGGCGAACTCCTCGTCCGGCCCGTCGAGCGGCCCGAGCAGGTCGGCCAGGACCAGCGCCTGCAGCTCGTCGCGGATCACGCCCGCGTCTGGTCTGCCGAGTACGCCCGCCTCACCCATGCCCGCCACCGTAACGGCTCCCCACGACACCGTCCTCATGCGATCGGCTGTACCCGTCGGTCTGGCAAGAACGATCACTACCCAGACGTACACCTCGTCGGCGAGACCGTTTGCGTCGAGCACTCAAGACCTTGTGTTGATCACATTGGACACATACGGTGGCTGTCAGGAGTCAATCAAGGGCCTGCCTATGCGGTTGCTGGCGTCCAACGGCGCGTTGGAAATTGCGCATGACGAAGTCGGTGGTTACCTAGCTCGGGATGGGTACGTGCTGATCAGACAGGCCAGAGCCGTCGAGGTAAGCAGGCTGCTCAAGACTTGGACTCTGCCGGTTGATCACCCTCACCAAGCTCAACCGGGAGTAACAGTGATCGATCCTTCCAAAACACCTTCCGATGTGTTGAACGCTGCCGGATTCTCCCGAACCGCCCTCCTGCCACATACCGACCGAAGCCTGCACGTCGAACCACCCAGCTTGCTGGCTTCCCTGACCGTCATCCCTGCTGACGTCGGCGGAGCTGGCGTGGTAGTCGACGGAGCATACGTAGCAGCGGAGCTTCGAGGTCAGTTTGGTGCCGAGGCGGTTGCCGGGGTGTCACTGTCGATGTCCGGCCAGGAGGAAGTACAGGCGATATTCGGATCACGCGATGGCTTCCAGCGGATCCGCTACCGCGACGACGAGATCGCCTGGCCATGGCATCGTGATCGACCTGCGGAGATAACTGCCAGGCTTCGACAGTTGATCAAGGACGCGTCAGCGCCATTGGCACTCGGCTGCGGCGACGGTTACCTGTTGCACAACCACCGCACGCTACATGGACGTTCAGCGTTCACCGGTAGGCGCTGCGTTATCCGATTCCTGGCGAAAGTCAAGGAGGGCCACCCGTACGCCTGGCTCAACAGGGGGTTCCGGCGTGCGGATTCCTGAGCCCAGGCGCAGCGCCGAGGATCGACGGCGCAGGTCATTGCTGGCACAGGCGCTGTCTAAGACTCCCCCAGCCCGGGACGCCCGCTTCCCGCATGTGGTCCGGGACATCCTAGAGAAGGTCGATGACCCAGAGGCCGATCTGCACGCCATCGTCGATACCCCAAGGCTGCCCCGCCGTGTTCGGTTCGCCGCGTTCTACGCGCTGCTGCTGCGACTACGACGGGAAGAGCGACACGGCGAGTACGCCGCCATGGTCCGACGGTACGAGGACCAGTTCGGTACCGAGCCGTACTTCCACACATTCCGGGCGATCTCGGCCAGAATGCGTGGCGACCTTGCCTCTTTGCGCAGCTCAGTAGAGTTCTCCAGGCAGGCCGTCGACCTGATGCCAGATGTGCCCGCGGTGGTGCATCAACTCGCGGCATTCTGGGTCGAGTACCTCGAACGCCTGGACAAGGGTGCCCCCGCGCAAGATCTTGACCAGGTTGAACGGCACGTCGATCGAGCGATCGCCCTCTCGCAGGGCAAGCTGGCACACTACTTCGAGACAAAGGGGCGGGTCCTGGCATTGCGCGGAGAGTTCGAGGCGGCCAGGGTATCCGTCGCTCAAGCTATCGAGCTCGAACCCCGCAGCTCAAGGGATTACCTGCGAAGACTCACCCAGTACCAGGCCACACGGGTCCGAGTCGATCTTCTGGAGGAACGATCAAGGTGGTTCCGGGCACAGGACCGGCTACGTAAAGAGCTGACCGAGTTCAAGACACAGCAACTACAGCTACTCGGGTTGTTGGCAGCGGTGGTTGCGTTTGTAGCCACTGCTGGTAATGTCGCGAGCCAGAGCAAGGGTGCCGACGGGATTCGCCTGATGTTGGTCGCGGCCGGCGCGATTGGCCTGGTCTTCGGCACCTTCTCGCTCATCAACAACAGCAGCGTGTGGCGTGTTGGAGTGGTCGCCACGCTCGCATCTGGCCTGATCGCGACCGGGATGTTCGTTCCGGATTCGTGGATGCCGTGAAGAGGATCAAGATGAAGGTTCGGGATTCGGTCACCACAGCCGGCGGGGCCAGGTCGAACGAGGACCGGGTGGGCCACGCGGGTTCGCTGGCCTGGGTGATCGACGGTGCCACCGATCTGTACGACGACGCGGCTCTGCCCGCAGAGCGCGACGTGGTGTGGCTGGTCGATTTGGTCGGATCGCTGCTCACGGACGCCGGGACGGACGGCTATCAGGGCAGTGGCACCGACCTGTTGGAGCGGATCGCCGTCGAGGTGCAGCGGCGGCAGGAGGTGTACGGCTTCCCGCCGGATCGGACGCCGCCGGCCTGCTCGATCGGGCTCTGCATCGACCAGGGCGACGGCTTCGAGATAACCCGGATCGGCGACGCCACCGCTGTCATCGACGGTGACACCACCCGCGTCCTCGCCACCAGCTACTTCGACGGGCGGGAGGCGGCGGCGGTGCGGGCCCACGAAACCGACCCGGCAAAGGTCGTCGCGGCCATGCAGCAGCGACGCCGGCACACGATGACCTCCGGTGACGTCGAGTCGGTCTTCTCCGGCCACCCGCAGCGCAGCCTCGTCCCGCACCAGATCACCGCAGACTGGGCAGGGACCAGCCACATCCTGCTCTGCACGGACGGGTTCGCCCGGCTGGTCACCGACTATCAGCTCTACCCGGGATGGTCCGAGGTCGTCGCCGAGGCCCGGGAGCGTGGGGTGGCGTACCTGGAGAAGTTGATCCGGCAGACGGAGAGCGACCCGGCCGTCGGCGGTGACCGTTTCAAACGCGCCGACGACGTCGCCGCCGTCCTGATCTGCACGGGCTGAGGCAGTACAGATGGGAGCATCTGCCATGTCCGACCGGCCGCCGTACCTCGTCGAACGCAACCCGGGCTACTTCGAGTACCAGTTGCCGATCTCGGTGAAGCTGGTCGTCGACCACCACGGTCGGGTGCCGCTGCTGAAGAACGAGCGCGACGAGTGGGAGCTACCCGGCGGCAAGCTGGAGGTCGGCGAATCCCCGGAGCAGGGCGTCTGCCGAGAGGTAGCCGAGGAGCTGGGCCTGACCATCACCGGCGTACAGATCATCGACTCGTGGGTGTACGAGATCACCCCGCTCCGACACGTGTTCATCGTCAGCTTCGGTGCGGTCTACACCGGCGCCGAGAAGTTGACCTACACCGACGAGCACAAGGAACTCGGTGTGTTCAGCTACGACGAGGTGCCCGACCTGCACATGCCGGCACCGTACAAAGCGACGATCACCCGCTGGCGTGACCTCGTCTCCGGTTCGACGCAACCCGCGTCGACATGACCAGGCGGGAAAGCCACCGCCGCCAGGCTGGCCAGCCCACTCGGGTGCTCCTCGCCGCGCTGTCGGCCGCGGTGTGTTTCGGCTGTACGTCGAGTCCGCCGGTCTCCGTGGCCGAGTCGGACCCGGCGCTGCTCGTCCACGACGTCCGACGCGGCGGCGACGACGCGCAGATCGACGGCTATCTGCGTCACCTGGCCGACGCGGACTGCTTCGTCCTCGAACCGGACGCGGCGACCGGGCCGGACGGGATGCGCAACGTCGCCGTCTGGCCGCCCGGCACGACGGTGTGGCGGGACGGTGGGCAGGTCGCCGGGGTCGAGGCGCCAGGCCGGGAGCCGATCGCGATCGGCAGCCGGGTCGTCGGCGGTGGCGGCTACGCCAACCCCTCGACCAGCGACCTCGACCTGCCCGAGGTGTCCCCCGACTGCCTGACCGGCGGCGGCGAGTTCGCCATGCTGCACACCATCACCAGCGTCACGCCGTGAACGACAGGATTGCGATCGACCACCGGATCATGGCTTCGCCGCACAGGCGCTCGATCAGCGAGCGCTTCCGCTGCGGCTGACCCCATAGGATCTCCGTCGGCAGGTTGACGCAGCGTCGAAGCGGAGTGTGGGTGTCGGATCCGGGGAGCGCGACCGAGCCGGGTAGCAGCAAGGGCTGGTGGCCGTTGGCTGGTGGCTTTGGCGTTGCCACGCTGGGTCACGCACTGGCCGTCGCCGCCCTGGCGATCCCGGTCATGAAGCTCGGCCCGTCAGATCCCAACGCAAACCTGGATGCCGGGGACCGGTTCGGCGTCTTCTACGGGGTGTTGTGCACCTACGCTGCCGTACATGTGCTCCTGTTGAATGTCGGCCTTGTCTTTGTCTGGTCCGAACGCGGCAGTCGAATGTTCAAGCGAGGGCTGGTCTTCGGCTGGGTCGGCGGCTGGGCCTTGGTCATTGCCATCGTTACCGCGTGGCTTGCGCTCGCGGAGTCGTAGCGCCCTCCCCGCCGGTTTCGGCGGGCAGTCGGTTGAGGATGCCGTTGACGGCTTCGATCAGCTCTGCTGTGCCGCGTACGACGTGGACGCCCGGCCTGTTGGCCAGGGCTTGCGCCCACTGGCTTTGCAGGGCGTGGCTAGTCAAGATCACCGGCCGGCCGTGCCCGAGGGCAAGGCGAGCCTGGATCCGGGCACCGCTGGTCTCGCCAGCTTCGACGATGAGGGTCGCTGCCGCGTACCCGCTCATCACCGCGTTGCGCATCGGGAAGCTCTGCCGGGTAGGGCCGGCGTCGGGCCAGAACTGGCTGACCACCAGGCCGACTTCGGCGGTGTGGTCCTGCAGCCGCCGGTTGGCCGACGGATAGTAGTTGCGGATGCCGGTGCCGATGACCGCGACGGTCCGGCCACCAGCGGCGAGGGCTGCGGTGTGGGCGGCGGTGTCGATGCCGTGAGCCAACCCGCTGGCGACCGTCACTCCCCGGTTGGTCAGCGACTCGGCTACCGATCGCGCGATGCTCAGTCCACGCGCTGACGCCTTGCGGCTGCCGATGACGGCTATGGAAGGGTCGTTGGCCCAGAGCTGGCCACGGGTAAACAGCAGCGGAGGCGCCTCCTTGATGCCGCGCAACTGGGCCGGGTAGCTGTCGTCTGAGAAGGTGTGTACGCCGATCCCGTCCGCCCGCCACCCGGCGATCTCGTCGGCAGTGGCTGCGATCAGCTCAGCAGTAGAGCCGGTCGTGACCGAAAACAGTGTCTCGGCCTGACACAGCACCGGGTCTGGCATCGGACCTCCCAAATTCAGTCAACGGCTGGGCCGGGTGCCGGACTCGTAGGCCAGCGCCCAGGCAACGTCACTCGGGGTCAGGGCGTACATCTCGGCGATCGTCTCGGGGTCGGTGCCTGCCGGCGACGGTCTCGGTGCTCACCCCGCCGATGGCGGGCCGGCCGAAGCGGACGTCGGGCCGGACGCGTACCGGCGAGTCCGGGTCGGGGTCGGGTCGGTAACTGGCCGCGGAGTTGCCGGCCCAGCCGATGCGTCGGTGGAAGGCCGCAGCCGGCGGGGTCAGCGTCAGCCGGTTGCCGGTGGTCGTGACCAGCCACCAGCGCGGATGCAGGCCGGCTGCGGCCTGGGCATCCCGGACGAGAGCGCGTCCATCGGTGAAGGCGCGCCGGTCAGCGATCGGGTGCGGCACGCCGAAGTGGTCCCGGAGCAACGCGAGGAAGATCGGCAGTCCGCTCATCGGCGCACGATGCGCCTGTCGGTGTTCCCGCAGGTAGGCGGCTTCGACGAACTCGGCCCAGTCGAGCACCCGCCGGCCGGGCGGGCCGGCTCGGCTGCCGGACGGGTCGGACCGCCGCTGGCGGCCGTCGGTGACGGCCAGCCAGCGGCGCAAGGTCGATGGTGGTACGCGGAGCAGCCGGGCCGCCGCTGCCGCCTCGGTGAACACGGCTATTCGGTGGCGGGTACGAGGACTTCCGAGCCGGACCAGTTGATGTCGAGGTTGCCGAGGTCGCTCTCGGGCTGGTCGTCCTCGTCGAGGATGCTGAAGGTGGCGTGGTAGCAGCCGAACCCGTGGCCGCCGGCCGCGAGGGTCGCGACCGCCCAGCCACGCAGGTTCTCCCCCAGCTTCTCCGGCTGACGTGGGTCGACGGCGACCCGGATGACTCCGAGCAGGTCGTACGTCTGGTCGCGCGTGCCGGCGTTGTCGATGCGGCACAGCGAGAAGCCGTACCGCTCGCCTTCCTCCTGCTGGTAGATCAACTTTCCGAATCGGTACACGGGAACCTCCTGGCATCGGTCCTACTCGGATTTCCTCAAGGATGAGGGCCAGGGAGCTTGATATCAAGTGGCTGAGGGTGTTTACTTCGGAACGAGACCACACTGGCTGATGGCAGAGGAGTTGACACCGGTGCCACCCAAGGGAACCGTCCGGGAGCGCAAGGCCGATCCGTTGACCGAGGGCTCGCCGGTCGTGCAGGCGTGGGAGCTGGGCCTGCGGTTACGGCAGCGTCGCGAGGAAATCGGCATGACCGCTGCTGCGGCCGGCAAGGCCGCCGGCATCATTCAGGCGTACGTGTCCGGCGTGGAAGCCGGCCGGGTCAAGTTGCCGGCGAAGCGGCTTGCCCAGCTCGTCGACATCTACGAGCTGGAGCCGGACGAGGCTGCCGAGTTGGAGGAGCTGCGGGTGGGCGCCGCGCGTCGCGGCTGGTGGCAGGACTACGCCAAGCTCTTCCCGAACGAGTTCCTGCGCTTCCTCGGCTACGAGGCCGGCGCGTCGCGGCTGCGTAGCTTCCACTCCGAGGCCATCCACGGCCTGCTGCAGACCGAGGAGTACGCCCGTGCCGTGATCCGCGGCGGCAACACCGTCGTGCGACTCACCGAGGTGGAGCGACGGGTCGCCGTCCGGATGGCTCGCCAGGTCCGCCTCGACGGCACCGACCCGATCCGGATCAACACAGTGATCAGCGAAGGAGCGCTGCGCCAGCAGGTCGGCGGTCCAGCGGTGATGCGCGACCAGCTCAACCACCTCGTCACCCTGATGACCGAACGGCCGGAGCAGATCGAGATCCGGGTGATGCCGTTCACCGCCGGAGCACATCCTGCGTTCGGTGGTCCGTACGAAATCCTGTCCTTCGCCTCGCCCCGGCTTACCGACCTGGTCTGGCAGGAGATCCTCACCTTCATCGACATCGTCGACCAGTCGGTGCAGGTGAACGACTACGTGGTGACCTTCGCGGAGACCCGTGAGCGCGCGTTAAGCTCGCAGGACTCACTTGCTCTGATCAGCGAGATCGCCAGGGAGATGAGATGACCCCTCAGGCCGGCACTCCGGACCGGGACTGGTTCAAGTCGTCGCGCAGCTCAAGCAACGCGAGTTGCGTCGAGGTCCGCTTCGCCGGCGGCCAGGTGGACGTACGCGATACCAAGGACCGCACCGGCCCGACACTCGCCTTCGGCCCGACGACCTGGACCAGCTTTGTCACCAGCCTCAAGCACAGCCCCACCCAGCCCTGACCCGCAGGACACCAACGAGGGTGGGCTCCCCCGAAGTCAACCGCAAGGGCTGGTCCGGTAACCCCGGGTCAGCCCACCCAACCCCGGCAGCACCACCCGCGCCCGCTGGCACCTCCAACGCAGCCAAATAGACCGCTACTACATCCTGGCATTCAGAAATGAACTTCAGGATCAGGTTTTCGAAGCGACCAGTAAGAGCGCCACCAAGACCAGGATGAGTGGACCGACAGCAATAATTGCAATTGCAGACTGCGGCACGGGCGGTGCCATCTCCGCGCCGGTTCGTGGATCGATGACTCGATCACCCTTTCTACGCCGCCGCACTATCAACCACATTGCGACAGACAGCAGAGCGACTTGGCCCAATATCACCGAAAGAAGCGCAGGAGATCCAACGACGTTGGATTGCCCAGTCAGCAGCTGATGTAGACCTCGGACCAGAAGCGCCACAGCGGCAGCGAACAGCACCGCAGCGGCGATCGCACTCCGAGTTAGCGCTGCAAAGGTCGTCCTCCATCCGCCTCGCCGACGACCGAGCACTCGAGCCAGTTCATTTGCGTATTCGACCGGCTCGCCGAACGCAAGTCGAGGGTCCTCGCCGCTCTCGATGGGCGGAGTCAAACGGTCATGGCGACACCCGGTAAAATGATCTTGGGTGTCGAGTGATTGGGTGGTAGATGAGCGGGTCTTCTCCGTTGACGATTGAGGAGCGAGAAACGATCTCGCGGGAGTTGAGCCGGGGCGGTGATTCGGTGTCAGCTCGGACGATCGGAAGGTTGCTCGGGCGGCACCATTCGACGATCGCTCGGGAGATCGCGCGGAACGGTGGATCGTGGGATTACCGTGCGGTCGAGGCGCAGGCGCGTTGCGACGGGAATCGTCTGCGACCGAAGCCACGT
>NZ_JBHMIO010000042.1:0-37109 GCF_048060275.1 Micromonospora sp. LOL_015
GCCCAAACCGGCGGACGAACCCCGCCTCGCCGCTTGACACAACCCATAGGGACACCCCCCCGACCGGCCACCGCCGGAACCGGCGGCGTACCTGCCGGTCTGGCAGCGGCTGCTGGAGGTGGCCACCGGCAGCTGCCGGGCGGCCGGTGACCACCCGCTTGCCGACGACTTCGACGCATGGCGCGCCCGGTTGGGGTGACCGGGCGCGCACCTGCGCGACGGTTACCGGCAGGACTCCCACCTGCGTGACGGTTACCGTGCCGAATTCGCACCTGCGTGGCGGTTACCGTGCAGGACGTACCCGCAGGCCGTGCCGAGGACCAGCTCGGCGATGGCAGCGGCGACCAGACCGGTGGCCGGCATCCCGTCCAGAGCGATGCTGAGCAGCCGGGACAGTCCGTACGCCAGATAGACGGTCGCCCCGATCAGCGCCGCGGCGAAGGTCAGCCGGCGGACGAACGCCCCGAGGGTGACCAGGATCCCGGTGGCCAGCAGTGCCCCGCCGGCTGCCCGGGTCTCGCTGAGCAGGCTGCTGTTGCCGGCGAAGTCGATGCCGTTGCCGGCGTGGAAGGCGTCCGGTGCAGTCAGGACCGCGCCCCCGATACCGACCACGACCAGACCGGCGACGACGAGAATCACCTTCTGGCTGCGGCTGCCGGTGCGGGTGTTGATCTGGGGCGGCGCCGGCACCGGGCCGGCGACGGTGGTCACTGCTGCCACGCCCCGGCGGCGGCCGCCTGCCGGCAGAAGTCGGCGAAGTCCCGCGGTGCCCGGCCCAGCGCCCGCTCGACGCCGTCACCGAGCGACGCGTTGCGCCCGTCGAACACCTCCACGCACAGGTCGGTGAGCAGCCGCGCGTAGTCCGGCCCCAGCTGCGAGACCAGGGCGATATGGAACTGCTCGGCGGTGACCGGCTGGTAGCCGACGGCCCGGCCGCTGGCCGTGGCGATCTCCGCCGCCACCTGCGCGAAGGTAAGCAGGCGCGGCCCGGTTACGTCGTACGTCCGGCCGTCATGCCGGCGGTCGGTGAGCACCGCCACCGCGACGTCGGCAACGTCGTCGACGTCCACGAACGGCTCGGCCACCCCGCCGGCGGGCAGGGCCACCGTCCCGGCCAGGACCGGGCCGAGCAGGTGTCCTTCGGTGAAGTTCTGGTTGAACCAGCTGGCCCGCACGATGCCGTAGGTCAGCCCGGAACTGGCGACGATCGCCTCACAGCGGCCGGCGTTGGTCTCGCCCCGACCGGAGAGCAGGACCAGCTTGCGGACACCGGCGTCGCGGGCGGCGGCGGTGAACTTCTCGACCACGGTGGGCGCTTCGGGTGCGGCGAGGTCCGGCGAGTACGACAGGTAGACGGCGTCCGCCCCGCGCAGCGCGGCGAACCAACTGGCCGGCTCCGCCCAGTGAAACGGCTGCTCGCCCTGGCGGCTGGCCCGGACCACGGGGTGGCCGAGTGTGGTGAGCTGGTCGGCGATGCGCCGGCCGGTCTTGCCGGTCGCCCCGGTGACGAGCACTGACGGTCGTGACATGGCGTGGGAACTCCTGTTCGGTCTTAGGTGTCGTGGACGGCCATCTACCGCCCGCTGCTGGCCACCGCCCAGGTCGGGCGAAGCGTCCGACTCGGGCGGGTGATGTCTTGTCGACCAGCCTGCCGGGGTGGCATCGGCGGAACAATGATCCTGATTCCTGATTTCTTTGCTCATCGTCCAGACCTGTGGATGTTCGGCATACTCTCCGGGAAACTGGGCAGGGTGTGGACGACACCCAGCTGCGCGATCCCGGCGATGAGCGACCCGCTCGGCGAGACCCTGCACATGTTCCGGCTGACCGGCACCCTCTACTGCCGGGCCGAGCTGACCGCCCCGTGGGGCATCGACGTGCCGGCTCTGCCGGGCTGCATGACGTTGCAGGTGGTCACCGCCGGCCGGTGCTGGCTGGAGGTGGGCGATGCCGAGCCGTACCTGATCGGGCCGGGCAGTCTGACGCTGATTCCGGACGGTGTCCCGCACCGGTTCCGCAGCGCCCCGGACGCATCGACGCGGCCGTTGTTCGACATTCCGGTGCAGCAGCTCAGCGAGCGCTACGAGATCATGCGACACGGGGGCGGCGGCGAGCTCACCCAGGTGACGTACGCGGTGCTGCGCCCGGACCACGTCGCCGCCCGGCGGTTGATCGCTCAGCTACCGCCCGTGCTGCATCTCGACCGGTTCGACGACGACGAGTCGGGGTGGCTGCACAGCACGTTGCGGCTGGTCGCCCGGGAGGCACAGGCGCTGCAGCCGGGGGGTGAGACGATGCTGACCCGGCTGGCCGACATACTGGTGATCCAGGCGATCCGGTCCTGGTTGGACGCCGCTGCGGAGGCGCGCCAGGGTTGGCTGGCCGCGCTCCGCGACGACCAAATCGGCCGGGCGCTGACCGCGCTGCACCGCGAGCCCGGGCAGGACTGGACGGTCGGCACCCTGGCCCAGCAGGCGGGCATGTCCCGGTCGGCGTTCGCCGCCCGGTTCACCGAACTGGTCGGTGAACCGGTGATCCGCTACCTGGCGACCTGGCGGCTGCAGCTGGCCCACGACCACCTGCGGCGCTCCGCCGACCCGCTGCCGGTGGTCGCCCGCCGGTTCGGCTACCACTCGGAGGCGGCGTTCTGCCGGGCCTTCAAAAGGGCGTACGGGGTTGCGCCGGGCCAGGTCCGTCGGGAACGGCTCGGCGCCGGGAACGACTGACCCGACGCGAGGTCGCGGACCGGTGAACCGGCACACTAGGTGGATGGCACACCTGCGGGTCGACTTCTACTCCGACGTGCTGGAGCAGGCCACCTCGATGACCGTCCTGCTACCCCAGCACACCAGGACCCGGATCGGCGCTCCCGCGCGGGCCGGCGACGCCGATTCCCCGGTGCTCTATCTCTTGCACGGGCTTACCGACGATGCCACCGCGTGGACCCGGTACAGCTCCATCGAGCGGTACGCCGAGGAACGCGGCCTGGCCGTGGTGATGCCCCAGGTGCATCGCAGCATGTACGCCGACGAGGTGCACGGAGCACCGTTCTGGACCTTCCTGTCCACCGAACTGCCGGCCGTGGTCGACTCGTTCTTCCGGGTTTCCCGACGGCGGGAGGACACCTTCGTCGCGGGCCTGTCGATGGGCGGGTACGGGGCGTTGCGCTGGGCGCTGCGCCAGCCGCACCGGTTCGCGGCGGCGGCCAGCCTGTCCGGCGTACTCGACGTGGCCGCCCGCCAGCACGGACCGTCGGTGTCCACCACCGACCCACTGATGCGGCGGGTCTTCGGCGAGCAGGACATCGCCGGCAGCGACGACGACCTGCTCGCGGTGCTCGACCGGGCCGACCCGGCGGCGGTGCCGCAGCTCTGGCTGTGCTGCGGCACCGAGGACGTGCTGTACCCGGACAACGTCCGGTTCCGCGACGCCTGCGTGGCGCGGGATGTTTCGCTCACCGTCCACTTCGAATCCGGTGACCATGTGTGGAGCTACTGGGACGCCAAGATCCGGGACGTACTCGCCTGGCTGCCGCTGTGACCGATGGAACCGACGCGGCGCGAATGGCCGCCGGGCTGGGCGATCAGTTGACCACGCTGACCTTCACCGATCTCGGCACCGAACAGGTCACCAGGACGATCATCGACGCCGTGGTGCGGTGGGGTACCGAGCAGGGCTGGCGGGTGTACCGGCGGGCAGCCAGCGTACTGCCGCTGCCGCCGCCGATGCACGGCCGGCACTCGGTCGTCGACGTGGCCTGTGCTCGGCCCGACGCGCCGCCGCTGGTGGTCGAGGTGGACCACACCGACCGACGCCGTACGGTCGAGAAACTGCTCGCCGAGGCCGCAGCCGGTCGAGTGGCGATCTGGGTCCGATGGGGCAGCCGTGGCTTCACCGCCCCGCCCGAGCCGGTGCGCATGGTCACCGTGCCGGTCACCGCCCGAGCCGCGGAGCGACCGGGCGTACGGTTGTTCAGCCGGCAGCCGGCGCGGCCGTTGGCGCCGCCGGATCACCGGCCCGGCCCGGTGACCGCAGCCGGGCCTCCGTCGTCCCTGTTCGACCCGGCTGACGGCGAGCCGCCCACCGGTGGTTGACCGCCCGGCTGGGCCGGCCGGCGGATCATCCCGCTGCGGGTGCCGGAGCCATCCCCGTTGTCCACGCGCTGAGCACGCGAACCGGTCCCGGCACCCACAGATCGGGACACGGAGGCACGGTGGCTCACGCCCTCCCGCGCAGGAGCGGACCACGTCGGATCTCGCTGTGAACAGTCTCGGCCACCGTGAACGTCCGCAAAAGTCGCATCGCGTGACAGAATCTGGTGCTGATGTCACGGCGAGGACAAGGTGACTCGCTCAGGAAGGACGGTGACATCCGTGTCCGCTGTGGAGGTCAAGTCGGAGCTGCGCACCCTGCGGGCCGGTCGCGGCGTGTCGGCGCCCGATCTGTCCGGTCGGCTCGGCGACCGCCTGCGTACGCTCTGCGGCAACAGTGCGGTGAACCGCGACGACGAGCCCGCCGATTTGCGCGAGCGGGTGATAGCCGAGCTGAACAGCCAGGTCCGACGCCTACCGGACGACATGGCGCTGGCGGCGCGGGTCGCGCTGGGGCTGCACCCGCAGGCGCAGGACGCGCACTTCCGTGGCCGGGTCGCCTGGCTTGCCCGGCGGCTGGGTCGCGAGGACCGGACCGCGCTGCGTCGGATCAACGAAGCGGAAGTGCTGCTGGCCGAGGCGATCGGCCAGGAGCTGGGCCGGCGCAGCTCCAGCCCGGTCGGAGCCGGTTGGCACGTCGCCGGGCTGCGGGTGCTGGTCCGGCTGGACACCCCGACGATGGAGGCGTACGAGGAACGGCGGATCGTCGCCGACCGGGACGGCGTCGACGAGATCATGCTCGGCATGTCGCTGCCCTGCCCGCCGGGCAGCGACGGGCTCGACATCCGGGCAGATGTGCACTGGGGTGGGCGGCTGATCAGACACGAACGACCGCTGCCGCAGCGGTCGCAATTGGTCGTCGGCCTGCCCCGGCCACTCGCCGCCGGTGAATCATGCGACTTCAGTGTGGTCACTCGACTGGGTCCGAGCCAGATCGCCTCACCGCACTACGTGCTGACGGCCACCCGACGGTGCCGACGGTTCGAGCTGCGAGTGAGATTCGACCCGGTCCGGTTGCCCAAGTGGGTGCGGCGGGTGACCGGGGAGCCCGTTCGGTTACTGGACACACCGCAGCCCGGCAGCGAACTGCTGCAGCCGGACGCGGTCGGCGAGGTCTACACGGAATTCGACGATCCGGAACTGTATCTCGCGTACGGCATCCAGTGGTTTCCGGCACTACAGCCGTGACGCAGGATCGGAACGTTGGCACGGGTCAGTCGGTCTCCATCACGCATCACCTCCGCTGACGTCGACAGGCAGAATCCGGTGAAACTGCCATTGGCAGACAGCGATCGACTGCGTCTCCCCGGCCGGTGCCGGGAATCGCGCCGATCAGACGGGACAAGGTAGTGGTTGGTCGACAACGGTTGCCCGGCATCGGCCCGGCAAGTGCCGGCTAGCCGACGCTAGGCGGTCGGACCCGACCAGGGTGTGACGCTGGCCGGGGGCTGCACACAGGTGGACTGCACCGCAGACCGGCTGGGCCGGGCGGCGAGCGTGGACACCAGGAACGTCGCGCAACGCGACGAACCGCTGATTCCTCGTGGCCGGCTTTCCGGCCACCGATAGGTCAGCTACCGCTGACCGAGGCTACGACAGCGCGATCCGGCCGGCACGGCCGTCGATCGCCAGGCGAGACAGCGTCGAATCGCTGGGCCGGGTCGTCGGGCAATGAATGCATCGGGCAATGAATGCACGTGGCTCAAGGTCAATCATGATCTGTCTCCCCGTGAGTCGCCGTACAGTAACCTTATCACCGCCCGCCAAGTTTGCCATCGTAAATACGGCGACAACCCGGTCACAGTCCTCTGTCCACAAGGCTGGCCGGTCCGGACAGGCCGGTCGGTCCGGGCGACATCTGATAACCTCGCCGTAGCGTCGCGTGCCGGTGGCAGTCCGTGTCAGGCATGGAGGTGCCGGACCGAAGGGAGCACGACGATGACAAGCGCCGTTTCCTTGCCCTCCACAAGTGAGTGAGGGCGACGAAGCCAGGCTGGTGGCCTGGAGCCGCGAACTGCGCGGTGTGCACAACCGGCTCCGCGAGGCGCTGACCTACACCCGAGAGGCGTTGGCCGCCGGCCGGCCGGCGGAGCCGGCGACCCGGGATTTGCTGCTGTTCTGTCACGGATTCTGCGCCGCTCTGACTGCCCACCACGAGGGCGAGGACGGTCGACTGTTCCCGGCCATCGCCGCACAGCATCCCGAGCTGCACGACACGCTACGCAACCTGCGGCAGGACCATTCGATGATCGCGTACCTGCTGACCGGGCTGCAGGCCGCCGTGGCGCGAGCCGCGCCGCCCGCCGAGCTGGACCGGCACCTGGATGGCTTGGCCGCGATCATGGAGTCCCACTTCAGGTACGAGGAACGCCAACTGCTGACGGTGCTGGAGACGCTGGCGCTGGACGCGGATCCGGGCAGCGTGCTGGGGCCGCTGTAACCCGGCCGGCCGGGCGCCGCTGCGCGTCTGGCCCGCCCGTCCGCCGGAGCCCACCGCGCGTCAGCTCCGGCTGCCCGGCGTGGCCCGACCCCGGCTGCGGCGGGCGAGCCTGCCCTGCAATGCCCGGCGGGCGACCGGCTTCAGGTCGTCGACGACGTCGACCAGCACCGCCATCTGTTCCAACGCGGCCAACGGCGATCCGGCCAGCACCCGGCGGAGCACCAGCTCGATCTCGTCGGTCCACAGCCGCAGCGCGGCCGCCGCAGCCGGAGCGAGCCGCTCGTCGGTCTGCGCACGGAACGTCGGTGCCCTGCTCGGGAAAGATGATGTGGCGGGTCGCGCCGAGGTGCAGCAACGGACCGGTGACCGCCGGGCCGTGCCAGAACCGGTCCATCACCCCGGTGCCGACGCAGCCGATGGACTGCTCGCGACCAGTGGTACGGCCAGCAGCGCCAGCCGGTGATCGAGTACGGCGGCGGCGACCACCAGGGTGAGCCGGACGGCGACCACCAGGGTGAGCCGGACGGCGACCTCGGCGAGTGCCCGGTCACGACCGCGCTCCGGCGGTACGCCCTGCTCCAGCCACAGTCGCAGCCGGTCGAACGACCATGCGGTGGCTTTGCCTAAGACCGGGCGGAAGGCCCGGTCGGCGAGCGGGCCGAGGCGACCCCACCCGGGCGTGTAGTCGTAGCCGGTCCGGAACCGGACGCCGTTGAGGGTCGGCTGGTAGCGCCAGAAGCCGTGGCCGGACCGGATCAGCGACAGCTTGTGGTCGCAGGTGAACCGCAACGCGGAGGCAGCGGAGCCGTCGGGTCGGCGGCGCTCGCCGGTGGACTGTCCGGTGCCGGCGACGGTCAGGCCGGGCAGCAGCGGGTGGCGTACCGGAACCCTCCCTGCGACCCGTACGGCTCGATCCGGGTGAAGCGCAGGTCCCACCGGGCGTGCCGGGCCGGGTCCTGGGTGTACGCCACACCTGGTCAACCGGGGCCTGGATCAGCGCCTCGATGTACAGCACGCCTGACCTCCCTGGTTTGAGCGAATGCTCAACTGAGAGGTTGGCACGAGTCTTGAGCAGTCGCTCAAATGATCGGTGGCCGCGCTGACCTGCAGGCGGCGATCAGTCGGCCGGGGCCCACGGACTGACCGCGATCCGGCCGGTGGTGCCGATGTCGAGGCCGCCGTCGGGCTCCAGCACCTGCGCCGGTACGCCCGCAGCCGGCGCCACGGCCAGGAAGCTGCCGTGCGTCGGCGAGACCCGAACATCGTCCACTGTGTTGCGCCAGACCAGGACCGCGCCGGCCCGCTGACCGGGCTGCACCGTGATCGGTACGGGGCTGCCGGCCACGGTGTCGATCCGGGCGATCACCTCGGCACCCTCGATCACCTCGACCGCCAGCGGCTGCAGTTGCTCGTCGAGGACCGTGAGCTCCGGAAAGCCGTCGACGTGCACCGGTTCCTCGGCACAGTTGACCAGCCGAATCGGCATCGCCCGCAGACCCATCGCGGCGTCCACCTCACCCAGACTGAGCAGCGCTCCGGAGTCCGGGCAGTCAGGTGACGGATCCGCCGACGGCACCGGCGTCGGCGTGGGGACGGGTGCCAGATCGTTGTCCGGTGGCTGCGGACCTGGTTGCGGCAGCTGACCGGCACAGCCGGCGAGCAGCACCGCCGTCAGCAGTAGCGCACCGGCCCGTCGGCGAATCACCGGTCGCCCGTCTGATTCCCGGAGACAGGCTCGCCGCCGCCGTCGCTGCCGCCGTCCTTCTCGTCCTTCTCGTCCTTGTCGTCCTTGTCGTCCTCGTCGAACGGTTCGTCGTTCCACCGCCACCAGGCCTCGTCGCCCTTGACGTGCAGCAGGAACTCCGACACCGCCGCCCCGTCCGGGTCGATCAGCACGACCGCAGCCCGAACCTGCTGGTACGCCCGTTCCCAGGCGCCGTCGTCCGGACCGTCCTCGACCACCCGCATCGCCCGCAGCTCCGCGTCGAAGATCGGCCGCAGCGGCGCGAACGACTCGGTCGGCCGGAGGGTGGCGTACAGCCAGGGAAAGTCGCCGTCGGTCACCGCCAGATCAGCCAGCAGCACGCCGTCGTGGTCGCGCAGCGACCAGCTCACTCCGAATCCCATGCCACCCATCTCTTCCGCCGCGCGCCGCCGTCGGCACAGTAGTACAGCCGGGCACCTACCGTGGTGCCCCGTCCCAGGCCTGAGGACCGGCCCGCCGGGTGCCGTCCGGCCCTGCCGCCGACCGCGTCGACCCGGGACCGTGAGGGTATGAACGCGCGAGCGCACCACCGACGCCCCGAGGCGAAATGCCCGATCCGGCCGGGCGAGCCCTGCACGCTGTGCCTGCCCGGCGCCACCGGTCCGGCCGACTGCGGCCTCGTCTACCTGGTGATGAGCGACGACGAACTCCGCGCTGGGCTGCACGAGAACCGCCGGGTCGCGGCCTAGCGGATCACGTCCGCTAGGCCAGCGCCAATCGGGCGGGTTGGGATCGGACGCTCCACCGCTGCCCCGCCCCGTACATCCGGTTCTACCCGGTACGCCCCGGCACCGGGCAGGCTGCTGACCGCCTCGACCAGTTCAGTGCCGATGTAGTGCAGGCCGACCCCGTCGTCGGTGGCGTACCCGGCCGGCAGGTCGCCCGACGCGACGCACTCCAGGTACCGCCTCCGGCGCGGCTGTTCCGCCAGGTCATGGTGTACGCCGTTGCTGTACGGTAACAACCCCAACGTCTCGGTGACCGGGTCGAGCCGCTCAGAAAAAGAGTCCGTCACCCCGCCGGTGTGCCAGCAGATGCTGCCAGCACTCCCCCCGCCCAACACCACACCGGCCGCCCAGCACTCGCGGAGGATGGCGTCGACCCGGTGCGCCCGCCACACGGCGAGCAGATTCACCACGCTACCGCCCGTCACCCAGATCAGCTGCTGCTCGCGCAGGAACGCCCCGACGTCGTCGACGTTCGGCCGAGGAAACAACTGCAGGTGGGACGGGATCACCTGCTTGGCGTCGCCGACCGCCGCGTAGAAAGACTCGATCACGTCTGGCTGGTCACCGGTAGCGGTCGGCACCAGGCAGACCTTCGCCACCGGCACACCGGTCAACGAGATTGCGTGGTCGAGCAGCGCGCTGCGGCGCGGAGCCGGTTCACCCGGCGGCGGATGCAGGATGCCGGAGACAGCGAAGATCTGGCGACGACCTGGGGGCATCTGCCCATCATGCAGGAACCACCGCCGCCTTCCAACGAATGACTCAAGATCTATTACACGTTTTCAAGCTATATGTGACCTGTAGGCGGCTGAGCAGGATATATTGTGCTTCCATCCGATTTGATGGGTTAACGGCCGAGACCTGGTTTGGAGTACACGCATGCCGAGTCACGCGGACGCGTCGGCGCCGGCTTCCGTCCTGCCTGGCGCCGATCGGCGTGTCGCACCCCGGTTGCCGAACGGTGGAGCTGGCCGTCGGCACTCCAGCAGACCGGACGGGAGCCGGGGTGGAAGGGTCCTGGTCCTCGAGAACGACGGGCCCGAGAGCCCAGCGGACCGGCTCGACGAGGAGTTCGACGTCGCGCTCCGCCTGCGCGGGCCGGTAGACCTGGAGGCACTGCCAGCCGTACTCGCTCAATACCAGCCGAAGCTGCTGCTGCTGAAGCAGTCCCTGGACGCCGCCGATGCACGGCTGATCGCCGCCTGTCGCGCCCACCGGGTGCCGATCCTCGTCCTCGCCCGACCGGTGTACGGACTTCTCCGGCCGGCCCGCCTACGACGTCACGGCGGGCTGCCCTGGTTCCAGCTGCGTTCCGGTCCGCTGACGACGGCCGACATGTGGGCGAAAAGAGGACTCGACCTCGCCTTGATCTTGCTCGCGGCGCCGCTACTCATGCCCCTGCTGCTACTCCTCGGCGCGGCGGTGGCCGTGACCGGTCCTCCACTGTACGTGCAGACCAGAGTAGGTACCGGTGGCCGGCTCTTCCGACTGGTCAAGTTCCGGACCATGCACGTCGACGCGGAGTCCGCCACAGGGCCGACGTTGGCCGCTGCCGACGACGACCGGATCACCAGACTCGGCCGGCTGCTCCGGCGTACCCGCCTCGACGAGCTCCCGCAGCTGTGGAACGTCGTCCGGGGGGAGATGAGCCTGGTGGGTCCGCGGCCCGAACGGCCCGAGTTCGTCGGCGAGCTGTGCCGGCTCCAGCACTACCACCTGCGTCACCTCATCCGACCAGGGCTGACCGGCATCGCGCAGCTGACCGGCGGTTATGCAGCGACGGCTGAGGACAAGCTTCGGTGTGACCTGCTGTACCTGCACTGCCGGTCGCTGCGGCTGGACCTGGGTCTGCTCCTGCTCACCATCGTGGAACTCTGCCGGGGATTCCCCCGTGGTTAGCCTGTCAACCGGGACCGGCCGCCGGGTGGCCCGCAACACCGCCAGTCTGCTGGGCGGTCGACTGATCGTCACCGCAGTCGGGTTGGTGACGCTGCCCCTGGTGTATCGGCACCTCGGCAGCCAGGAGTTCGGTATCTGGGTGTTGCTCTGCGCAGTCGTCGCTGTCCTGGCCATCATCGACCTGGGCCTCGGCTCGGCCATGGTACGTGAAGTCGCGCGGGACGACGGCGACTCGTCGCCCCGGCGGCTACGTGCCACGCTGGCCCTCGGGCTGGGCTGGGCGGTGTGCCTCGCCGTACTGGCAACGGCCCTACTGACCGCCTCCTGGCCCTGGGTCGGTCGGTTGTTGCAGCTGGGTGAGCTCGCCGGTGAGGCACGCCGGGCGATGTTGTGGTTGCTGGTGTCACTGTTCCTCGGCGGCGTCGAACTGCCGTGGCGCGCGGTTCTGGAGGGCACCCAGCGGCACGGCACGGCGGCCTGGATCGGTGCCGGAGCCGCACTGGTGGGCGGCGTGCTGACGGTCGGGCTGCTCCGGATCGGCGGTGGGCTGGTGGGCCTGGCCGCCGTCACCGCCCTGACCAGCGGCCTGCGGGGCGGACTGACCATTCTGGCCGCCCGCCGGTACTGCCCGGCCTACACCCCGCGGCTGCCCGACATCCGGCGTGAGGATCTGCGTGTGGTCCGCGGCTACGGCCTCCGGGTGCAGGCCACGAGCGCCGCAGGGGTGGTCAACACGGAGCTCGATCGGTTCGTACTGAGTGGCTTCTTCACCCCGGCCACCGCAGGGCACTTCGACCTGGGTGCCCGGCTGCTGAACCTGCTCCGGCTGCCGCCGGGGTTCGCGCTGCTCGCGCTTTTTCCGGTCGCTGTCGCGGGCGTGGCCAACCCTGGTTGGCTCAACCGGTTCTACCTGCGAACGACGTGGCGTCTGGCCGCCTTTCTGGCACCGTGCACGGCTGCCGTCGTGGTGGCCGCCGACCCCCTGGTCCGGCTCTGGATCGGCGACCAGGTGCCCTGGGCGGCGACGAACCTCGCGGTACTGGCTCCCGCGTACGCGGTCAACCTGGTGCTCGGCGCGGCGACGATCGTGGCCCGGGCGGAGGGACGCCCCGGTCTCGAGACCCGGTACGTCATGCTGTCGGTCCTGCTCAACCTTGGTACGACGGTCCCCCTCATCTGGTTGTACGGCCCGGTCGGCGTACCGCTCGCCACCGCAGCTGCGATCCTGCTCTCGTCGAGCTATTTTCTGTGGCACTTCCACCGCAGCACGGCTCGGCCGCTGACGCCGGTGCTGCGGATCCTCGGCTGGACAACCACCGCCGCCGTCGTCGCGGCGGCCGTCGGCGGTCTCGTGTCGCCGCACCTGCCGGACGGCGACGGACGGCTGGGCGCTGCGCTCGCGGTGTGCTGCAGAACCGGTATCACGTTGCTGGTCGCGACGCTCCTGGTGGCCGGCGTGCGATGGTTCCGCCCCACGATCGACGGTCGCGCAGCAGATTCGGCGGACCGCACGGCGGCTCAGGTGAACCCGTGTGTCGATACGGAGATTGCCGTTCGCACCGGAGCACCGTTGACCGACGAAGTTGGCAGCCGATGAGTCCCCGTCGTGCCTCCTGCCTGGTCTGCGGTCCGGGACCGACCGACGAAGCCATCCTTGGAGGACGGCTGCGGCAGTGTCTGGCCTGCGGCTTCGCCTGGACGATCGGCGCGGCCGATCCGACACCGGACCTCTACGACGACACGTACTTCGAAGGCGGCGGTTACGAGGACTACTTCCTGCCGGGGCCGCGCCGGTTCGAAGCCAGCCGGCGGTTGCGCTGGCTGCGCTCCACGATCCGGCCGCAGTCCCTGCTCGAGGTCGGACCAGCGGGCGGGTTCTTCCTGGAGGCTGCCCGGAGGTGCGGCATCGACGTGTACGGCGTCGAGGTCTCCGCGGCGGCGACGCGGTACGCCCGCGACCGCCTCAACCTGCCAGTTGAGCAGGGCAGCTTCGAATCCGCGACGCTGCCCGACCGAATCGACGCGGTCTGTGCCTTCCACGTACTCGAACACGTCACGGATCCCTGGCAGTTCCTGCGTGCCGCACGAGCGGCGCTGCGTCCCGGGGGTGCGTTGGTGCTCGAGGTTCCCAACATCGCCTCGGCAGCGGCCCGGCTGCTCGGCGAGCGATGGCCTGGGCTGCAACCCGAGTACCACCGTTGGCACTTCACCCCCGGCTCGCTGGCGCACCTGGTGACGATGGCCGGGTTTCGGGTGCTCCGGCAGGACACCACGGTGTTCCGCTACTACATGCCGCTCCGGTATCAGCTACGGCACGCCCACCGGCTGCTGCCATCGGACTGGTCGGCGACCCGCTCGCTGCGGCTGGTCCATCCACGACAGGGCGACCTGGTCCGTCTGGTGGCGAAAGCGACGGACGGCGAGTGACAGGAGAACCGATGAGATCTGCGGAGAAAGTTGCGACCGGCTGCCTGCTGTGCGGCGACGGCTCGGGCGGTCGCCCCGTCACGGACGGGCTGCTCCGGCGCTGCGACACCTGCCAGTTCGTCTGGACGGCCAGCGAGCTGCCGCCACCCGAGCAGTTGTACGACCGCGCCTACTACGAGACCGACGGATACCAGGACTACTTCGCGTCCGCCGGACAACGACGGTACGAGTCCACCCGGCGGCTCCGCTGGCTGCGGTCACGGGTTCGCCCGGCGACCCTGCTGGAGGCGGGGTCGGCAGGTGGCTACTTTCTGCGGGCCGCCCGCGACGCCGGCATCGACGCCCGCGGCGTCGAGGTGTCGGACGCCGCCGCCAGCTTCGCCCGGGAGCAACTGGGTGTGCCGGTACGCACGGACCGGTTCGAGGATCATGCGCCAGGAGCCCCGGTCGAGGCGGTGTGCGCCTTCCACGTACTCGAACACGTGACCGATCCGCGACGGTTCCTGGCGGCGGCCCGGGCTGCACTGCGACCGGACGGCTGGCTGGCGTTGGAGGTGCCCAACATCGCTTCGGCGGCTGCGCGCAGGCTTGGCAGCGGGTGGCCGGCGATCGCCCCCGACTACCACCGTTGGCACTTCACGCCGCACTCGCTCGCCCGGCTGCTGGCCGAGTCCGGCTTCCGGGTGGTCGGTCAGGACACGATCTTTTCCCGCTACTACTGGCGGGCTCCGGCCCGCCTGCGGCAGACCCGCAACCTGGTGGTCGCCGACTTCGCGGCCTGTCGATCGCTGCGAGTCAGCCACCCGACCCTCGGCGACCTGCTGCGGGTCTTTGCGCGCAGGGAGGATTCATGAGCAGCGTGGACCTGTCGATCCTGCTGGTGAGCTGGAACACCCGGGAGGAGACACGGGCGTGCCTCGAGTCGCTGCCCACTGGGATCCGCGGGGACCTGAGTCTCGAGATCGTCGCCGTCGACAACGGCTCGTGCGACGGGTCGGCCGAGCTACTGGCCGACCATCCCCAGGTACGGCTGCTACGCAACGAGCACAACGTCGGATTCGCCGCCGCCGTCAACCAGGCCTACCGGCAGGCCCGAGGCGCGCTGATCCTGCTGCTCAACAGCGATGTCCGGTTTCACCCGGGCGCATTGAGCACAATGGTCGAGCATCTGCGACAGCACCCCGAGGCTGCCGGGGTCAGTCCGCTGTACCTGAACCCGGACGGGACCTTCCAGCAGCACTATGTCAATCTGCCGAGTTTCACTGCCACGATCGCTCTGGTCACCGCGCTCCGCAAGCTCCCGGTCTTCCGGCAGGCACTGCACAAATTCCAGATGCGCGGGGAGGACTTCAGCCGACCCCGGTTGCTGGCCTCCGGCAGCTGCATGCTGCTGAGGAGGCAGGTGCTGCCGACGGATCATATTTTCGACGAACGGTTTCCGATTTACTGGAACGACGCCGTGCTCGCCCGCACGTTGCGGGACGCCGGCCGCCAGTTGTGGATGATCCCACACGCGGTGGTGACGCACAGTAGGGGCGCCTCGTGCCGTCGGCTCGGACCAACCATCCGGCAGCGCCATCTACTCGGCAGCCTGGTCGGCTATCTGTCCATGACCGAGCCGCGATACAAGCTGGCTGTCTTCCGCGCGGTGAGCCTCGTCGATCACGGTCTGAAACGGCTCTTTGGTCGGCCCGTGCCGCTGGGACTGAGCGATCTACGAGCGGCGCTACGCGGCGACGTCGGTCCGCTGCCTGATGGTGACATCCGGGACTGGTGGGTGATCGTCGACTCGGGGCGGTCCGTGGCAGCTGCCGGCTCCCCTCCGTCAGGCACGGTGACCTCAGCCCTGGTGACGGAGGCGAGCCGGCGGCAGGACAAGCGGGTCTTGCTGCTGCGCGCGGAGCCCGCCGCGCGGTCACGCTGGCGGTTGACGGTCCAGACGCAGGACCAGTCCGTCTGGACCACAGACCTTCCGTCGGCGCTGCCGTTCGGCAGGTACGTCGGTTGGATCGATCGGGTCAATCTGCAGGTCGGCGCCGGCCGGCTACGTCGCTGGCTGGACCGGCAGGCCGGCGCCCGGGTGCTGTACCTGACCGACGAGCGCGTGACCGCGGTGATCGGATACCTCGGCGAGGATGAAGTACACAGTCTCTCGTCGCCCCTTCCGGCAGCGGCGGAACCAGCTCATGTCTAGGCATGGTCACCCGGTCCGCTCGTCGTCCCGGTCCGTTGCCATGCCACGGCCGCGGCGACACGGTGCCGGCGACACCGATGTGTCACGACAGTCCGTCGGCACCGGCAGCGGGTGGGTGGTGATGTTCAGCGCCACACCATGGCGTGGCGGAGCCCACCGCCAGCACGCGTTGGCCCGGCAGATCGCGGTCGACCGTCGGGTGCTCTACGTGGATCCCCCCGGCCAGCTACCGAGTTGGCGAATGTCGGTCACCCCGGTGGAGCACAACCTGTGGCGCGCCGAGGTGCCCGTCCTCCTACCGCTCGGCCGACAGCTGCCCCCGGCCAACCTGGTCAACCGCCGCTGCGGCGCGTCACTCATCCGTCGCTGGTTGGACGACCGGCCGGGCCACCGGTTGCTGTGGATCGACGAGGACCTGGCCGCGACGGTCGCAGGGCGCTTGGGAGAGCTGGCTGTCGTCTACGACGCAACAGATCTGGACTGGACCTTCACCCGGCGGTGGAACCGATGGCACCTACGGCGGGCCCTGGGCAATGCGCTGGCCGCCGCCGATGTGGTGTTGGCCTCGTCGTCGGCGCTGCCCGCGCGGCTACCCAGCGGGCACCGGTCGGTGGTGGTACTACCGAACGGCTGTGATCCGGACCGGTTCCATCCAGCCGGGCCGGTCTCCTCGTGGCTGGCCCGGCTGCCCCGGCCGGTGCTGGGCTACGTCGGTGCCGTCGACACTCGGGCGTTCGACGCCGACCTGGTGGCGCATCTGGCCACCGAGCACCCAGAGTGGACCTTCGTACTCGCCGGTCCGACGACCCGGGGCGGCCGGAGTCCGCTCGTCAGGCTGCCCAACATCGTTCTCACCGGTCCGGTTCCCTTCGCGGACGTCCCCGGGATCCTGCGCGGCTGTGACGTGACAATCATCCCTTACCGGGTCGGCGGGCTGATCGACTACGTGCATCCCAAGAAGTGCTACGAGTATCTCGCGATGGGCAAACCCGTCGTCGCCACACCGCTACCGGCGCTGCGTGGCATCGGCGCTCCGATCCGGCTGGCGGCGGGGCCGCAGCAGTTCGGCGCGGCGGTCGAGGAGGCGTTGCAGACAGCGGACGTTCCGGCCGAGGTGTCGCTACGCCGGTCCGTCGCGGTCGACAACAGCTGGGCGGTGCGGGGCGCCCAGCTGCGTACTCTGCTCACGGATCTGGCCGGACCGCCACTATGAGACTGGCGTACGGCTTGTGGACCGCGCCGCTGCCGATGGTGTTCGCCGCGACCGTCGTCGGGGCGCTGGCCGTCTCACCCGGCACCCTCGGCACCGTCCTGGCAGCCTCGGCTGTCTGCTGCGCGGCGTTCGTGCTCTGGCCGTGGGCGGTGCTCCCAGTCGCCATCATCGGCGGCACGATTGCCGGCGTGACCATCGGTGGCGGCGACGTCGCCACGATCGTCGCGATGCACGCGGCCGTACTCGGTGCTGGGGGGATCGCACTGGCGATCCGGGTGCTGATCGGGGCGGAGAAGCTTCGGCGTACCACTGCGGACCTGCCGATGCTGGGTCTCACGCTGTTGGTGCTGCTGGCGGCGGTGTACGGCCTCTCGCTCGGCAACCCACCCCGGGACGTCCTGGTCGGTGCCTACCAGATCGCGGTCATTCCGGTCTACTTCTGGATCGCGGCCCAGACGCTGGGCGACCTGAGACGGCTGCGCGCAGCCGCCATTCTCTACCTGGTGCCGACCGTGGCACTCACACTGACAGCGCTGGCCACTGCAACCCAGACAGGTGGCTTGATCGCGCTACTCGCCGTACCACCGCTGATCGTCCTGGCCGGGCTCGCCGAAGGTTGGAGCCGGGCCGGCTTCGCCTTGCTCGCCGGGTTACTCCTGGCGGATGTCGCCGTGTCGATGTACCGGGCGCTGTGGTTGGCCGCGGCAGTCGCTCTCGCGGTGATGCTGGTCTGGGGCGGTCGGACCCTACGTCGTGGCATGGCAGCGACGGTCGCCGTCGCCGTCGCCGGTGTCGCGTTCTTGGCCCTGGTGTCGAGCCTTGCCAACCACGTCGACGTGGTGGCCCTTGAACTGCAGGAGTCGTCGGGCTACCGGGGCCCCGAGTCCGCTGTCGGAATGAACGTCTTCGCGGAGCGCCCTTTCACCGGCGGCGGGCTGGGGCAGTCGGTGCGGGACATCTATCTACCAGACTTCACCCGAGATGATGTCGGCCCGGTCTACCACGCCTTCTACGTGACCGTCCTGGCGAACATCGGCATCCTCGGCCTCATCGTCGTGCTATGGCCGCTTTACCGCACAATACGGAACGGATTTCTGTACGGTAACGGCATAGCGTTCGGGTTCGCCGCGCTCACCTGTGGATTCCTTGTCGGAGCAGCATTCGCCGGACCGACGGCGGGCCACTGGGAACTCGGCCTGCTGCCAGCTCTGACGATGATCACGGGTTCCATCGATACACCACAGCCGACCGTCCCCGAGGAGGTGAGGACATGACCGAGTCGAACGCGACCGCGGTGATCGTGACGCACAACTCGCAAGATCATATTCGCGCCACTCTGACGGAACTGGCGAGAAGCCGACTACCGGTCATCGTGGTGGACAATTCCTCCAGCGACTCCACAGTGACAATCGTACGATCAGAGTTTCCCGAGGTGACGCTGCAGACGAACATCGTGAACGTCGGTTTCGCGACTGCCGTCAACCAGGCAGTCACGGCCGTCCGGACCGATGTCGTACTGCTGGTGAACCCGGACTGCGCATGCCCTTCCGCTACGGTAGACGCCCTCCTCACCGCCTTGCGTGACCACCCTCATGCCGGGATCGTAGGGCCACGCATACGCCGCCCGGACGGGCAGATAGCCATCAGTGCACACCCGTTCGAGTCATTGACCACGGTCGTCGCGTCCCGGTTCGGCGGCAGTCTGCTACCGGTACAGCTACGCCGGCTGGTGTCCGGACGAACCCGCCGGGCGACGTACGACGCGTGCCGGGAGACGGGCGGCCCAATCTCCGTCGACTGGATCTCCGGCGCGTGCATGGCAGTGCGGTTGCACCTGCTGCGACGAATCGGCGGCCTCGACGAAGGTTACTTCCTCTACTACGAGGACGAGGAGCTGTGCCTTCAGGCATGGCGCAACGATGTCGCGGTCCTGTACCTGCCGTCCGCGGAGGCGATGCATGTGGGCGGTGGCAGCAGCAGCGCCGACCCTGCCCGCACCTGGCCACACCTGTACCGGAGCATGCTGCGCTTCTTCGCGCTCCACCGACCCACGACGCTCGCGGCCCTCCGTGCCGTGGTACTGCTGCGCGCGATGCTCGGTATAGGTATCGCCGGGATGCGGTTGCCCATCCAACCTCGGACCGGAGCGGCCCGCGCTCGAGCCTGGTCAGAGATCTCACGGATCGCGTTGTCCAGCCGGCCGGAAAAATCGTGGAGGAAAAAGTGCACGTGATGGTCACCGTCGTCGGCGCACGGACGGAACACTGGATCGAATTGTTCGCCGCCCTGGCGAATCGCCCTGATGTCACGGTCACGGTTGTCGCGGCCGATGTTTCCGAGCTGACCCGGACCGAGCTCGACCTGGTGTCAAGCAGGTCCACCAGGTTCCGTTACCACGTCGTTCCCCATCTGTTGGGGGAAGGCCGGACCGGGCACATGGCATCGGTCCTCTTCCGGACTGACGTCAGCCGAGTTGTAGAGCAACCACCGGATGTCGTGCATATCATCGGTGAGGCCGCCTACCTGTCGACCTGGCAGGTAATCCGTTCCTGCCGGCGACGCTGGCCGGGCGTACCGGTCTCGCTCTACGCCGCGCAGAACATCGTCATCGGGTTTCCGGCGCCCTTCCCCACCATTGAACGGTACTCCTATCGTCAGGTCGATCACATGTTCCCGATCACCCCGGCGGCGCTCTACGTCCTTCGAGTTAAGGGATACGCCGGCAACGCTTCCGTCGTGCCCCTGGGCGTCGACCCGAAACTCTTCCGGCCAGGACCGACCGGAGACGCAGGCCGTCGCTTCACCGTTGGATTCGTCGGTCGGCTCGAACACCACAAGGGTATCGCCGATCTGCTGCGCGCGGCCGAGTCGGTCGACTGTGACGTGGCGTTCATCGGCGCAGGTGCCCTCCGGCCCCTGGTCGAGCGGGCGATCGAGCGCCGCCCAGGGCGAATCGTGCTGCATTCCTGGGCAGATCACCATGACCTGCCCGGCCACCTCAATCGGATGGATGCCCTGGCGCTGCCCTCCGTCGAGGTCGTGCAGCGCAACGTCCTGCCGTGGGTGGGCATTCCGCTACGCGAACAGTTCGGCCGGGTACTTGTCGAGGCGATGGCCTGTGGCACACCGGTGGTCGGCAGCGACGTCGGCGAGATACCACACGTGATCGGCGATGCCGGCCTGACCTTCACCGCTGGCGACTGGGTCGGTCTTGCCAACTGTCTCTCCCGACTCCGGGATGATTCGGAGCTCGCAGCCAGGCTGTCCGCCAACGGACTGGCCCGAGTCAACCGGTTGTTCAGCTGGGAGAGCATCGCTGACGCCATGTGCGATGCGTGGAACGGGCTTCGCGGCGCCGGGGACCGGCGCTCGGCGACGGGTCTGCCCCGACATCGCGGGGAACCGCACCGTGCGCCGCGCGCCGCCGCAGCACAGCAGTTGGAGGCGAAACCATGACCCGGTGGTCCCGTGGCCTGCCGACAGTTCGTGCCGTCGCCCGGCTCGCCGGGCTTCCGGTCTTCGGACTGTGCCTCGGGCTGCTCGCCGCGCAGTTGGTCACCCAGTGGACCCCGCCCACCTATCAGGCGTCGGCTTCGCTGCTGATCAGTGCGAAGGGCGACGGGGAAGTTGCCGGCCAGGAGACGGCGTCGATCACCCTCGCGCAGAGTCTGGCGCCGACGATCGCCCGGATGGTCGAGACGCGCGAGGTCGCGACCAGGGCCGCCGACAGTTTGCGGTTGCCGGCGGACGAGGTCGTCGGGCAGGTGACCGGACAGTTCGAGCCCGGCATGCAGATCGTCACCGTGGCGGCGGCCGCCCGCTCGGCCGACCGGGCGGCCGCGATCGCAAACGAAGCCGCAGCCGCGGTGATCGGGCGGCTCGCTGATTTCGCGCTTGCGGAGCAGGTTCAGGTCGATGCGCGGGTGCTGGACCGGGCCACTGCGCCGGCCCGGCCGGTCCTACCGAAACCCACGCTGAACAGCGCGCTCGGTGCGATAGCCGGCCTACTCGTCGGCCTCGGCCTGGCGACCGCCCGCAACCGGTTCGACAATCGGCTGCGCGATGTTCAGGCGGTGGACGCCCAGCTGGGTCTACCGGTGCTGGCGGTCTTCCCGCAGCTGCCGCGACGCTTCGCGCCGCGACATGTCCGGATGCTGCGACACGGTGCGGCGACCGTGGCGGCGGACGCCCTGGTCGCAGGCCTCAGCGTCTTCGTCGATTCGCTGCCCGGCCGGCGGATCTTGGTCACCAGCGCCCGACACGACGACGGGAAGGCCATGGTGGCCGCCCTGCTGGCCCTTCGGATCGCCGGCGGCCGCGACAACGCGACGCTCGTCGAAGCTCAGAGCACCGGTCAAGGTGACCCGCAGCCGGTTGCCGACCGCGTCGTACTGAGCTTCATGGAACGCACCTCCGGCCGGCCGGCAACCGGCCCTGTTCCGACCGTCGTCGGTGCGGATCTGGTGGGCCAGTGGCCGACCGGCGGGCAGCTCGAGGAGACCATCGGTGGCACGGACGACGACCTGGTGCTGCACGCGCCGCCAATCCTGACCGGAACCTCGGCGGCCATGCTCGCGAGAAAGGTCGACGCCGTCGTACTGGTGGTCCGGCGAGGTGACACCGACACGGCCGACGCCAAGCAGGCCTCGATGCTGATGCGGCACCTCGGTGTGCCGTTCGTCGGTGTCGTCGTCGTCGACGGCGCGACCATGCTGTCCCACCGGTTGTCCGGTCGCCCCGACCGATTCGCGGCTCCGGGCTCAGACGGCGGTCGACACCGACGGACGGATCCACCGTCTGGCGCCGAGACTCCGGCCGCTGCCGCCACGCCGACAGCGACCGCTCCTCGAGCGACACAGTCCGCAGCACTGACCAGCGTTACACAGTCAGCGATTCGCGCCGAATAGCAGCCATTCGATGCTGGTCAGTAGTAACCTATTTCAGCAGATGATGGCTACCGGCATCCGTCCAGCCAATCTCAATTGATGAAACCACTTCTCAGAAGGAGTTCAGATGAGCGTCATGCCGGTCATAGACCCGGAACCCACCGGCACCGCCGCCGGCGACCCACGGACCTTGTACCTGGACCTCATGAAGCGCACCCTGACAAGGTACGCCTTCGGCGAATCATGGATTCGCTACCACCCGCGCCGCAATTCACTGCGCAGCACCCTGCTCAGCCAGGGTCAGCGACTGCTCAACCGGCGGGACATGGACATCATGGTGCGATTCCCATTCAATGCCGACGAACGCGCGAACGGCCGCGACTGGCCCCCGGAAGCCGAGACGATGATCGGTCTACGGCGACTCGACAACCTTGAGAAATGTGTGACTGAGGTAATCGATGACCAGGTTCCTGGGGACCTGATCGAGACCGGAGTGTGGCGCGGCGGTGCCTGCATCTTCATGCGCGCGTTACTCAAGGCGTACGGGGAGACCGATCGGGTGGTCTGGGTAGCCGACTCATTCCGAGGGCTGCCCCGACCGGACCCCGAGCGGCTCGAGGACGTAGAGGATGCCCTATGGAAAGAGCCGTTCCTCGCCGTGCCGCTGGATCGGGTCCAGGCGAATTTCCGCCGGTACGGCCTGCTTGACGACCAGGTCCGGTTCCTGCCGGGTTGGTTCGAGGAGACGTTGCCGACGGCCGCGATCGACCGGGTCGCGGTCATGCGACTCGACGGGGATCTATACGACTCGACGATGGTGGCGCTCGACGCACTGTATCCAAAGCTCTCCGACGGCGGCTACGTCATCATCGACGACTATCACGCCGTACGTGGCTGCCGGCAGGCGGTCGACGACTTCAGGCGCGCTCACGGCATCAACGACGAGCTCCACCAGGTCGACTGGACCTGCCGGTACTGGCGCAAGTCGCCCTAGCAGCTCACCGGCTGAGTACTCCGACGTCGGTCCCAGCAGGAAGGTCCCCTGGTCCAGGCGTCTACTACCGGCGGTAGGCTTGACCGGTGACGCGACTGGGTGACCTCGAACGCGCGGTGATGGACGTGCTGTGGGACCGCGACCCGGCGGCCGATCCGGTCACCGTCCGCGACGTCGCCGAAGCTCTGCAGGACCGCGACCTGGCGTACACGACGGTGATGACGGTGCTGGACCGGCTGGCCGGCAAGGGCATGGTCAGCCGGGAGCGGGCCGGCCGGGCGTGGCACTACCAGCCGGCGGCCAGCCGCGAGGCGTACATCGCCCAGTTGATGCTCGACGCGTTGGACCTGGCCGGCAGCCGCGACGCGGCCCTGGTCCGGTTCGCCAGGTCGGTCACCGGCACCGAAGCCGAAGTGCTCCGGGCCGCGCTCACCGACCAGGCGCAGGTGGCGGACCGGCGGGGTTGACGCTGCCATGGCACACGGCGCGCACTTCGCCGCGGTGATCCTCGCCTGCTACCTCACCGCGCAGGCGTTGACCCGCTCGGTCTGGTTCGGCCCCGGCTGGACCTGGCGCAGCCCCCGGGTGGCGATCCTCTGCTGGCAGGCGCTCGGCTTGGCGGTCGGACTGGCCGCGATCGGCGTTCCGCTGGCGGTCGGGCTCGCCCCGTACGGCACCGGGCCGGGCCGCGCCGCCGGGCTGTTCGTCGGTAATCTGGCCGCCGGAGTGACCAGCCTGGCCGCCGGACACGGCTGGCCGACGGGCGTCCTCCCGGCCGGGCTGGGGCCGGTCCGGCTGACGCTGGTCGGCGTCGCCGCCGTGATCGCCGCCGTCCTGCTCGGATCCACCGTACGCAGCCTGCTCGCCGCCGTACGGGCCCAGCGTCGCCACCGCGACCTGCTCGCTCTGGTCGGCCGCGCCGATCCGGCCGCACCGGGCGCGCTGGTGCTCGACCACCCCGGCGCGGCCGCCTACTGCCTGCCCGGGGTCCGGCCGACGGTGGTCGTCAGTGCCGGCACGCTCGACCTGCTCGGCCCCGGCGAGCTCGCCGCCGTACTCAGCCACGAGCGGGCGCACGCCGACGAACGGCACGATTTGGTGCTGCTGCCGTTCACCGCGCTGTGCCGGGCCCTACCCCGGGTGCGTTGGCTGCGGGCGGCGCACGACGCGGTCGCCCTGCTGGTCGAGATGCGCGCCGACGACAAGGCCCGGCGTCAGCACGCCGACGAGCCGCTCGCCGCCGCGCTGCGCCGGTTCGCCAGCGCCGGCAGCCGGATCACCCCGGCCGGTGCCCTCGGCGCCGCCGACCTGGAGCTCGACGCCCGGGTACAGCGGCTGCTGCTCGACCGGCCGGCGCCCCGGCTGCGGCCGGCGGCCGCGACTGTGGTCTCCGCCGCGCTGCTCCTGCTGCCCGCGTCGCTGTACCTCAGCTGGTGAGCACCACCGGCACCGCTACCGCACCGGCCGACCGGGCCGGTCGCCGCCGGCCGTTCGATCCCCGGCTGGTGCGGCAGGTGCCGGCGGTACGGGTGCGGCTCGCGCTGCTCGGCGTACTCGGCGTGATCGCCGCCGGTCTGATCATCGCCCAGGCCACCACGCTGGCCCTGGTGCTGGCCGCGGCCGCCAGTGGCGAGCTGCACCGGGCCGCGCTCGGCGGCTTCGTCCTGGCGGTCGCCGGCCGCGCCGCGCTGCTCTGGGCGCAGGGTTACCTCGCCGCCGACGCGGCGGCCACGGTCAAGGCGCAGTTGCGGGCAGACCTGCTGGCCGCGATCCACCGGCGTGGCCCCGCCTGGTTGTCCGGTCAGCGCGCCGGCCAGCTCGCCACCCTGACCGGCCGGGGCGTCGACGCGCTCGACGGCTACTTCACCGGCTACCTGCCGCAGTTGGTGCTGAGCGTGACCGTGCCGGTGGCGGTGCTCGCCCGGCTGGCGTTCGCCGACTGGAGTTCCGCGCTGATCGTCGCGGTCACCCTGCCGCTGATCCCGGTCTTCGGCGCGCTGCTCGGCTGGCACGCGCAGGCGGCGACCGAACGGCAGTGGCAGCGGTTGGCCCAGCTCGGTGGCCACTTCCTGGACATGGTGGCGGGGCTGGCGACCTTGCGGGCCTTCGGACGGCAGCGGGCGCAGGCCGAGGTGGTACGCCGGATGGCCGACCGGCACCGGGTCGCCACCATGGGTACGCTGCGCATCGCCTTCCTCTCCGGGCTGGTCCTGGAGCTGGTCGCCACGCTGGCGGTGGCGTTGGTCGCGGTACCGATCGGGCTTCGGCTGCTCACCGGTGGGATGGCGCTGTCCACCGCGCTGCTGGTGCTGCTGCTCACCCCGGAGGCGTACCTGCCGCTGCGCACGGCGGGCAGCCGGTTCCACGCCAGCATGGAGGGTCTGACCGTGCTGGACGAAGCGCTCACCCTGATCGGCGAGGACGATCCAGCGCGCGACGCCAGCGACGGAGAGCCGGTCCACGACGCCAGCCTCGGCGGGCCGGCGGGCCGAGCGGCACCGGCGGTCGTCGGGTCGCCGCCGGCGGAGATCAGGTTCGAGTCGGTCACCGTGGTCCACCCCCGGACCACGGCGCTGCGGGACGTCGATCTGACGATCCGGGCCGGGGAACGGATCGCCGTGATCGGTCCCAGCGGGGCCGGCAAGAGCACCCTGCTGCACCTGCTGCTCGGCTTCGTCGCGCCGACCGCCGGCCGGATCACCGTCGACGGGGTCGACCTCGCCGAACTCGACATCGAACAGTGGCGGCGACGGGTCGCCTGGGTGCCACAACACGCACACCTGTTCGCCGCTTCACTCGCCGACAACATCGCACTGGGCACGCCCGCCGCCGACCCGGCCGAGCTGTCGGCCGCAGTACGCGCCGCCGCGCTCACCGATGTGGTGGCGGCGCTGCCCGACGGGCTCGACACCCGGCTCGGTGAACGCGGCCACGGCCTGTCCAGCGGGCAGCGCCAACGTGTCGCGCTGGCCCGTGCCTTCCTCCGGGACGCGCCGGTGGTCCTGCTCGACGAGCCGACCGCCCGGCTGGACGGCGCCTCGGAGGCGGCGGTCCTGGCCGGGTCACGGCAACTGGTCACCGGCCGGACCGCGTTGATCGTGGCGCACCGGCCGGCGCTGCTCGACGGCGTCGACCGAGTCGTCCGGCTCGACGCCGGCCGAATCACCGGACGCGACCTCGCGGCGGCCACCCCGTGACCGGCGCCCGGCCGGAGCGGACCGTGCTGTCGCTGGCCCGGCCGTACCTCGGCCGACTGGTCGGGGCCGGTCTGCTGGCCGCAGCAACCGAGGCGGCGGCGCTCGCGTTGATGGCCACCGCCGTGTGGTTGCTGATCACCGCCGCTGGTCGGCCGCCGCTGGACGCGGTCACCGTGGCGATCGTCGGCGTACGGGCGCTGGCGATCAGCCGGGGCGTGCTGCGCTACACGGAACGGTTGGCCGGCCACGACGCCACGTTGCGGGTGGTCACCGACGTACGGTTCCGGATCTTCACCGCGCTGGCCGCGCGGCGGCCGACCACCGAGGACCGGTCCGGTGACGCCCTCAGCCGGTTGGTCTCCGACGTCGAGGCCGTGCAGGACCTGCTGCTGCGGGTGCTGGTGCCCGGCGCCGCCGCAGCCACCGTCGCGGTACTCGCGGTCGCCGGTGCCGCGACGGTCAGCCCGGCGGCGGCGCTCGCGCTGGCGGCCGGGCTAGCGGTCGCCGGTGCCGGTCTGCCGGCGGTCACGGCGCTGCTCACCCGGCGTACGGCCGACCGGGTGGCGCCGTTGCGCGGCGAACTCGCGACGGACGGCGCCGATCTGATTCACGGGGCGGCCGATCTGGCGGCGTTCGGCGGCACCGCCGCCGCCCTGCGCAGGAGCACCCGCCGGGCCCGGGAACTCGCCCGGCTGGAGCGGCGGCTGGCGGCGACCGGCTGGGCGGTCGATGGTGTCGGCGTGCTCGTCGCCGGGCTGACCGTGGCGGCGGTGACGGTGACCGCGTTGCGCGCCGGCGTCGGCGGGGTACTGGTCGGCGTTCTCGCGGTCGGCGCCCTGGCCGCCGTCGAGATGAGTCTGGCGCTGGTCGCCGCCGCCCGGCAGTGGGCGCAGTTACGCGGCGGGCTGCGCCGGGTCGCCGACCTGCTGACCGAAGCGGCCCGGACCGGGACAGGACGCGCCGAGACGGGACGGGTTGACGCTAAGCGGGCTGAGACGGAGCAGGCCGACGCCGAGTCGAGTTCGGCGCGACGGGCCGCAGCCGACCCGGTCGGTGCCGCGACGGCCGACGACCGACGGCGGCCGACGATGGTGCTCGACGGCGTCACGGTCCGGTACCGGGCCGGCACGTCACCGGCGTTGGACCGGGTCGATCTGTGGCTGCCGCCCGGACGGCGGATCGCCGTGGTCGGGCCGAGCGGTGCCGGCAAGAGCACCCTGCTCGGCGTACTCACCGGGGCGGTGCCGCCGGACGGCGGCCGGGTGACGGTCGACGAGGTGGACCTGGCCGACGTGCCGGCCGGAGCGCGGCACCGGTTGATCGGCGGGCTGCTCGCCGAGGCGTACGTGTTCAACGCCACAGTCCGCGACAACCTGCTCCTGGCCCGGCCCGCGGCGACGGACGACGACCTCGCCGCCGCCGCGGCCGCCGCCGGCCTGTTCGACTGGGTACGCGAGCAACCGGACAGCTGGCAGACCCTGGTCGGGGCGGCCGGCAGCCGGATCTCCGGTGGGCAGCGGCAGCGACTCGCCCTCGCCCGGGCGCTACTGGCCGGCCCATCGGTGCTGGTCCTCGACGAACCCACCGAAGGGCTAGACCCGGCGTCGGCGGACACAGTGCTGGCGTCGGCGCTGGCCGCCGCCGATGACCGCACCGTGGTGCTGGTGACCCACCGGCTGACCGGGCTCGAATCGATGGATGAGATCCTGGTGTTGGACGCTGGCCGGATCGTCCAACGGGGCGACCACGCCGAGCTGACCGGACGGCCCGGCTGGTACCAGGAACAGTGGATCATGCAGCGGGCCGCCGAACAGGGTTACCTGACGGCAGCCAACTGAGGCGGGACGGGGTGCGGGCATGCCACACGGCGGGCAGCCCACTAGGGTGTGCGCAGAGTCACCCACCCGACAGTCCGGGTCTGGGCGCCGTCACCGGAGAACACACGGAGGTCAGCGTGGCCAAGTTGCCGAACCAGCCCGATGCCGACCGGCGCACGGCCGGAGCCGACGGTCCTGACGACGAGGCGGACGTCGCGACGGCCGGTGCCGACGCGACCGCCGACCCCGACGACGCGGCGGTCACCGCCGACCGGTCGCTCTGGCAGGACGTACGGATCGACCCGGTTGAGATCGCGTTGCCGGCTGGCGTCGGCTACACGCTGCGCGCCTACCGGTCATCCGCCGCGTTGACCCCCACCGACATCTCCGAGCGCGAGGAGGACGATCTGTTCGCCGCTCGGCAGCGGGCGGCCGCCGAGGAGGACGAGGACGACGAGTCCGTGGTCATCCTGGACGAAGAGTTCGCCGCAGCGCTCGCGGAGGAGGAGAACGAGCAACAGGACGGGTCGACGAGCAAGGCCGGCAAAGGTGACAAGGCCGGCAAGGGTGGCGCCGCCGGTGGGAGTAACGACGCCGACGAAGACGCCGACGAGGATGTCGCCGACACCGAGTCGGCCGACAGCGGTGAAGAGGTGCCGATCTTCCTCAGCCACCGAGGCAAGCTGCTGCTGTTCCGCGACCCCGAGGCGCTGGTCAGCTTCGTCCGGTCCGGCGCGTCGCACGACCTCGCGCAGCTGGACAGCTGGCCGGATCTGGTTGACCGGCTGCAGCCGGCGGACGTGGCGGCACTCCCGGAGGATACCTACGAACTCGACCTCGTGGTGGAGAACCTGCGAGGCGGTCACGACGCCTGGGACGCGGCGCTGCTGATCCAGTCCGGCGAGGTCGCGAGGGACCTCGCGTACGCTCTGCGGATGCCCTCGGTGCTGGACATGCTCTCCACCGGATCCAGGCTGGACGATCTGGACGAGGCGCTAAGGTCGACGGTTGACGGCGGCATCGGCGGTTTCATGGCGCGCCGCAAGTTGAAGAAAATCGGGGCACAAACGGCAAGTCTCGGCTGGCGCACGATCATCGGGAAGATCTCTGCCGCTGCGGACTGGCGCGACTGACCCCTCACCAGGGACCATCAGTCCTTGGCATGACGGGTGTCCGGGAGGAGGACGGCGCGGTGGCGCTCGTGCGGGTGTACTGCGGTCTGGCATCGGCGGACCGGGCTGCCCGGTCGGCTTCGACCGGTCCGGCCCTGTCCGCCGCGATAGTCGACGACGCCGGCCGGCTGCTCGACGTCTGCGAAATCGGCGACGACCCGGCCGGCTACGCCCGGCTGAGCTGCATGCTCATCGAGCGGTCAGGCGGCGCGAGCGGAGCTGCCATCGCCGCTGACAGCGACGACCACGTCGTCACCTCGCTGCTGACCGCCGCCGGTCGCCCACTCGCGGTGGCCGACGACGACGCTGCGGACGACTACGCCGAACGGTTCGCCGACGACGAGTCGCTGGACGAGATGTCCTCCGCGCCGGCCCAGCGGCGCGCCGTCGGGCTGGCCCGGGCGCTCCAGGCCGGGGCGATGTCCGCGGTGGCCCTGCCCGTCTCCCGCGACCTCGTCGCGTACAAGCCGGTGCTGGCCGCGCACGCCGCGTTGGCCAACGGGCGGCAGGCCGCCGCCGTGGCACTGCGCGAGGTGCTCCGGGAGCTGTACCCGGCCGCACTGCGGGCCTATCCCGACCCGGCCGAGCCGGTCGCGCTCGCGGTGCTCGACGCCCTGCCGGAGCCGGGCATGCTCAGCGGCACCAGCTCGCGCAACCGGGAGCTCACCGTCGCCGCTCACGCGGTCGCCGCCCACCTCGCCTCCGACGGGGTGGCCGACGCGCAGACCATCGACGCGGCGGTGACCGCCCTACGGGTGGCGATCGTCGAGTCGCCCCGCCGCGGCACCGTCAACAAGGCGCTCACCTCCGCCACCGCCGAGACGGTGCGGCACGCCGTCGCCGCCGTCCGGGCCTGCGACGCCGCCGCCGACGCTCTGGTCGCCACCCTGACCGCCCGGGTCGTTACCCCGACACCGATCGGCGGGCCGCACGTCGCGCGTCGGGCCGCCGACCCGATCTCCGGTCCGCCGTCACCCGGGCTGCACGCGGTACCGCCGGCCCCGGACGCCGGCCCGAGCCGTACCCCCGCCGGCGGCCGGCGGGCCCGTCCACAGCCGGTCGGCGGCAGCGTTCCCGCCTCCCCCCAGCCGATGACCACACCTCCGGTGGCACCGGCCCCGGTGGCGCCGCCGCCGAACGCACCGGCACCGCTCACCCCGGTGGCCAGGCGGTCCGCCGATCCGGGCAGCGACCGGCCGGTATCCGCCCCTCCTCCGCCACCGCCCGGGATGACCCCGATGCCGGCGCAACGTCCCGGCATCGCGCCGGCGGACGCCGGCGAGCCGTTCCGCGCCACGCTCACCACCGCTGCCATCAACGACGCGCGGGCACAACGCCGACCGACCCCGATCACCCCTCGGCCCGACACCCGGGCAGGTGCCGGTCCGGCCGGTCCTGACCCGGCCGCCGCACCACGGTCGGCGCCGCCGGCGGGTACGGAGCCGGTCTCCGGGACCCCGGTGTCGGCGCACCCGATCTCTGCCAGCCCGATGTCCGGGGCACCGACCTCGGCAGCGCCGGCCAGTGGTTCACCGCTTGCCGAGCCGCCGACCGGGGGTTTCTCCGCGACCGATTACAGCCTGCCCGTTCCCGCCCCGCGGCCCGGTCCGCCGACGTCGTCGCCACCCGGTTCCCGGTCCAACTGGCCGCTGGTGCCGCCGGGTCCCGAGGGCGGCGACGAATCCGATCCGGGCTACCCGGGAGGGCACGAGGAGCACCGGCCGGCCGCGTCCAACGGGCCCAGCGGCCGGGTCAAGCCACCGTGGCTGGCCGACGACCTGCCGCCGGAGCCGCCGATGCTGCGTCTGGTCGAGCCACCGGTCGCCGACCAGGTCCGTCGCGACGACTTCCGACCCGACGGTTACGGACGGCCCGAGGACTACGGCCGGCCCGACGCGCCGGTGGAGACGCCACCGCTGCGCCTCGTGGACGCTCCCCAGCCGCCCCCCGAGTACGGTCGCGGCCGACGGGCCGCCGTGGAGCCGCTGAGCGCCCCACCCGTACCCGATGAGGGAGACGGCGACCTGCTGATCTTCGCGGCGGCACGGTCGGCCTGGTTCGTCCGGCATCCGGAAACCGACGGGGCGGAGTTCGCGACGCAGGCGGACAACGGCTGGCGGGCCGCCGAGTTGGCCGCGCAACCCTCCATCGGTGCCGCGACCAACGCCGGGCTACCGAAGCGGGTGCCGCAGGCCAACCTGGTTCCGGGCTCACCGCTGCGCGACGAACGCCCGCTGCGGATCGTCCGGGACGCGGCGAGCATCGCAGAGCACACCAACGGCTACTTCCGGGGCTGGCGTCGAGGTCAGGAGATCGGCGGGTACGCCGTCGGCGGGCGGCCCGGCCGGGAGGCCGCCGGCGGGTGGGACTTCAGCCGGGACCAGAGCGGGCAGGGCGACGGCCGCGAGTACGAGTACCGGCCGGCCGGTCACCACTCCTGACCGGGGTCACCACCCGCAGCTGACGGGTCGCCCGCGTGCTCGGGCTCGGCGCTGGTGTGCTCGGCCCCTGCGTGCTCGGGCCTGGTGCCGGCGTGCCCCGGCTGCCCGTCGTGCCGCAGGCACCAACTGCCGCCCATGCCCACCCCGCCGATGTCGACAGGCACCACAATCGGACCGGCCGCAAACGACACCTACCGGCGGCACCTGGGTCAGGTGCCGCCGGTTCAGACCGGAGATCGGGAGAGTCTGTGCCGGGTGAGCTGGCGGTCAGGCCGGTGCCACCGCACGCTGACGCCGCATGGTCAGCACGTACTCGACCAGCGAGATCAGCACGTGCTTCGTCGACTCACGGTTCCGCGCGTCACACGCGACGACCGGGACGTCGCTGGAGATGGCCAGCGCGTCCCGCACGTCCTGCGGATCGTGGTACTGCATGCCGTCGAAGCAGTTGATCGCCACCAGGTAGGGCAGCCGCCGATGCTCGAAGAAGTCGATCGCCGCGAAGCAGTCGGCCAGTCGACGGGTGTCGACCAGCACCACCGCCCCGATCGCTCCCCGCACCAGTTCGTCCCACATGAACCAGAATCGAGTCTGGCCCGGCGTACCGAACAGATAGAGGATCAGATCTCGGTCGATCGAGATACGTCCAAAGTCCATGGCGACCGTGGTGGTCGTCTTTCCCGGCACCTGTCGCGTGTCGTCCACGCCGACACCGGCCGAGGTCATGATCGCCTCGGTGGTCAACGGCGTGATCTCCGAGACCGAGCCGACCAGCGTCGTCTTGCCGACGCCAAACCCACCGGCGATCACAATCTTCGCCGATGTCACGCGCCCGGCCATGGGGCGGTGCGCCATGTCAGAGCCTGCGAAGTCCACTCAGCACCCTCTCCAGCAGTTCCGTGCCCACCGCGTCGTTCGTGTCGTCCAGGGATGTCGGCTCGTACACCGCGACCAGGCCGTCCGAGGCCATGTCCGCAATGATGACCCGGGCTACTCCGAGTGGAAGCTGCATCCGCGCCGCGATCTCCGCGAGCGACTGCAGCCGGCCGTCACACAGCGCGGCAATGTACTGGTGCTCCCGGCCCGAGCCGCCCTTCACAGCGCCTGAGGACCGGCCGCGCACCGTCGTTTCCACGAGCGCCTCGAGGGCGATTTCCAGCTTCGGCCGGGTACGACCACGGGTAACGGCGTACGGCCTGACCAGAGCACCGGTCGGTTCATCGCGCTCGGTCATCTGCCGTCACCCCCTCTCGTCCTACCCGCAGCTCCACCTGTCGGAGCTCGTAGCGTCCAGTTCTTCTCTGCGGACCGGCGCCGGTCGTCGACGCCGGCACCGGTCTCGTCAGCGTGGTCAGCCCAGCATTCCAGCGGCCGTGCGGGGCGCTGGCGTCAGCGCCTCGCCAACCCGGTCCACCAGCAGGGCCATCTCGTACCCCACCTGACCGACGTCGGAGCTTCGGGCGGCCAGTACCGCGAACGACGAACCGTCCGATATCGACATGAGGAAGAGGAAGCCGTTGTCCATCTCAACCACTGTCTGCAGCACCGCACCACCCTCGAAACACCGCGCCGCGCCCTGGGTGAGGCTGACCAGTCCGGAGGCGATGGCCGCGAGCTGGTCCGCACGGTCCCGGGGAAGATCCCGGGACGCCGCCAGGAGCAGACCGTCCGCTGAGACCGCAATCGCGTGAGCGACCCCCGGCACGCGATCGGCGAAGTTGGCCAGCAGCCAACCGAGATCCTGCGTAGTTGTCATCCCTCATGCTCCTTGCCAGCCTGCGAGGATTGCTGCCCTCCCGGGGTCGCCCCCGGGTTGGTCGAGTGGTCGTCCTTGGGCTGAGTACGGCCGCGTTGCACACCACGGTGGTACGCGGACAATAGCCCACGGACCGCTTCCGGTGTGCGACGCTGTACCGAACTTGACGCCTTGTCTACGCCACCTGGTACTAGCTGTGCCATCGGGACCCGCTTCGGCAGGCCCGCCTGGGTCTTTTCGGCCACTTCGACATCAGCCGCAGCGCTTGCCGCGCGCCAGCCGTCGTCTGCGGCAGTCTGCCAACTGTCCGGCGTACCCTCGCCACCCCCGCCACCGGCGGCAGCCGGCCGCGAGGTGGCGGCCACCGGCTCCGGCCGGCGCGGCAACGACGAACCGGGCCTGCCGGCCGTGGTCGTCCCGGCTTCCGACGCCGGAGCGGGAGGCCGGGAGGCGTCCACCTTGGCGATCGGCTGGGTGGTGGCGGTCGAGGCCGCACCACCGGACTGCTTGATCATCGCCCCCGCCGCCGCCCGCGCTTCGTCCGCGGTGGGGCGCCGGGTCCGGAACCAGGCCGACTCCAGCTCGCGGAAGATCGGCAGTTCCATTGTCTCGTCGGCGAACTGCTTGGGTGCCGCTGGCGGGGTGACCGTCGGGTGTTGGGCAGTCGCCGCGTTGTCCGGACCCGACCGGGACACCCTCGGCAGTTCGGCGGTCATGTCCAGCGCCGCAGCGAGCTTCTCCGGCACCGGCGGTGCCGGAGTGTCCCGCTGCTCTGCCGCGACCGGCGGCCAGGCCGGAGGTGCCGCGCTGGGCGGCGGCGCGACCGGAGCGGCCGGCGGCGGCGCAGCCGGAGGTGCCGCGCTGGGCGGCGGCGCGACCGGAGCGGCCGGCGGCGGTGTCGCCGACCGCTGCTGGTGCGGCGGTGGCTGCGGTGGGCGTTGGAAACTGGCCGGCTGCTGGAACGCGGTGGGCTGCGGGGCCGCTGTCGGCGGCACCGGTGGAGCCGAGAACGGCCGCACCGGGGGCGCGGAGACCGGCGGGACGTACGGCTGCCCGCTGACCGGTTGGTGGCCGGTCGGCGCGCCGTGGGTCTCCGGCGAGGTGGCGGCCTGACGCGGAATGCCGCTGGTAGGTGCTGCTCCGGTCACCTCGCCGTCGACTGTCCAGTGATCGTTGGATCGGCGCTGTGGCAGCGGACCGGTACGCTGCTGACCATTGGCCGGCGGAGCTCCCAGCACGTCGGAGCCGTTGGCACCGTTCGTGCCGTTGGTCGCTCCGGTCAGGTCCGACCAGGCTGGCATCGGGCGGGCCGGGGCGGCCGGCGGTGTCGCCGGGCCACCACCATTGATCGGTGCCGGTTCGAACGGTCGTGGCGGGGGGCCGGCCGGTGCCGGTGGCTCGGCCGGTCGGCCGCCGAAGCCACCGCCCGACGACCCGTTGCCGCCCTCCAACGCAAGGGGTGCGGCGAACGACGGCCGGGCGACGGCGGGCGTCTCCTGGCCGCCACCGGAGCCGAACGCGGCCGGGGCGGCGTTGCGGCCGGCGAGGGCCCGCGGAATCAGCACCGAGGTCGGCAGGGTGACGTCGGCGACTGTGCCCCGGTCGGCGGCCGGGCGCAGCTCGACCTTGACACCGTGCCGCTTGGCCAGCCGGGCGACCACGACGAGACCCATCATCCGAGACACCGCCACGTCGACCATCGGCGGGTTGGCCAACCGGTCGTTGAGCTCCCGCAACTGGTCGGCGCTGACGCCGATACCGCGGTCCTCGACGTAGAGCACGGCACGGTCGCCGACCCGGCGGGCCTCGACCATCACCTGCGAGTCCGGCGGCGAGAAGGCCGTGGCGTTGTCGAACAGTTCGGCGACCAGGTGGACCAGGTCGTTGACGGATTGCGCGGCGACCTCGATGTCCCGGTCGACCATCCCGAATTCGATCCGGGTGTAGTGCTCGACCTCGGACTGCGCGGCGCGCAGTACGTCGATCAGTGCCGCCGGCTCACGCTGCACGCGGGTAGAGTCCGCGCCGGCGAGAACCAGCAGGTTCTCGTCGTTCCGCCGCATCCGGGTGGCAAGGTGGTCGAGCTGGAATAGTTCGCCGAGCCGGTCCGGGTCCTCCTCGCCGCGCTCCAACCGGTCCAGGTGGCCGATCAGCCGGTCGACCAGGATCTGTGACCGGCGGGCGAGGTTGACGAACATCGTCGACACCGAGGAACGCAGTGCGGCCTGTTCGGCGGCGGTCTTCACGGCCTCCAGGTGAACCGCGTTGAACGCCTCGGTCACCTGACCGAACTCGTCCTTGCTGCGCACCGGCAGCGGCTCGGCGATCTGGTTGGCCAGTTGCATCGGCGAGCTCTGCGCGGAGACCTGCGGGTCCCGCAGTCGGGCAACAGCATGCGGGAGACCGTGCTGGGCCACGGCGAGCGCGCCCTGGCGCAGTTCACGTAGCGAACGCGCCATCGCCCGGGCGACCAGAGCGGCGAAGAGGATCGCCAGCAGCAGAACGACGAGTAGCAGGATCGTCTCGACCAACAACTGCTGCTGTACGTCGTTGCGCAGGATGGTGGCCTCGTTGACCACGTCGCCGTCGATCTTCTGCTCGACGGTGCGGATCAGGTCCGCGTGTCCGGTCAGCGCCGCGTCCCAGGCGTCGGCGTCGAACGGCGTGTCACGCATCGACTCTTCGTTCTGGCCCCGGATGAAACCGCCGTAGGTGTCCGCTTCCCGCAGCGCCGGACCGGCCACCGTCTGGTTGTAGAACTCCAGGTCGTCCTGGACGGCGGCAGCCTCGAAGCTCTGCCGGGACTGGGCCTGGCCGGCCCGGGTACTGATGTAGTCGGTACGCAGTGACGGGGTCAGCGCGTTCTGACTGAACGCCCGCAGCACGACGATCCGCTCACGGGAGAGGAACTCCTTGTTGCGGGCCAGCGAAGCGGCGGCCCGCATGTGGTCGCTCAGCTCGGTGTCGTTGGCCAGCTGGGCGGCCGAGTCGCGGATGTCGAGCAGGTCGCTGAGCAGCACCTCGTAGGCGCGGGCAGCCTCGGTGAGACGGTAGGTGCCGTCAGCGGTGGCGCTGTTGACCACCTGACTGCGCACCCCGGGCAGGTCGGCGAGGTTCTGGTCGATCCGGGAAAGCAGGTTACGGAAGTTCACCGGCAGATCGGTCAGCTCCACGCGGCGCTGCGAGTACGGCGTCCGGGCCTCGTCGACGGTGTCGTGCAGGGCGTTGTACGCGTCGAGGTAGCCCTGCCGGCGCTGCTCGTTCCCGGTGCCGAGCAGGAGCACTGCGGCGGCCCGCTCGTTCTGCAGACCGTGGACCAGGTCGCCGGACGCGGCCGCCAGCGTGGCAAGCGTGCGTGCCTGGGACGCGTTCCCGGCGGTCTCCAGGTGCCCGATGAGGCCGTTGGTGCCGACCACGATCGTCGCCAGGGTCGGCACGATCATGATCAGACCGAGCTTGGACCAGATCGGCAGATCGTTGAGCCGGCCAACCGGCCGGCGGAGACGCGACAGGAATGAATCTGCCGTCTTCGGCCGCTCGCTCACGTCACCGCCCTCCTCATCGGTGCCGGTCCGTTGCACCGGACACCGCCCATCGGCCGACCCGGGCGGATCGGACCCCCGAGATTCCATCACGACGCCACGCAAAGAGAAAGCCCAGGTGGCTCGTCACCGCGAGTGTGATGCGATGGTTATCCCGACATACGACAAATAGCACTTGCCTGGTCACGCTAAGTAAACGCTTCGGTCCGTGTTGCCGGCTTCGAGAGCAACTGTGCTCTCGGAGCGCGACGAGCATCTTACGCCCACCACGTCGAGCCGCCACCACCGATGGGACCCGCCGGACATGGCCCTCCGCGACCAGCCACCGACCGAGTGGTCGGCTGCCAGTGGCCCGAACGGGGGACAGCTGTCGGCGGCAGACGGGCCGTCGGCGGGCCGGCTACCAGATCAGCCGATCAGCTTGGCGTACGCGGGCTTGATGACGTCGTCGATGACCGCCAGCCGCTCGTCGAACGGGATGAACGCA
>NZ_JBHMIO010000043.1:0-34067 GCF_048060275.1 Micromonospora sp. LOL_015
GCCCGTTTCGTCAAATCCACTCCGGACCTCAACGCGGAGTCCTCAGCCGCACACTCTCCGAGTTTGCCGTGCCCGTGCAACCCGCCGGTGGTGCGTGTCCGTCGCGTCCTACCGGGCATTCAACCATTCCTGCCAGCCGTGCCTGACCAAGCAACAACAAAAGGAGTTCGATGAGCGAGTCAGGAATCCGGATACGTGATCTCCGGAAGAAGTACCAGAAGGTCGAGGTGCTCAAGGGGGTCGACCTCGACGTGCAGCGGGGCACCATGCTCGCGCTGCTCGGCCCGAACGGGGCAGGCAAGACCACCGTCGTCAAGGTGCTGAGCACGCTCAGCCGGCCCACCAGCGGTGAGGTCCTCGTCAACGGCTACAACGTGGTCAAGCAGCGCAACGGCGTACGCAGCTCCATCGGCCTGGTCAGCCAGTTCGTGTCACTGGACTGGATGCACACCGGGCGGGAAAACCTGATCATGATGGGCCGCCTGCACCGGCTGAGCACGGCCAACGCGACGCTCCGCGCCCAGCAGTTGCTGGAGCAGTTCGACCTTGTCGACGCCGCGGACAACCGGGTGAAGACCTACTCCGGCGGGATGAAGCGGCGGCTCGACCTGGCGGCGAGTCTGATCGTCCCGCCGTCGGTGCTGTTCCTCGACGAGCCCACCACCGGCCTCGACCCGCGCAGCCGGGCGACGATGTGGGAGGCGATCAAGCAACTGCTCGCCGGCGGCATCACCATTCTCCTCACCACGCAGTACCTCGAGGAGGCCGACCAGTTGGCGGACCGGATCGCGGTCATCGACGACGGGCGGATCATCGCCGAGGGCACCGCGGCCGAGCTCAAGCAGGGAGTCGGCAAGGAACGGGTGGAACTCGTCCTGGCGAGCGTCGATGACTACGCCCGGGCCGTGGAACTGATCGACGGTGAGGGCATCCAGCGCGACGAGGTGACCCCGAGCATCAGCATCTTCATCGACGGTGCCGCGCACGTCAAACGGTTGCTCGACCTGCTGGAGCAGCACGGTTTGGAGATCGACTCGCTGTCGCTGACCAAGCCGACCCTCGACGACGTGTTCTTCGCGCTCACCCACCGCGAGGACGCCACCACCACCGACCGCGCAGGAGCGATGCAGTGACGACCGTACCGGCCACCGAAGGCGTGGTCCTGCCGGAGAAGCGAGCCAAGCTGTACTGGGCGGTAAGCGACACCGGTGATGCTGTTGATGTTCCGCTTCATGTTCGGCGGAGCCATCGACGTCGGCGCCACCACCTACATCAACTACCTGGTGCCGGGCATCCTCGTCATCGCCGTGACGATGATCTCCGTCTCCACGACGTTGGCCGTACAGTCCGACATGCAGGAAGGCGTGGTCGACCGGTTCCGGGCGATCGCGATGCTGGACTCAGCGGTCCTGACCGGGCACATCGTGGCCGCTGTCATCCGGGGCATGATCGCCCTGGTGGTCATGGTCGGTCTCGGCCTGCTGGTCGGCTTCCGGCCGTCCGCGTCGGTCATCGAGTGGCTGCTGGCGGCGGCCATGCTGCTACTGTTCGCCTTCTCGTTGGCGTGGGTGTCGGCGGTGCTGGGACTGGTCGCCAAGAGCGTCGACGGTGCCAGCGGACTCGGCCTCATCCTGATGTTCAGCCCGTACGCCAGCACGGCGTTCGTACCGGCCGAGACGCTGCCGGACGGGCTGCGCGCCTTCGTCGAACACCAGCCGGTGACGTTGGTCGTGGACACCGTACGCCAGCTGCTGCTAGGCCGCCCGGTCGGGGACACCGGCTGGCAGGCGGTCCTCTGGTGGGTGGCCATCCTCTGCGTCGCGGCGCCCCTGGCCACCCGGATCTACCGTAAGCGTTTCGCCAAGTGAGATCCTTGGCTGGTTCGACCGGCCGCAGGTGGTGCCCCGTCGCAGTGGGTCGCGGGTTCCACCGGGACCGGGTCGAGCCGGCGGCCCCCTCCGCCGGCGAGGGAGTGCCACACTGTAGAAGTCGGTGAGTGTGACGGGTACGGCTTCCGGCGGCAGCGGTTGGTCCGGACGAGTTCGGTGATCGACGGCCGGTGGTGGCGAGGTGGTTCGGTAGGAGGAGTTGGCATGGGTGCCGGTCGGGTGGTGCGGTTCGACGAGGGCCGTGGGTACGGTTTCATCGCACCGGACGACGGCGGCGACGACGTCTTCGTCCACGCCGGGGAGTTGACCCAACGGGGAATCCGGGTGGCGACCGGCACCCGCGTGTCGTTCAAGGTGATCGACGGCGGCCGGGGGCCGAAAGCGTACGACGTCGAGATCATCGATGATGCCGCCGGTTCCACCGGGAGCCCGGGCGGTCGTGCGGCGGGCGCTTCCGGCGAGGGCGGCGACGACGAGCTCTGCGAGATCTACTCCGAGCCGGAGTACCTGCAGCGGATCACTGAGCTGTTGCTGTCCGACGCGCCGTACCTCACCGGTGCGCAGATCGTCGAGTTGCGTGGGCACCTGTTGCGGTTCTCCCGTAAGTGCGGCTGGGTCGACTGACCCCGGCCACCGTCCTTCGCCTGACGGCGTCTTGCGGCCCGACCCGGGCCGTGCCGCCCATCCGCCCGCATCCAGGGTTGACTATGGCGCCGGCCGATCACAGGTTCCTATCAACCTACGGAAGTATTCCGGGAACCATCGTCCTGGTTACGAGCGCTTTTGGACTCGTCCTCCCAGGTGCTTCCGCCGCACTGCCTGCGGGAGGATGCCATGAGGCGACTCGCACGCACGTCGCCGGCGCGCTCTCCGTGGCCATGATGGTCACGGTCGGTGCCAGCGCTTCCGCGACCTCCCACTCTGGCCGCCCGCCCGGCGCCGGCCCAGCCGTCACCGAGCAGTCCCTGCACGGCCTGGCCAAGAGGGAGCAAACTGCAGATCGGCACCGTGGTCGACATGACCGCGCTGGCCGAGGACGAGGCCTACCGAGACCGAATCGCCACCGAGCTCTTCAGCGTCACCGCCGACGCTGCTGCAGGGTGCCTGCTGGCACACCGGTGCCACTCGTTCACCCCATCCTGGACGAGTAGTACGAGCCGAAGCCAGCCTACGACGCGGCCCGGGCGACCCTCGGCCTCGCCGTACCACCGCGCCGATGGCCGCAGTGGACGGTTTACTGGACAGCAACCTGGCAACACCCCGGCATTGATTGACCGTTGCACCATCCGGCCGTAGCCTGACGGACAGAACCGCCGAAAATACCGGACAGATCCCGGAAGTTTCATGGCTGTTTTAGCTGGTCCACTGTTCCCCAGTCCCGGATCAACGACCACCGGCCGTGGCCGCCCTAGCGAACTCCGACCCCAGCCAGGTCAGCCACGGTCGGTTTCGCCGCCACCGCTGAGCAGGGCGGTCAGCGGTGAGCAGGGCAGGTGACGTCGAGCGGGCCGGTGACGTGAAGCAGGGGCCGGGGAACAGGTTTGCCCAGCGCAGGCCGGGTAGACACCCCGGATGACCGGGTCCGAGCCTCCGGCGTACAGTTCCGCGGCGCGCCCGAGTGCCGCGCAACCGGCACTGCCCGTGCTGATGTACCACTCGATCTCCCCGGCCGTCCGGGGGCCGCTGCGGTCACTCGCCGTCGGACCGACCCGGTTCGCCGAACAGCTCGCCGCGCTCGCTGACGCCGGCTACCGGATGGTCGGCCTCAGTGAGGCCCTCGACCTGCTCGACGACGTGGCGATCGACCGCAACCGGCCGGCACCGTCGATGGTCGCCCTCACCTTCGACGACGGGTACGCCGACTTCCTCACCCGCGCGCTGCCGCTGCTCGACGCCGCGAACGCCCGGGCCACCCTCTACCCGTCGGTCGGCCACCTCGGGCAGTACCCCGACTGGTTGGGCCAGTGGGCCGACGAGTTCGGCCCCCTGCTCGACTGGACCCAGCTGGACGAGGTGGCCGGGTCGGGCCGGGTCGAGCTCGGCTCACATGGCCTGCTGCACCACCCCCTCGACGTCCTGCCGCCGCAGCGGGTGACGGACGAGATCGTTGCCGCCCGGGACCGTCTCGAACAACGGTTCGGCGCCCCGGTCCGGTCGTTCTGCTATCCGCACGGCTACCACGACTGGCGGGTCCGGGCTGCGGTCCGCCGGGCCGGGCACGACAACGCGTGCGAGGTGGGTCGGCGGCGGTACCGGCCGGGTGACCGGCGGCTCGCCGTACCCCGGCTGCTGCCCACCGGTGACCACGACGGCGCCGCCCTGCTCGACCTGGTCCGCACCGGCGGACCCCGGATGGTGCCGCAGGCCAAGCGACTGGCCCAGCCCGCCTGGCGACTGACCCGTAGGGTGGCCCGGCGGGCCGGCCGGCAGCTGACGTGACGGCCCGCCCCTGGTGGCGACGCGGCGGCCCGCTGGCGGTTACCGCCGGCCTCGCCGCGCTGGTGCTGACCCTCGGCGTGGTGGTCCCGCTGCTGCAGCACCGCGCCGACCAGCCGGACCAGCCGGGCCAGACCCGCCAGCCGGACCAGCCGGGCCAGACCCGTCAGCCGGATCCCGGTGGCGGACCCCCGCCGGCCGGACCGCCACCCACCACGGCCGGCGGCGACCGGACAACGAATCCGTCCGGGATCGCCCCGCCCATCGGCGATCTGCCCAGCTGGCGGCAGATCTTCGTCGACGACTTCGACGGCACCGGACTGAGTGACGACTGGTTCGCCTACTCGGGGCAGCCGGACGGGGATCCCGGCGGTTGGTTCGACCCCGGCCACGTGTCGGTCGGAGCCGGCATGCTGACCATCGGTGGCTGGCGCGAGGCCGGCCGGGACAACATCTACGTCACCGGTGGGGTGTCCAACCGGCGGGTGGTGACCCGCAGCTACGGCCGGTACGACATCCGGTTCCGGATGGATCAGGGCACCGGGATCGCGTATGCGCTGCTGCTCTGGCCGGGTGACAACGTCTACCCGCCGGAGATCGACATCGCCGAGGACAACGGCAAGGGCCGGGACCGGATGTACGGGGTGCTGCATCCGGTCACCGGCGACCCGATCGAGCACGACGTCGGTGGTGACTTCACCCGCTGGCACACCGCAGGTCTGGAGTGGACGCCCGACCGGCTGGTCTACACTTTGGATGGCGAGCCGTGGGCGACGATCACCGGCGACCAGGTGCCGGACGAGCCGATGGCGCTGGCCCTGCAGAGCCAGGCGTGGTACTGCGGGCACACCTGGGAGGCCTGCCCGGACGAGACCACGCCGGACGTGGTGAACCTGCAGGTCGACTGGGTCGCCATCTACGCTCCGGCCTGACGTCCGGCGTACCGGTAGACGGTGACGTCGGCGCTGCGTTGGAAGACCGACCAGCCGTCCCGGCCGTCCAGCAACCGTTGCAGCCGGTCCAACGAGCCGGGCGGGAAGTAGCCGAAGTAGTCGGACTGCCGCCGCATCCCGTCGCTGATCACCAGGTACGCCGGGTCGCCGCTGAACGAGCGGAGGAACTCCTCGACCGCCGGCAGGTGCTCGCCGTCCAGCGCGGCACCGCGCAGCTGCGCCCCGACCACCAGGTCCGGCTCGCCGGCCGGCACGTCGGTGTTGAACCGCGGGTACGCCGCCGTCAGCCGACTGGGGAAATTGGAGGTGGCGACCGCGATGGTGGCACCGGGCTCGGCGGTCGCGTACAGCTGGCGGGCGGCGGCCACCTCGTCGGCGGTCTGCCGGTCCACCGCCAGCTGTCCGTGCCGACCCTGCACCGTGCCGAGGGCGAAGCCGCCGAGCGCCACGGCCACGGCCACCGCCGCGACCGGCCCCAGCCACCGCCGCCGGCGGTCGCCGCGCCGCCACTCGTCCTGACGGCCGTCGACCCGGTCGAGGCGCCGGTCGGCCCGGTCGACCACCGCGCGGGCGATCAGGAAGGCGCACCACGGCGCGGAGAACAGGAACACCCGGTAGATCGCCTCGCCGCCGTAGCTCTGCGCCGCGAGCAGGACGAACGGCGTGGCGGCCAGCAGCGCCGGCACCAGCACGGTCCGCAGCCGGCGACGGTACGCCAGCACCGCCAGCACGGTCAGCGCCCAGACGGTCAGCGCGAGTGTACGGACCACGATTGCCGAGAACGCCTGCCCGGTCGAGCCCCAGCCCTCGGCGTTGCCGGCGGCGTTGGAGAAGATGTCGAACCCGTCGAAGACGCCGAACGCCTCCGACACGAACCCGAACCGGGGCAGCAGGTAGCCGAGCACGACCACGCCCATCGCCAGCGGCAGCCAGCGGGGCCGGACCAGCCGCGGCACGGCCAGCACGGCCACCTGCGCCACCACCAGGTACGGCGACAGTTGGTGGGCGGCGGTCAGCACGGCCAGCAGCGCCAACGCCGCCACCGTCGCACCGGCCCGGACGCGGCCCGTTCCGACCCGACGGCCCGTCGCGTCGGCTCCGGCCGGTGAACGCAGCCAGGTCAGCACGATCAGCAGCACCCCGAGGCTGAGCAGGAAGCCGAACGCCTGCGGGGAGAGGTAGTCCTCCTCCACCCAGTTGACCGCGAAGAAGCCGAACACGGTCAGGTACGCCACCCGTCGGTCGTCAACGAGGGTCCGCGCGATGGCGTACAGCACCGGGGCCGCAGCCAGGTTGAAGAAGACCGACGACCAGTCGGCCAGCGTCGCCGGGGCGATGCCACCGGCCGCGCCGAGCTGCGCGGCACCGGCGAACAGCGCCGGCCACTGCTGGTAGATGTCGGTCGCCGCGTCGACCGGGTTGCCGGCCGCGATGAACTCGATCACCCCGAGGTGCTTGTACGTCCAGGCGTACTGCGGTTGGTCGAGTAGCAGCGGGGTGGTGCCGTGCAGCAGCACGACCAGCAGCACCAGGTAGCCGGCGGCGGCCAGCCCGCGCCCGGTCGCCCGCCCGGCGGCTGGCCGCAGCCCGGCGAGCGCGGTGACGAAGCCGGCGACGGTGAGCGCCACGGCGGCCAGGAAGAACGGACTGACGGTGGCGAGCAGCCCGAAATCGCCCACCCGGGTCACATCGGTGCTGGACACCGCGACCCACCACAGCGCCAGCGCCACGCCGATCACCGCGGCGTGTGCCAGCAGCGGCCGCCCGGCACCCGGCAGCGTCAGCCTCCCGGCAACGACCGGCCGTCGGGCCGGGTCCGGGTGGGAGCCCTGGCGTGCCGCCGGCGCGGCCCGGAGCAGACCGGCGGCGCTGACGGCTGCCACCGCCACCGCCAGCGCGCCGACGGCCAGCCTGGGCTGCCACCAGCCGGCCCAGACCGACCCGGTGGCCACGGCCACGTACCCGGCCAGGCTGGCCAGTACGGTCGTCGCCCACCGGGTCGCCGTCGGCCGGACGGTCAGGTGGCTGAGCAGCGCGGCACCCGGACCCAGGGCGGCGAACGCGACCGCGGCCGGGGCCTGCCACGGGCCGCCCACGGCCAGGCCGGACAGGGCCAGGACCGCGACGACCAGGCCGGTGTACGCCTGAGCGGTGCGCCCGGCCCGGGTCGCCGCCCGCCCCACGGCCCGCGTCGGCGCGGCCGCTGGCTCGGGGAGTGGGCTAACGGGGAGCGGGCGGACGGGACGCAGGGCGAGATCGGTCATCCGGCACCTCCGGTGTCGGCGGTAACGGTCTCGGACTCGGCGGAACGTCGGGCCCAGGCCGGGGCGCTGGTCGCGTCGCCGGTCGCCCGGTAGCGGCGGATCAGCCCGGGAAGTAGCACGATCGCCACCGCGGCCTGTGCCATACACAGCGCGGCCGCCGGCGCGATGATTCCGACCCGGGGCAACCCGACCCAGCTGACCAGCAGGAACGCGGCGATGCCGACCGACTGCACGGTCACCACCGGCCACATCCGCTTCTCCATCATCGCGAACGCGCAGTAGAGCAGGATCACCCCGGTGAACGGCAGCGACAGCCCGATCAGCCGCAGTGTGTCGGCACCCTCGACGGCGTACTGCCCGCCGAGCAGCCGCAGCAGCGGCCCGGCCGCCCCGGCGAGCACCGCCGCACCCGGCAGCACCACTGCGGCGACCAGCAGGACCGCCCGGTCGACGTGTGCCCGGGCCGCCGCCGCGTCGCTGGACGCGGTGACCACGAACGAGGTGACGACGTTCCACAGCAGCGTGCTGCCGGCCACCCCGATCACCCACGGGATGTAGAAGTAGGCGCTGGCGGTGGCGCCCAGCACGCTGGCGACCAGCACCGGCGGCAGGTACGCGACGGCGTTGGTGAGCAGCCCGTTGACGTACTCGGCGGAGGCGAAGCCGAGCAGTTCCCGCCGGGCCGGGGCCGGCGCCGCCGGTGCGGTGCGGGCGTGCGCCGGGGCGAGCCGGGCCAGCACCCACCAGTTGACCCCGAGCATGGTCGCCAGCATCGGCACCGACCAGGCGACCAGCATGCCGTCGCCGGCGGCGGTGCCGGCCAGCAGCGGCAGCAGCGCCACCTTGGCGGTGGACGCGACCACGTTCTTCGCCGGTACGCTGCCGGCCCGCCGCAGCGCGGTCAGCACCCCGTCGGTGATGAAGAAGATCGCTGTGCCGACCACGGCGGCAACGAAGAACAGCCGCTGCGTCGGTGCCGGGCCGATGATGCCGGTGCCCATGCCGAGGGCCAGGAACCCGCCGCTGAGCAGCAGTGACATTGCCGCCGACGCGGCGTAGCCGGTGAGCACCAGTCGGCGGGTGTGCCGGCCGGCGCCGGGCAGGAACCGGGCGTACAGGTTGATCAGGTTGAGCTGGGCGAGCCCGGCCAGCAGCGTCATCGCCGACACCGCCGCCGACGCCCGGCCGACCGCCTCCGGCGCGAACCAGCGGGCGGCCACCACCCAGAACACGAACCCGAGCGCGGCGCTGGCGACCGTGGAGGTCATCAGCGCCGCCGCGCTGCGCAGCAGCGCCGGGCGGCGGACCACCACCACCGCCGGTGGCGGGACGGTCGTGCCGGCGGCGGTCACGGCCAGCCCCGCATCCGGCGGCTCAGCCGTCGGTCGGCCATCCGGCTGCGCAGGTACGCGACCGGCCCGGCGAGCAGCCCGCGCCGGTTGGCGCCGACCAGCTCGCGGGGGAAGTCGTCGCGCAGCCCGGCCAACCGCTGCCCGCCACCGCCGCCGAACGTGTCGCGCAGCGCGGTCGGGGCGAGCCGCAGCAGCGGTCCGAGCAGCCGAGGTTCGCGCAGCAGCAAACTGGTGTAGGCGGCGGTCAGCCCGGTGCCGTAGCCGACCAGCTGGTTGCGCAGCCCGGCCAGGTCGCGGCGGTGGTGGTGCCAGACCAGGGCGCTGGGCTGGTAGGCGACGGTGCCGTCGGCGACCAGCACCTGCATCAGGGCCAGAGTGTCCTCGGAGCCCATCGCGGGGGTGCCGGCGCCGAGCGCGGTGTCGAAGCCGCCGATGCGCTCCAGCACGCCGGGTCGGAAGGCCATGTTGCCGCCGGCGCCGAACGGCGGCAGCGGGTAGAGCGGGCTCTGCCGGTGCGCGGTGGCCGGCGAGAACACGTCCGGCGTGAAGCCACGGCCCTTGCTGTGCCCGCCGTACTGCTCGAACCACAGCTGCGCGTCAGTGGCGAGTTCGGCCGGCGCGATGGCTCCGGTGACCGCGTCGGCCTGCGGGTGGTCGGCCAGGGCGCGGGCGATCTCGGCGAGCCAGTGCGGGTCGGCCACCTCGTCGTCGTCGATCCAGGCGACGATCTCGCCGACGGTGGCACGCAGCGCCCGGTTGCGGGCGTGCGACAGCCCGGGCCGGGGTTCGCGGACGTAGTCGACCGGTGCCCCGTGGCCGTCGGCTGCCCCGCCGCCGCCGGCGGCGCGGGCGACCACCCGGACGGTGGCGTCGCTGACCGGCGCGTTGTCCACCACCAGCACCCGGAACCGGGGGTACTGCTGGGCCAGCACGCTGTCCAGGGTGCGGGCCAGCCCGGCGGGCCGTTCCCGGGTGCAGACGACCACGGTGATGTGCGGCGCGTCGTCGAGCACCTCGGCCCGCCGGGTCAGGTAGCCGGGTTCGGGCCGGTCGGCCGGGGGGATCTCCCGGTCGACGGCGGCGGCGAGGTCCGCGCCGGTCAGCCCGTGCGGCGGTACGTCGAGCAGCAGCGCGCCGATCGGCTGGGTGAACTGGCGGACCAGCAGCCAGGCGCGTTCCACCCGGCGGCCGGCCGGGTCGGTCCCGGGGACGTCCGGGAGCCGGTCGGTGACTTCCAGGTCGATGACGGTGGCCGGGATCCGGTCCGCGGTGCCGGCCGGGAAGTGCACAGAGGTACGTGGGTTCATCGTGCGGCTCCGATCGGTGGGCGTGGGGACGGAGTCGGGCTGCCGGCGCCGGGCCCGCCGGTCGGCCGCCGGCTGGCCGGTACGGTCCCACCGGTCAGTGCGGTGCGGCCGGCGAGTTCGGTCAGCGCGCCCGTGGCCGCGGCGGCGGTGCCGGCGAGGATGGCGCCGGCTCGGGCGGCGTGCCGGTAGCCGCGCCCGCGTAGGGCGGCCCCGGTCTCCCGGCGCAGTGCGGCGGGCAGCGTACGGTGCAGGTAGTCCTGCTCGGCGCCGAGGCTGGGTGCGCCGTCGAGCAGCCCGGCCATCATGATCTTGCCGCGGCCTTCGGCGTAGCAGCGGCGCAGGAAGTAGCGGAAGGTGCTGTGCGTGGCGGGCACGCCGTGCGAGATGACCGCCTGGGGCACGTACCACCACTGCCCGCCGATGACTGCGGCCATCCGCAGGCAGAGTTCGGTGTCCTCGGGCCGTGCCCGGTTGCCGACCTTGCCGAAGCCGGTGCGGAAACCGCCGACGGCGAGGAACGCGTCGCGGCGTACCGCCATGCTGGCCGACCAGACATTGCGTACCGGTCCGGGCAGGACCGGCTGGCCGGCGTACGAGCCGCCGACCGCCCACCGGAACTCGGCGGGGAACCAGCTGGGCTGGTGCCGTTCCCAGGCGGGTTCGATGGCGCCGCCGGCCCCGATCACGTTGGGGTCGGCGAACGCGGCGACCAGCCCGGCCAGCCAGCCGGGGTGGGCGAAGACGTCGTCGTCGAGGAACACCACCAGGTCGGTGCGGGCGTGCCGGGCGCCGGTGTTGCGGTTGCCGGAGACACCCCGCTGGTACGCGTTGTCGAGCACGGTCACCGCGGGCAGTTCCCGGCGGATCCGGTCGGCGAGCGCCGGGTGATGATCGACCACCACGATGATCTCGGCCGGTTCGAGGTCCTGCCGGCGGACGGACTCGACGGCGGTACGCAGCCCGGCGAGCCGGTCCGGGTGGTGGGTCGGGACCACCACGCTGACGGTCGGTCGAGGCATCACTCAGCCCTCCTCGGCGGTCACCGGTACGGCGGCGGTCCGCTGCCGGCGGTGCTGCCGGCGGCGGGTCCGGCGCAGTCGGCGTTCGCGGCCGAACTCACTGAGGATGGTGCGCAGCACCCGGGTGCCGTCACGCACCGTGTCGAGGTTGCTCTCGCCGTGGATCCGCAGGTGCTCGATGCTGGGCACCTCGGTGATCCGCATCCCGTGGGCGGCGACCCGGACGTTGATCAACGTCTCGATCTCGAAGCCGTCGCCCCACAGCTTGCCGCCGTCGGCGGGTCCCGGGGTGGTCGGGTCGGGCAGGTCCAGCGCTGGGACCACCCGCCGCCAGAAGGCGTTGTAGCCGTAACACAGGTCGGTGAACCGGGTGCCGAACAGCAGGTTGACCATCCCGTTGAGACCTTCGTTGCCGAGCCGGCGCAGTGGGGTGATGTCGTGGCTGCCGCCACCGGCGCGGAAGCGGGAACCCTTGGCGAAGTCGGCTCCGGCGAGCAGCGCGGCGACGAAGCGCGGGATCTCGGCCGGGTCGGTCGACCCGTCGGCATCGATCATCACCACGATGTCGCTGGTTGCGGCGGCGAAGCCGCAGGCGAGGGCGTTGCCCTTGCCGGTACGGGTCTGCCGAACGATCCGCACCGTCGGCCAGAGTTCCCGGGCGACCTGCACCGTACGGTCGACCGAGCCGCCGTCGACGACGACGACCTCGTCGACGTCACGGGGGAGCCGGGCGAAGACGTGCGGCAGGTTCCGTTCCTCGTTGATGGTGGGGATGACGACGGTCACCGACGGCAGGTGCGGGCCGTGCCGGGTCGGCGGTGGGGTCGGGTGCGGCGCTGCCGGCGTCGGGCGCAGGCGAGGGTTGGTGTAGACGGACATGCCGGTGTCCTCCGGGGGGTGGGGGAGGGTGCGGGACACAGGCGACGCGGGGCCGTTCGCGAGCCGCCCGGACTGACTAGCGGTCCATCACCGGGGGTCAACAACCTGATATGCCGGTTATTTCGGACCCCGCGTGGCTCAGTGGGCTGGGTCACATCCGCCGTTGCGTGGCGGGTCCGATCAGGGCCGGCATGAAGTGGTGCCGGGCGTGCCCGCAGAGCCGTGCCGGGTGGGAAATCGTCACCAGCAGGTTCCGGACGGTTGCGGTGGGAGCGTTCCCATGGCATGATGATGATCGATTGGCGCTGCGGAGCCAGCCAAGCGCACCTGTTTCGCCGAGGGCAACCGGTTCTTCCGGTCGGCGATTCGACCGCCGAGTCGTCCATTCCGACGACAGGTGGTGCACCGACCTCACCAAGGTCCCCGGCCGTCGTGCCGGCGACCAGTTATGTCGCGAGGAGACAACTCCGCATGAACCTCAATCCACTACGCGGCGCTGGGCGCTCGCGGATGCGTCGCGGCCTGTCCGCGGCCGCCGCGGTCGTACTCGGCTCCGGTGTGCTCGTGGTCGCGGCCACTCAGGCCAGCGCCGCCGCCGGGTGTCGGGTCGACTACTCGGTCAACCAGTGGAACACCGGATTCACCGCCAACCTGACCATCACCAACCTAGGTGACCCGCTGAGCAGTTGGGCCCTGGAGTGGGACTACTCCGGCAACCAGCAAATCACCCAGGCGTGGAACAGTGAATTCACCCAGAGTGGCAGTCGGGTGACTCTGCGCAATGCGCCGTGGAATGGCTCGCTGGGTACGAACGCCAGCGTCAACCCCGGCTTCAACGCGAGCTACTCCGGCACCAACACCGCGCCCACGGTGTTCCGCCTCAACGGTGTGGCGTGCAACGGCGGCACCACGCCGACGACCGCCCCGCCGACGACGGCGCCGCCGCCGACGACCGCCCCCCCGACGACGGCGCCGCCGACGACCGCCCCGCCGCCGACGTCCCCGCCGCCGAGCGGGCCGCGGGTGGACAACCCGTACGTGGGTGCCGACGTGTACGTGAACCCGATCTGGAGTGCGAACGCGGCGGCTGAGTCGGGTGGTAGCCGGATCGCTGATCAGCCGACGGGTGTGTGGCTGGACCGCACGAGTGCGATCTACGGCAACAACAGCCCGACCACCGGTGACATGGGTCTGGCGGACCATCTGGACGAGGCGGTGCGGCAGGACGCGGCGAACGGTAGCCGCCCGCTGGTCTTCCAGGTCGTGATCTACAACCTGCCGGGTCGGGACTGTGCGGCGTTGGCGTCCAACGGTGAGCTGGGTCCGGACGAGATCGACGCGTACCGGGACGATTACATCGATCCGATCGCGGAGATCGTGGGTCGGGCGGAGTACCGGAATCTGCGGATCGTGGCGGTGGTCGAGATCGATTCACTGCCGAACCTGGTGACGAATGTGGGTTCCCGGGTCACGGCGACGCCCGAGTGTGACGTAATGCTGGCGAACGGCAACTACGTGACGGGTGTCGGCTACGCGATCTCGCAGTTGGCGGATGTGCCGAACGTGTACAACTACATCGACGCCGGGCACCACGGCTGGATCGGCTGGGAGGACAACTTCGGGCCGACGGCGCAGATCATCGCGCAGGCGGCGAACGCGTCCGGTGCGTCGCCGTCGGACGTCCACGGGTTCATCACGAACACGGCGAACTACTCGGCGTTGCAGGAGCCGTACATCACGGTGGACAGCAACACCCGTCAGTCGTCGTGGATTGACTGGAACAACTACAACGACGAGTTGACGTTCGCGCAGGCGTTCCGGCAGCGGCTGGTGCAGGCCGGATTCCCGTCGAGCGTCGGCATGCTGATCGACACGTCGCGGAACGGTTGGGGCGGTCCGGACCGTCCGACCGGTCCGAGCAACGCTGGCGATGTGGACACCCGCGTAGACGAGTCGCGGATCGACCGACGGTTCCAGAAGGGCAACTGGTGCAACCAGTCGGGTGCCGGTCTGGGCGAGCGTCCGACCGCGGCGCCGGCGAGTGGGATCGACGCGTACGTGTGGATCAAGCCGCCGGGTGAGTCGGACGGTTCGAGTTCGGAGATCCCGAACGACGAGGGTAAGGGTTTCGACCGGATGTGTGACCCGACATACACGGGTAACCCGCGGAACAACAACAACATGAGTGGTGCCCTGCCGGGCGCGCCGGTTTCCGGGCACTGGTTCTCGGCCCAGTTCCAGGAGCTGATGGCGAACGCGTACCCGCCGTTGTGACAAGGCTGGACGCTCGACACTGAGCGGGGCCCGGCGCCGGACACGGCACCGGGCCCCGCCCCATTCTGGTCACCGAGCGCCCTCCGGATCACCCCGGTCGGCGCACGGCACCGCTCAGGTCAGGGCACGGTGCGTTCAATCGCTGCGGCACCGTCGCGTTCCAGTTCCTGACGCGCCCGATCCACCTGCCCCGGGCTGCCGTCGCCACCCTTGGCCACTGCGAGATCCGCTGCGTCCCACGGCTGCTCGGCGCCGGTCCGTACCCGTGCCGAGCCGGACCGGCCGTCCGGCGGCTGAAAATCCGGACCGTCCTGCTCCGTGTCCGGATCGGTGACCAGCAGCGGCACCGTGGTGTCGTCCTCGACAGCGGCCGCCACTGCCGGTTCCTCCTCCAGCGGCACCCGGCCGATCGCATTGTCCCGGTCCGTCATGGCTGCCCCCTCCCGTCGGAGCCGTCGAGGACAGGGGTACCCGGGGCAGGGGCGGATATGCGCGGGCGCCGGCCGGCGGATATGCGCGACCTCCGGCGCCAGCTGCGCCGGAGGTCGCAAGATTGGGAAGGTCGGTTTCTGGCGAGGCTCAGAGCGACAGCACCCGGTCCAGCAGGTCCCGGTAGCGGCGGACCGCCATCCGCAGTTGCTCGGTGTCCTCCGGGCCGGCGTCGGTCCACCCGCCGAGTTCGTCGCGCTGCGCGGTCAACGCCGCGGTGAGCGCCTCGACGGCCTCCGTCACCAGGCTCTGTGCCTCGCCCGCCGCGGCGTGCGGGTCGTCGACAAAGCGCAGTTGCACGTCCCGCCACCGGTCCCGGAACGCGTCGGCCTGCTCCGCCGCGAAGACTCCCGCTGGCGCCGGCTGCCGGGTCTGCTGTGGTTCGCTGCCGTCGCCCGCTCGTACGGTGTCGTCCTCGCTGGGATCGCGCGGCTCGTGCAGCCGCTCCGGGCCGGCCATCGCCGAGGCTGCGACCGCACCGCCGACGGTGGCGGCGCCGAACGCGGTCGGCTGTTCGACCGGTTCGTGGTGGACCGGCTCGTTCCGCTCGGGCGTCGCCACGCCGGAGACGATTTCGGTACGGTCCGGGTCAACGTATCCGTCGTGTTCGTGACCGGCGTCAGGTCGGCCCGGTCCGCTGTTCGGGGTGATGACCTCGGTACGTTCGTCGTGCCACTGATCGGTGCGGGCCATGGTGTCTCTCCTCAGCGGGTCGAAGCTTCCGTCGGGGTCGAGGCTTGCTGGGTCGGTGCCGCGGTGGGCACGGGGTCCTCGCCGAGCAGCTCTGCGAAGAGCGCCCGGTAGTGCACCACGGCCTGACGCAACTGCTCGGTGCTCGCCTCCCCGCGCTCGTTGGCCAGATGGACCTCGTGCGCCTCGCGGTACCTGCCGAGCGTACGGGCGTGCTCCACGGAGAGCTGAGCCACCTGCTCGTCGTAGTCGCCGGTCGGGTAGCCGAGCTCGGCGATCAGCCGGGTGAGCAGTTCGTCGGCGTCGCCGACCGCGGCGCCGGGTGCGTCGACGAACCGGGTCTGCACCTCGGCCCAGGCGGCGGCGTAGCGGGCGCGGGACGTTTCGGACAGCGGGGTCAGGGTCAACTCGGCGTGCCGGTGTTCTCGCTGCCGGAGCTCGCGCTCGGCGGCGCTGCGGCTGTCCTGCTCGGCGACGACCCGGTCGTACTCCGGACCGAAGGTGCTACGCAGGTCGTGGCGCCGCCGCCACCGGATCCAGAGCAGGGCGAGCGCCGCGAGCGCGACGAGAAGTACGGCGGCGATGAGGACGATCTCGATGAGCGACATGGTTGTTCCTCCTTCTCGCCCCGGTATTCCCGCTCGACCCGGTTCCTCAATCCGGGTTTGTCACATTTCCTTGACGACCTCGCCGGCATCTGATCCGGATCGCTCGCCGGGATGGTTCGCTGCAGGTCGGGACAACGACCGTGGATGCCGCCAGGTGCGGCCGCTTTCGGGACGCTCCGTGCCCACAATCGACCGCTGGGTGCCTCTGGTAGTGCCTGAGCCGTTAATTACGTATCCTTCCGGAGGCGCCGGACGCGACTGACCATCCACTCACCCGGACCGGTCGGTTCCGCATCCGCCGCGCCAGCTCAGCCACCACCGCGCCGGCGAGGTCTGATGAATACCCGCAACTGGTCGATCCGCTCGAAGATCGTTGCGCTGGTCGCTGTCCCGATCGCCGCGCTGCTGGCGCTGTGGATCTTCGCGACGTCGTTGACCATCGGCCCGGCGCTGAGCCTGCTGGGTGCCCAGGCACTGCTCGACGACGTCGGCCGCCCCGGCGAGGCGGTGGTGGCCGAGCTGCAGCGGGAACGCCGGCTCTCCGTGGTGTATCTGTCCCGCGCCGAGGGGCAGAACGCGCTGCGCGCCGGTGACCTGCGGCAGTTGCGCGACCAGTGGAAGGCCACCGACGCGGCGATCGACGAGTTCCGGCGCTCCGCTCGCGGCGACGAACCGCCGGCGGACCCGGCTGTGCTGGACGAGCGGATCGCGGCGACCCTGTCCGAGCTGGAGCTGCTGCCGTCCGGCCGAGGGTTCGTCGAACGTCGGGAGATGGACGCAGCCGGCGCGCTCGGCCTGTACAGCGGCATCGTCGACACCGCGTTCCAGATGTTCGCAGCGTTGGCCGGGCTGCCGGACAACGAGATCAACCGGCAGGCGCGGGCGCTGACCGACATCGGCCTGGGCCGTGACCTGCTCGGCCGGACCGACGCTCTGCTCGCCGGGGCCTTCGCCGCTGGCGAGCTGACCCCCGCCGGCCACCTGCAGCTGGTGCAAATCGTCGCCAACCAGCGGTTGCTGTTCGACCGGGCGGTGGCCGAGCTGCCCGACCCGGACAGCCGGACCTACCACCAGCTTGCCGCCGGTGACGACTACACCGGGCTGCGGCAGATGCAGGACACGCTGATCGCCGGTGGGCCGGCCGAGGACGGGCTGCCAGTATCCGAGTCCCGCTGGCGGGCCAGCTACCAGTCGGTTCAGGAGCAGCTGCGGGACTTCGAGCTGCTCGCCGCTGACGCGCTGGCCGAACGCAGCATGCCGACCGCGATCGCCATCCTGGCCCGGCTCGCCGCAGCCGGACTGGTCGGCCTGGCCGCGGTGATCGTCTCCGTGGTCATCTCGCTGCGGGTCGGCCGGTCGTTGATCCACCGGTTGACCGGGTTGCGCGCCGCCGCCCTGGAGCTGGCCGGCGAGCGGCTGCCCGGGGTGGTCGCCCGGCTACGCCGCGGCGAGGACGTCGACGTCGTCACCGAAGCCCCGCCGCTGGAGTACGGCGCCGACGAGATCGGCCAGGTCGGGCACGCGTTCAGTGAGGTGCAGCGGACCGCCGTACGGTCGGCCGTCGAGGAGGCGGCGCTGCGTCGTGGGCTGAACGAGACGTTCCTCAACATCGCCCGACGCAGCCAGACGCTGCTGCACCGGCAGCTGGCCGTACTGGACCGGATGGAACGGCGCAGCACCGATCCGACGGAGCTGGAGGACCTGTTCCGGGTCGACCACATGGCCACCCGGATGCGCCGGCACGCCGAGGACCTGGTGATCCTCGCAGGAGCTGCGCCGGGCCGGGGATGGCGCAACCCGGTACCGGTGGTCGACGTGATCCGGGGGGCCGTCTCCGAGGTCGAGGACTACGCCCGGGTGCACGTCACGACCGTGGAGGCCGCAGCCGTCGCCGGCCGGGCCGTGGGTGACGTCATCCACCTGCTGGCCGAGCTGATCGAGAACGCCACGTCCTTCTCCCCGCCGCAGACCCGGGTCACCGTGATCGGCCAGAGCCTGCCCAAGGGGTACGCGGTCGAGGTTGAGGACCGGGGCCTCGGCATGGAACCGGACGCGGTCGAGGATGCCAATCAGCGCCTCGCCGAGTCGCCGAACTTCGACCCCCACAACAGCGCCCGGCTCGGTCTGTTCGTCGTCGCCCAGTTGGCGGCCAAGCACGGCGTACGGGTCCGACTCCGGCCGTCACCGTTCGGCGGGATCACCGCCGTCACGCTGATCCCGGCTGAGCTGGTGGTGCCCGAGTCCGAGGTGCTGGCGCTACCGTCCGGCCGGCCACCCACAGCACTGACCACGGTGCGGTCGAGCCCGGCACCGGACCCGCCCGCCCGCCCGACCTCCGCGCCGCCGGCGGAGCCAACCGGGGCGCAGCCGCCGGCCCGCCGCCGTCCCACCACCCTGCCGACCCGGCGGTCCAGCGGTGCCGGCGCGACCACCGAGGACGGCCTGCCGCGCCGGGTACGCCAGTCCAGCCTGGCGCCCCAACTGCGCCAGGCACCCGATCCGTCCGCAGCCGACGGTCAGCTGCGGGAAGCCCCGCAACGGTCCCCGCAGGAGGTGCGGTCCCTGATGTCCGCGTTGCAGGCGGGAACCGCCCGGGGCCGGCAGGCGGCCGGCCTGCCAGCGGCCGGGCAGCCGGGTGGTGCCGGCGACACGACGCCGATCGTCGACGGCGGCTCGGTGCTGCCGGTCGGCGACGGCAGCACCGGTTCCGGCGACGAGCCGGCTTCCGTGGCATTGGAACCGTCCCCGACCGGGTCGACCGGCCCGGTCCGGGGCACCGCGACTCCGCCTCCGGGCGCGGTGCTGCCGCCCCCGGCGACGGAAGAGTCGGAGAGGGAGCTGTAGCTGTGCACACCATGCGGCATGCGATGAACCTCGACTGGCTGCTCGACGATCTCGTCGACCGGGTCCCGACCGCGCAGCAGGCCGTCGTGCTGTCCGCCGACGGCCTGCTGATGGGCGCGTCGCGGGGGCTGACCCGGGAGGGTGCCGAGCACATGGCGGCGATGGCCGCCGGCTTCCAGAGCCTCGCCAAGGGTGCCAGCCGGCACTTCGGGTCGGGTCCGGTACGGCAGACCGTGATCGAGATGGAGTCGGCGTACCTGTTCGTCACTGCGGCCGGGCACGGGGCCTGCCTGGCGGTGCTCAGCGCGGCCGACGCGGACATCGGTCTGATCGCGTACGAGATGGCGATGCTGGTCACCCGGGTCGGGCAGACTCTCAGCACGCCGAGCCGGCCACCTGCGGCGCAATCAGATGCGGGGTGACCCGGCCGGACCCCACGACTGGCTGGACTCCGACGCCGGCCCGGTGGTCCGTCCGTACGCGGTGACCGGTGGTCGGGTGCAGCCGACCGGTGCCACCTTCGACCTGCTGGCCTTCGTGGTGGCGAAGGCCCCGGAGGGCGCCGGCGTCGAAGTTCCGCTGCAGCCGGAACATCGGCGCATCGTCGGGCTGGCCCAGCAGCCGGTCTCGGTCGCCGACCTGGCGGCCGACCTCGATCTCGCGCTCGGTGTGGTCCGGGTCCTGCTCGGGGACCTGCTCGCCGCCGGACTGATCGCCCTCTACGAACCCCCGGCTTCGGCCGCTCACCCCCACGACGACATACTCAAGGCGGTGGTCAATGGACTCCGTGCGCTCTGACCGGCACAAGCCCTCCCGGCGGGTCCCACTCGCGCTGAAGATTCTCATCGCGGGCGGTTTCGGCGTCGGGAAGACCACCCTGGTCGGCGCGGTCAGTGAGATCCGTCCGCTGCAGACCGAGGAGGTGCTGACCAGCGCCAGCCTGGGCACCGACGATACGTCCTGGGTGGAGGGCAAGAACACCACGACCGTCGCGATGGACTTCGGCCGGATCACCATCAACGAAGATCTGCAGGTCTATCTGTTCGGTACGCCGGGCCAGGACCGGTTCTGGTTCCTCTGGGACGAGTTGGCGTTCGGCGCGCTCGGTGCGGTGGTGCTGGCCGACACCCGTCGGCTCGCCGACTGTTTCCCGTCGGTCGACTACTTCGAGCAACGGGGCACGCCGTTCGTGGTCGGGGTCAACTGCTTCGAGGGGGCGCAGCAGTTCAGTCAGGACTCGGTGCGCCGTGCGCTCGACCTCGACCCGGCGGTGCCGATCGTGCTGTGCGACGCCCGCAACCGTGGCTCGGGCAAGACGGTGCTGATCGCGTTGGTCGAGCATGTCGCCTATCTGCGCGGTCAGCCGGTGCCGGCGGGCTAACCTGCGGCCGGGTGCCGGCCGGTGTCGACCAGCACGACGTCCAGCCGGCGCGGCCCGTGTACCCCTTCGATCCGGTTCAGTTCGATGTCACTGGTGGCGGACGGCCCGGAGATCAGCGTGATCGGTCGGGTCGGGTCGGCCAGCCGGGCCAGTGCCGCCGGCACCCCGGCTACCACCTGGTTGGTTCGGACCACGCAGACGTGGAGGTCGGGCACCAGGGTGAGCCGGCGCGGGCCCTGCGCCGGCCCGGTGTCCAGCAGCACCGTCCCGGTCCGGCCGATCGCCACCGCGCACCCGGTCAGTGCGGTCAGGCCCGGCCGATCCAGGTCGGTGACGGTCAGCGGCCGGGCCGGGTGGTCGCGCAGTACCTCCCCGGAGAAGTCGCGTAGCCAGTCGCCCGGCAGGTCCTGCGGCACCGCGACCCGGCGCACCCCGGTGAGCACCTCGGCGATCCGGTCGGCCAACTGGTCCGGAAAGCACCGGTGCACCGTCGCCCGGTAGTCGATCAGCCGGTCCATCAGGAGAGCGGCAGGGTCGGCATCGGCAGGGTCGGCGCCGGCTGTTCGGTAGTCGCGTGGCACCCGTACCGCAACCGCCGCCGGCCGGTGGTCCCGCGCCGCCCGCAACCGGGCCAGAATCTCGGTACGGGCGTCAGTCACCGCGCGGCCTCCCGTCCTCGTGCGGTCCGGTCCTGTCGTCGGAGCGGGCCAGCCACCAGTCACGGAAACTCTGCCGGGGTGGCACCGGTGCGTCCCGGCTGGCCGTCCAACCGGCCAACGGCCACGGCAGTCGGCGGACCGTGCCGCGCCGTCCGGCGGCCAGCCGCACCGGGGCGGCGACCCGCCGGGCGGCGCGTAGCGCGGCGGCGTACCGTCGGCGGTCGCGCATCACCCAGGACATCGCGCCCATCGCGGTGCGCTCGGCGGACGGGCGCCGGCGGGCCTCGTCGACCCCACGCTGGCGCAGGTGCACCAGCACCTGCGGGATGTCGATGCGTACCGGGCAGGCGTCGAAGCAGGCACCGCAGAGGGTCGAGGCGTACGGCAGGGTCCGGTTGGCTCCGGCCCGGGGGCCGGTGAGCTGCGGGGAGAGGATCGCCCCGATCGGCCCCGGATACACCGAGCCGTACGCGTGGCCACCGACCCGCTCGTAGACCGGGCAGACGTTCAGACAGGCGGAGCAGCGGATGCAGCGCAGCGCCTGGCGGCCGACCGGGTCGGCGAGGGTGTCGGCCCGGCCGTTGTCGAGCAGCACGATGTGCAACTCCTGCGGCCCATCGCCGGGGGTCACCCCGGTCCACATCGAGGTGTACGGGTTCATCCGTTCGCCGGTCGACGAACGCGGCAGCAACTGCAGGAAGATCTCCAGGTCCCGGAAGGTCGGGACGATCTTCTCCACCCCGACCACCGAGATCATCGTCTGCGGCAGAGTCAGGCACATCCGTCCGTTGCCCTCGGACTCGACCACCACCAGGGTGCCGGTGCGTGCCACGGCGAAGTTCGCCCCGGAGATCGCCACTCGCGCGGTAAGGAACCGTTCCCGCAGGTGGCGGCGGGCCGCCTCGGCCAGCGCCGGCGGGTCGTCGGTGAGGGTGGTCAGGTCGACACCGGGCATCCGGCGGGCGAAGATCTCCCGGATCTGCGTCCGGTTGTAGTGGATCGCCGGGACCAGGATGTGCGACGGCGTGTCGCCGGCCAGCTGGACGATGAGCTCGGCGAGGTCGGTCTCGATCGCTTCGATGCCGGCCGCCGCGAGGGTCTCGTTGAGCCCGATCTCCTGGGTGACCATTGATTTGATCTTGACGACCTGGTCGGCGCCGGTTCGCCGGACCAGGTCGGTCACCACCCGGCCCGCTTCGGCCCCGTCCCGCGCCCAGTGCACCTGGGCCCCGGCGGCGGTGGCCGCCGCCTCGAACTCGGCGAGCAGCTCGGGCAGGCGGGCCAGCACGTCGTCCTTGACCGCCGCCCCGGCGACCCGCAGCGCCTCCCAGTCCGGCAGCTCGGCGACCATCCGTTCCCGCTTGTCGCGGATGGTGCGGGTGGCCCGGTGCAGGTTGGCCCGCAGCTGGGCGTTGCCCAGCTCGCGGGCCGCCGCGGTGGGAAACGGCAGCCGGGCGGTCACGTTGCCGGTGCCGCTGTCGTTGCTGGTGCTGGTGCTGGTCAATTCGGCTCCTCCGCCGTGCCGGCCAGGATCTGCGCGTAGTGCACCGCTCGCACCGGGCTGCGGAACCGGGTCAGCCCGCCGCCGATCTGGGCCAGGCACGAGTTGTCGGCCGCTGCCAGGTAGCGGGCGCCGGTGCCGCGTACCGCCCGGCACTTGTCGGCCAGCATGGCGCTGGAGACGGCGGCGTTGCGCATCGCGAAGGTGCCGCCGAAACCGCAGCACTCCTCGGCGTCCGGCAGGTCGCGCAGGTCGATCCCGCGGACCGCACGCAGCAGCCGCAGCGGCCGGTCGCCCAGCCGCAGCATTCGCAGCCCATGGCAGGTCGGGTGGTAGGTGACCGAGTGCGGGAAGGCGGCTCCGACATCGGTGACGCCGAGCACGTTGACCAGCAGTTCGGACAATTCGTACACCCGGGGTCGCAGTTCGTCGACCGCGGCGGCGAGCGCCGGGTCGTCGGCGGCCAGTCGCGGGTACGCGTCGCGGACCATCGCCACGCACGAACCGGACGGCGCGACCACCACCGCGTGGTCACGGAACGTCTCGACGAACCGGCGGACCAGGGGTATCGCCTCGGCCCGGTACCCACTGTTGCCGTGCAGTTGCCCGCAGCAGCTCTGGTCGAGCGGAAAGTCGACGGTGTGCCCGAGCCGCTCCAGCAACTGCACGACGGCCCGCCCGGTGCCCGGGTAGAGCACGTCGTTGACGCAGGTGACGAAGAGTGCGACGCGCATCGGGTCAGCCCTGCCGGAAGTAGGGGAGGTGGCGTTGCCGGGCGGCGAGCAGATGCTCGCGTACCGCTGTCTCGGCCCGGTCCGGATCGCCGGACGCCACCGCGTCGACGATCCGGTGGTGTTCGGCCCCGCTGGTGCGGTAGTGGGTCGGCGGGAAGTGCAGCCGGAACAGGTGCAGGTGCGGCCGGAGGCGGACGACCGCGTCGTGCAGCATCCGGTTGCCGGACTGCTCGGCGAGCAGGTTGTGGAACCGGGCGTCCTGGGCGGTGAAGGCGGCGATGCTCGCGTAGCCCTGCGCGCCGGGTACCGGACCGGGCAGGTCGGCGGCCTCGCGGAGCAGGTCGATGGCGGCCGGCTCGGCCCTCGCCGACCGAGCGGCGACCCGCCGGGCGGCGGCGGTCTCCAGGATCAGCCGCATCTCGACGAGTTCGTCGAACTCGTCGCGGGTAAGCAGTGGCGTGGCGGTGTATCCGACCAGCGGGCGCTTGCGGACCAGCCCGTCGGCTTCCAGCCGGGCGAGCGCCTCGCGTACCGGGGTGGGGGAAACCCGCAGGTCGCGGGCCAGGGCGTCGATGTTGATCCGGGCGCCCGGGGCGACCACGTGGTCCATCACCTGGGCGCGGACGGTCTCGTACACGTCGTCGGTGAGGGTGAGACGACGCGCTGGCCGCACGGGGCCCTCCTCGGTGCTCGACCCGCAGGCACCGGCCGTGGATCGGCCGGCCCGGCAGCGGGTAGATCAAAGATCCTATAGGATCGCTCGAATTGAATCGAGTGTCCGACGTCGGTGGGCCCGGGTTGCGGTCAGGCCCGGCCGACGCGGACGGCGGAAGGGAGTCCGGTGCGCGCAGCGGAGCCGAATCCGGCGGCAGAGACGATCTACCTCGGCTGCTACACAGCCGAGGGCGGTGGGAACGGGACCGGGGTGATGGTCGCCCGACGGGATCCGGCGACCGGCCAGCTCAGCGAGCCTACGCTGGGCGCCGAGTGCGCCTCGCCGTCGTTCCTCGCCCGGCACCCGCGCCGTCCGGTGCTGTACGCGGTCAACGAGGTCGGCGAGGGCACCGTAAGCGCCTGGTTGGTCAGCGGAGACCGGCTTCGTCCGCTGGGTAGCCAGCCCACGGGTGGGTCGAGCCCGTGCCACCTGGCGTTCGTCGCGACGGGTGGGCATCTGATCAGCGCGAACTATGTCAGCGGCAGCGTCGCGGTGCATCCGATCGACGACGACGGGACGCTACTGCCGCGTACCGATCTGCTGACGCATTCGGGCGCTGGGCCGCGACCCGACCGGCAGGAGGGCCCGCACGTCCACATGGTCTCCCCGGACCCGGATGACGCCGGACTGTACGTCGTCGACCTGGGCACCGACGCCGTGCATCGCTATCTACTCGACCCGGCGACCGGCACGCTGACCGAGCCGGACCCGGCGATGGCGGCGACGCAGGGCAGCGGTCCTCGGCATCTCGCCCGACACCCCGACGGCCGGTGGGCGTACCTGGTGGGGGAGCTGGATGCCAGCGTGACGGCGTACGAGATCGACGGGGGCGGTGGGCTGACCGAGCGGGCCCGGGTGCCGGCGAGTGAGTCGTCCGCCGGTGCGGCCGGAGGGGCGCAGCCCGCCGAGATCGCGGTCGGGCGGGGCGGCCGGTTCCTGTACGTCGCCAACCGCGGCCCGGACACCATCACGGTCTTCTCACTGACCGTTCCCGACCAGCCGAGGTACGTCGCCGAGGTGCCTTCCGGCGGCCACTGGCCGCGCCACTTCGCGATCGTCGGCGATCATCTGTACGTCGCCAACGAGCGGTCGGGCTCGGTGGGCGTGTACCTGATCGATTCTTCAGACGGCGTGCCGACCCCGGTCGGTGATCCGGTCCCGGCGCCGACGCCGACCTGCGTACTGCCTGGTTTCTGAGCCTCTGCGGCGGATATCCGTCCGCTGGCGGCGTGAGCCGTTTGTCGAGGCCGGCACGGCCCTGTCGGTATTCTCGAAACGTACGGAAGTGGCGCGGCTACCCGAAGTCACCAATCTCCATAAAGTGTTTCTCCTCCGTAACTTTCATCCGAACGTACCTGGCACGATGGCCTGCTCATCCGGAGTATGGGACCGTGCCAGGCCGTCACCGGATGCGACGTGGGGTTCGCGGAGCAAGCGCCATCGCAGCAGCGATGGCGCTAATCGTCGTCACCGCCGGGGTCTGGTTTGGCTACCAACGCCTCACCGGCCCGTCCTGCTCCGGGACGCTGCCACTGGTCGTCTCCGCCGCACCGGAGATCGCGCCCGCCGTGCAGTCGGCAGCGGACCGGTGGCGGGCCGACGGCGGTGCGGTCGGTGACGCCTGCGTCGCGGTCGAGGTCGCCGCGTCCGACCCGGTTGACGTTGCCGCTGTGGTGGCCGGGCAGCACGGTGTAGCGCTGGCCGGGGTAGGTCAGGCCAGCGGTACGGCGATCGCGCCGGACGTGTGGGTGCCGGATTCGTCCACCTGGCTGCTCCGGCTGAGTTCGCTGGCCCCCGGGTTCACCCCGGCCAACAACGAGTCGGTGGCCAGCAGCCCGGTGGTGGTCGCGATGCCCGAACCGGTGGCGACCAACCTGGGCTGGCCCGACCAGCAGCTGACCTGGACCGACCTGCTGCAGCAGATCACCACCGGCACCGAGCTGCGGACCGGCATCGTCGAACCGACCCGCGACGCGGCAGGGCTGTCCGGCTTGCTCGCCCTCGGTGAAGCGGCCGGCGAGGTCGGAGCGAACGCCCAGCAGGCGACGACGGCGGCGTTGCGCGCCCTGGCTACCGGCCGGTCCGCGCTGCGGGAGGACCTGATCGCCCGATTTCCCCGCTCGGCCGATCCCGCGTCAGTCGCCTCCGCACTCGGCGCCGCCGCCCTGTCCGAGGAGGACGTGATCCAGTACAACGCCGCGCAGCCGCCGATCGCGCTCGCGGCGCTGTACCTGGAACCGGCACCCATGTCGCTCGACTACCCGTACGCGGTGCTGCCCGGCGCCGACCCGGCCAAGGCTGCGGCAGCGGACGCCTTCTACTCCGTGCTGACCGGGGCGGGGTTCCGTAACCAACTCGGTGATCAGGGGCTGCGGGCGGCGGACGGCACCTGGGGCGCCGGCTTCAGTGCGCCCCAGGGAGCGCCCAGCCCGGCAGGTACTGCACCGGCGACCGCCATCCCGGACTCCGGCGGTACGGCGGCCGGTGGCCTGGACCCGGTAGTGATCGACCGGGCTCTCGCCACCTGGACATCGGTCACCCTGCCTGCCCAGATGCTCGCGGTGATCGACGTCTCGGGTTCGATGCTGGAGCCGGTGCCCACTGCGGACAACGTTACCCGCGCCGATCTCACTCGGGAGGCGGCCCGCCGAGGGCTCGGCCTGTTCGACGATTCGTGGGCTCTCGGACTGTGGATCTTCTCCACCGAACTGGACGGCGAGCAGGACTGGCGAGAACTCGTACCGATCAGTCCGTTGAGTAGCCGTCGGGTGGAGCTGGAGGCGTCGCTGTCGGAGGTCGTGCCGAAGCAGAACGGAAATACCGGTTTGTACGACACGACGCTCGCCGCTTATCTGGCAATGCAGGACGAATGGGCAGCTGGGCGTGTCAACTCGGTGGTCATCTTCACTGATGGTAGGAACGAGGACGACAACGGGTTGACCCAGGATGAGCTGTTGGCCGAGTTGGCCGAGGCGGCTGATCCACAGCGGCCCATCCAGGTGATCTACGTTGGCATCGGCGACGGGGTGAGTCAGGAGGAACTGGAGTCGATCACCAATACCACCGGTGGCGGGGTGTTCGTAACCGAGGACCCGGCCAACATCGGTGACATTCTGCTCAAGGCGATCGCTCTCCGCCCGACAACCGTGCGCTGAGTCGGTGATGTGGGGGTTCGAGAGGTTTCTGTCGAGCCGCCGAGTGACTGAGGGTTGTGAGATGGCTCCATATTGTACCTCTATTGTGGAAGCCCTCTGGTCAACTGACGGTAATCTGTCGCAAGCTTCGGCCACACCGGAAGGTGGGCCAAGATATCGGGGTGCCGTGGCACCACCGGTACCAACGACGGGCCAGCGAGGTGCCCGGGGTCTGCGTCGACTCGAGCAAGCTGGGGAGGGCTAGTGACGTCGGCGACTTTGGTCAACGCTACGGTGGTGCAACCGGACTCCACACCGGGAGCGCCCACCGCAGTGCTGCACGCGCGACAGCGTGCCTACATTCGGGCGATCGCCGCCCTTGACATCGGCGTGCTCTGCGCCGCCGTGCTGGCCGGCTACCTGGTGCGTTTCGGTGCCGAGGAAGCCACCGGAGCGGATCTACCGTACGTCCTGACGACCCCCTGCCTGATGATCGCGTGGCTGGCCTCGCTGAAGTTGCTGCGCTGCTACGACGACCGGGTGCTCGGCTACGGCGCCGACGAGTACCGGCGGGTGATCACTGCCAGCCTGCGGCTGGCCGGCACCGTGGCGATCATCGGCTACGTCGCCAACGTCGGGATCAGCCGAGGCTTCCTGGCGGTGGCCTTCGCGGTTGGCACCGTCGGTCTGGTCGCCGGCCGGTTCGGCGCCCGCAAGTACCTGCACCGCCAGCGGGCCACCGGGACGGGGTGGTTCCGCAAGGTGCTGGTGGTCGGGGACACCCCGCACGTGCTGGAGCTGGTGCACACGCTGCGGCGGGAGCCGTACGCGGGCTACCGGGTGGTCGGTGCCTGCATCCCGGACGCGCTGCTGGCCCCGGTGCCGCAACGGCTCGGTGACGTGCCGGTCGCCGGTTCGTTCCGCAACATCCCGGACGCCGCCGCCGCCACCGGTGCCGACACCGTCGCGGTCACCGCGTCGGGGGAGCTGACCGCCACCAGGCTGCGCCGGCTCGGCTGGCAACTGGAGGGCACCGGCATCGACCTGGTGCTGGCCCCGGCGCTGACCGACGTGGCCGGCCCGCGGATCCACACCCGGCCGGTCGCCGGGCTGCCGCTGATCCACGTCGAGGCACCCGAGTTCCGGGGCACCCGCAAGTTGGTCAAGGGCTTCGTCGACCGGTCGGTGTCGCTGCTGGCGGTGACCCTGCTGCTGCCGATCCTGACCCTGCTCGCCCTGGCGATCAAGCTCGACAGCCGAGGCCCGGTCATCTTCAAGCAGGTCCGGGTCGGCCAGGGCGGGCGGGAGTTCCACGTCTACAAGTTCCGCACGATGGTGGTCGACGCCGACAAGCTGCTCGCCGAGCTGGCGGCCAAGAACGAGACCGACGGGCTGATGTTCAAGATGCGCGACGACCCACGTATCACCCGGGTCGGCAGGTTCCTGCGCAAGTACTCGCTCGACGAGCTGCCGCAGCTGGCGAACGTGCTGTTCGGCCACATGAGCCTGGTCGGCCCGCGTCCGCCGCTGCCGTCGGAGGTAGCCCGCTACGACGGAGACGTCGCCCGCCGGCTGCTGGTCAAGCCCGGAATGACCGGCCTGTGGCAGGTCAGCGGCCGGTCCGACCTGTCCTGGGAGGACGGCATCCGGCTCGACCTCTACTACGTGGAGAACTGGTCGCTGGCCAGCGATCTGACCATCCTGTGGAAGACCTTCGGCGCGGTCGTCAACGGCCGCGGCGCGTACTGACCTGGGCCGCGCGGTACCTACTCACCTCGGCTACGGGCGGGCTCTGGTGGCCGTTGGCGTCAGCCGGCGGCCAGCCAGGGGGCCGGGTGGTCGCGTACCGCCCGGACCACCGCGCCGGCCGCGCCGGTCGCCGCCGCCTCGGCACCCAGCAGCGAAGCCCGGACGGTCACCGGCGACCAGCCGACGGTCAGCACCCGTCGACCGATCTCCGCCTCGACGACCGGCGACAGCCACGGTGCCAGCGGCGCGTAGATGCCACCGAGCACGATGGTCTGCACATCCAGCAGGTTGACCACCCCGGCGAGCACCACACCGAGCGCGCCGGCCGCCGCCGTCAACGCCCGGCGGACCTGCGGTTCGGAGCGTGCCGCCCGATCGGCGACCTGCCGCAGCGCCTCGGAGGCGGTCAGCCCCTGCCCGGCCAGGCCGGCCGAGCGTAGGATCGCCTCCTGACCGGCGTACTGCTCAAGACAGCCGCGTGCCCCGCACCGGCAGCTCGGCCCGTCCGGCCGGACCGCGAGGTGGCCGAGCTCGCCGCTCCACCCCCGGGTGCCCCGGAACAGGCGACCGTCCAGCACGATCCCGGCCCCGATGCCGATCTCACCGGAGACGTAGACGAAGTCGGCCGGCTCGCCGTGGCGGGCGTGCAGTTCGCCCAGGGCGGCGAGGTTCGCCTCGTTGTCCACGGTCAGCGGTACGCCGGCGAGAGGGCCGCCGGTGGCGGAAAGCACGGCCGAGACGTCCACGTCGTGCCAGCCGAGGTTCGGCGCGAGCCGGACCAGCCCGTCCCCGGTCACCAGCCCGGGTACGGCCAGCGCGGCGCCGGCGAGCGGGAGATCGCGCGCCTGCGGCGCGGTGAGCACCTCGCCGGCCAGCGCGGCGAGCCGGGCCAGCACCAGCTCCGGCGGGTGCGGCCGTTGATCCGCCGGTAGCACCGCCCGATGGCGTACCGTTCCGGACAGATCCACCAGGCAGGCGGCCAGGTAGTCGACGTTGATCTCCAGGCCGAGACCGGCCGGGCCGTCGGCGGCGAGCGCCAGCCCGGTCGCCGGCCGGCCGGCACCGGTCCGGGGCACCGGCGCGACCTCGGTGAGCAGGTTGCCACCGATCAGCTCGTCGACGAGCGCCGAGACGGTGGCCCGGGTCAGTCCGGTCGTCGCGGCGATCTCGGCGCGGGACGGTGGGCGACCGGCGGCGGCGACCTGGCGGACCACCAGGCCGAGATGGTGCTCGCGCAGACCAGCCTGGCGGAGCGGGGATTCTGGCGTGCGCATGGCCTTGACAATGCCACACGCCGGGAAAATAATTCAATCACTAAACAAATCTGTCGTGTTACGCGGAGGTCACCATGACAGTCCAGCCCACGCCGGCCGACAAATTCTCCTTCGGGCTCTGGACCGTTGGATGGCAGGCCCGCGACCAGTTCGGCGACGCCAGCCGAGGCCCGCTCGACGCCGTCGAGGCGGTGCACCAGCTCGCCAACCTCGGCGCGTACGGCATCACCTTCCACGACGACGACCTGATCCCGTTCGGCTCCGACTCGGCCAGCCGCGACCAGCACATCGCCCGGTTCCGCAAGGCGCTCGACGAGACCGGACTGGTCGTGCCGATGGTCACCACCAACCTCTTCGGCCACCCGATCTTCAAGGACGGCGGCTTCACCAGCAACGACCGCTCAATCCGGCGGTTCGCGCTGCGCAAGGTGCTGCGCAACATCGACCTCGCCGCCGAGCTCGGCGCGAAGACCTTCGTCATGTGGGGCGGCCGGGAAGGCTCCGAGTACGACCACGCCAAGGACATCCGGGCCGCGCTCGACCGCTACCGCGAGGCCGTCGACCTGCTCGGCCAGTACGTCGTCGACCGCGGCTACGACCTGCGCTTCGCCATCGAGCCCAAGCCCAACGAGCCGCGCGGCGACATCCTGCTGCCGACCGTCGGCCACGCGATCGCCTTCATCTCCAGCCTGGCCCGCCCGGAGCTGGTCGGCCTCAACCCCGAGGTCGGCCACGAGCAGATGGCCGGGCTCAACTTCGCCCACGGCATCGCCCAGGCCCTGTGGCACGGCAAACTGTTCCACATCGACCTCAACGGCCAGCGTGGCGTCAAGTTCGACCAGGACCTGGTCTTCGGCCACGGCGACCTGCTCAACGCGTTCTCCCTGGTCGACCTGCTGGAGAACGGTGGCCCCGACGGCACCCCCGCCTACGACGGCCCCCGGCACTTCGACTACAAGCCGTCGCGCACCGAGGACTACACCGGTGTCTGGGCGTCCGCTGCCGCCAACATGCGCACGTACCTGCTGCTCAAGGAGCGGGCCGCCGCGTTCCGGGCCGACCCCGAGGTGCAGGAGGCGCTCGCCGCCAGCAAGGTCCCGGACCTGGCCGTGCCCACCCTCAACCCCGGCGAGACCTACACCGATCTGCTCGCCGACCGGTCCAGCTTCGAGGACTTCGACCCGGAGGCCGTCGCCGAGCAGGGCTTCCACTTCGTCCGCCTCAACCAGCTCGCGGTCGAGCACCTGCTCGGCGCCCGCTGACCCGTACCGTCCACCGCGAACCCGCCCGACCCCCTCATGGAGGACCAGCCGTGACCCTCGTCGCCGGCGTCGACTCGTCGACCCAGTCGTGCAAGGTGGTGATCCGCGACGCGGACACCGGCAAACTGGTCCGTGAGGGCCGGGCGGCGCATCCGGACGGCACCGAGGTGCACCCGGACGCCTGGTGGGCGGCGCTGCAACAGGCCATCGACGCGGCCGGCGGGCTGGACGACGTGTCCGCCGCCGCCGTCGCCGGCCAACAGCACGGCATGGTCTGCCTGGACGAGACCGGCGACGTGGTCCGCCCCGCCCTGCTGTGGAACGACACCCGCTCGGCCGGTGCCGCCGCCGAACTGATCGACGAGTTCGGCGGCGGCACCGCCGGCCGGCAGGCCTGGGCCGACGCCGTCGGCCTGGTGCCGGTGGCCAGCTTCACCATCACCAAACTGCGCTGGCTGGCCCGCACCGAGCCGGCGTCGGCCGACCGTACGGCTGCGGTCTGCCTGCCGCACGACTGGCTGACCTGGCGGTTGGCCGGCACCGGCGACCTGGCCGCGCTGCGCACCGACCGCAGCGACGCCAGCGGCACCGGCTACTGGTCGGCAGCGACCGGCCAGTACCGCCCCGACCTGCTGGAGCATGCCTTCGGCCGGACGCCGCTGGTGCCGACGGTGCTCGGCCCCACCGACCCGGCCGGCGCGCTGCGCTCCGGCGCACCGCTCGGCCCCGGCGCCGGTGACAACGCCGCCGCCGCCCTCGGCGTCGGCGCCCGCCCCGGCGACGTGATCGTCTCCATCGGCACCTCCGGCACCGTGTTCAGCGTCGCCGACACCCCGGCCGCCGACCCCAGCGGCACCGTCGCCGGCTTCGCCGACACCACCGGCCGGTTCCTGCCGCTGGTCGCCACCCTCAACGCCGCCCGGGTGCTCGACGCCGCCGCGAAGCTGCTCGGCGTCGACCACGAACGGCTCGCCGAGCTGGCGCTGAGCGCGCCGGCCGGCGCCGACGGGCTGGTGCTGGTGCCGTACCTCGAAGGGGAACGCACCCCGGACCGGCCGACGGCCACCGGCTCGCTGCACGGGCTGACCCTGGCCAGCAGCACCCCCGCGCACCTGGCGCGGGCCGCCGTCGAGGGCATGCTCTGCGCGCTCGCCGACGGCCTGGATGCCCTGGTCGCCCAGGGCGCGGCCGTCAACCGGGTCATTCTGGTCGGCGGCGGGGCGCGCTCTGCGGCGGTACGCCGGATCGCGCCCGAGGTGTTCGGCTGCCCGGTGCTGGTGCCCCCGCCGGGGGAGTACGTCGCCGACGGTGCCGCCCGGCAGGCCGCCTGGCTGGCGCTGGGCACCCCGGATGCGCCGGACTGGACCCCGGCCGACACCGAGGAGTACGCCGCCGACGCGGTGCCCGCCATCCGCGCCCGGTACGCCGACGCCCGCGACCACGTCCTGAACCGGGTCACCGCCGGCTGAATCGGTATTACCGTATGAGGGGATTCTGAAACTGCCGTGCAATCGACGTCGGGGCCCTGGGGGTTGCTGGTTCTCTGCGGTGGTGGACAATTTTCAACTGGCAATCGTGATTACATGCGAACAGCTGCGGGCGACGATGTCATCGTGGGTCGCGAGGACGACTGTCTTACCTGCCTTGTTGATTCGGCGCAGCAGGCCCAGCACGAAATCTCGGTTGTCGGCGTCGAGGGATCCGGTCGGTTCGTCGGCCAAAACGATGTCACACGGCTTGAGCAGAAGACGCGCCACCGCGACTCGCTGCTGTTCGCCCCCGGACAGCGAATAGATCTTGCGATGCTCTGATCCGGGCAAGTCGACCTGCATGAGCGCATCGGCGATGCGCTGCCGCTTGGAAATACCGCCGTCCGAATAAGTAAGAGCGAGGTCGAGATTGTGCCCGACGGATTCGTTGTCGATGAGCGCGAAGTTCTGGAACAGATAGCCAAGATGGCGACGGCGCAGTCGGTTCGCGGCGCGGGTACTGGGTCTCGGGGCCTTGCCGCCGAGGATGCGGACCTCGCCAGAGTCCGGAACATCCAGCAGACCGAACATATTGAGGACCGTGGACTTTCCGGTTCCGCTTGGACCCGTGATCGCTATCATCTCGCCGGCCTTGATCTGTAGGTCGAAGCTGACCAAGATGTCTCGGCCGCCGTACTGCTTGGAAACGCCAAGAAGTTCGCACGAGAACGCCATCGCTAAAGCTCCTTCAACCGTTGTACCGTGTTGCGCCGCTCGGCAACGGTAGCGATCGCGAGCACGAACAAGGCCTCAACCACCAAAGATGTCGCCATGACGACCAGCAACCTCTAGGCCGATTCCAGAGGGCTCGCGGCCACCCCCCGAGCCGACGAGTTCATCCCTACCAGTGCAGTTATGCCAACGATGAGGCGCATATCGATGCCGGCGCCAGAACCCGAGTAACTCGGGCTCGACGCCGGCTCGTAGCAATGTAGCAATGTAGCAATGTAGCAATCGGGCCGAGGCTCTTGCTATTGGACCGCTAACGGATTCCGAACTACAATCACGGAGTGTTGTTCCAGTAGGTGTAGCAGGTGTAGGCCCAGCCGGCCGTCGCTGAGGCCCACGGGCACGGCAAAGTCGGAGAGTGTGCGGCTGAGGACTCCGCGTTGAGGTCCGGAGTGG
>NZ_JBHMIO010000044.1:0-33807 GCF_048060275.1 Micromonospora sp. LOL_015
GCTGCCGCCTGCCCACTCACGGTTGTTTTTCCGGTCAGATCCCGGCGTTCACCCCGCTGCTGCGCCTGGTCGCCGCCCAGCTGGGATCGCTGGCCGACGTCCTGGTCGTCGCGGACGCGTTGCACGCACAGACCGGACACGCCGAGTACCTGGCCGCCGCCGGCGGGCATCTGATGGTCACCGTAAAGGCCAACCAGCCGACCACGTTCGCCCAGCTCAAAGCTGTTCCCTGGGCGCGGGTCCCGGTCGGAGCGCGGACCCGCGAGACCGGACACGGCCGCACGGAGACCCGCACCGTCAAGGCCGTCACCGTGGCGACTCCCGGCGGGCTCGGCTTCCCCCACGCCCGGCAGGCCGTCCGGATCACCCGTACCCGTACGGTCAAGGGCAGGACCAGCCGCGAAACGGCGTACCTGACCGTGTCCCTGCCCGCCGGAGCGGCCCAACCCGCCGACCTCGGCACCTGGGCACGAGCGGAGTGGCATATCGAGAACCGCCTGCACTACGTCCGCGACGTCACGTTACGTGAGGACGCGCATCAAGCCCGGACCGGCAACGGACCCGCGGTCTTCGCCACACTCCGTAACACCGCGGTCGGCTACCACCGTGCCAACGGCGAACCCAACATCGCCCGCGCCACCCGACGTGCGAACCGACGTTCCACAGACCTCATCGACGCCGTGACCAGCAGTAACCCGACTACGCAATAGCCCTGCCCGGTGAGCATCGCCGACGTCGCCTGGTAGGTGACCCGTTCCCGACGCGGGGTCCACGCCTGCGTGCGCGCGACCAGGGCCATGTTGTAGACCAGCCGGACACAACCGGACGTCCGGGCAAGCTCGACCGCCTACCCGGGAGTGGGGTAGAAGCGGTACCTGAACGCCCGCTTCACGGCCGTGGACACAGTCCACAGGCTAGCAATTCGGTCGTGAGCCGTGGGATGGCGTACGGGTGGACGTATCCACGGAAGGAATCCTATTACCGTCCGATCGTCTCAACTGACGGCAGCGGGAAGATCAGCCGCGTGCCCGCGGCCAGAGTCGCTGCCTCTCTGGCGACGATCTCGGTCCGGAAGTGCCAGGGCAGCACCAGATAGTAGTCGGGGTGGGCGCTACGCGACTGCTCCTCGCTGACGATCTCGATGTCGGTACCGAGCGTCCGTGCGCCGAACTTGTCGGGATTGCGCTCGGCCGCGTACCGGATCAGCGACTTGTCGATGCCACAGAACTGCAGCAGCGTGTTGCCCTTGGTCGACGCACCGTAGACATGCACGACCTTGCCCTGGTCACGCAGGCTGTGCAGGAGCTTGACCAGCTCGTCGCGACGCTGTCCGACCCGGGCTGCGAACTCGTCGTACGGCGCGTCGGTGGCCAGCCGCTGACGCCGTTCCCGGTCGGCCAGCGCCGGCACGGAGCCGTCTGCCCGGTCGGCGGTCTCGGCCGTGCGGGTGACGAAACAGCAGATCGAGCCGCCGTTCACCCCGTTCAGGCTCACCCGGACAATGTCCAGGCCGGCCTCGGCGAGAATCCGGGTCAACGTGCCGAGGGAATAGTACGACAGGTGCTCGTGGCAGATACTGTCGTATCCGGTCACCTCCAGCATCGCGGGCAGGTGCGAGACCTCAACCCCCCAGACACCGCCCGGCGCCAGCAGTCGCTCCACCTCGCGGGCGAACGCCACCGGATCCTCTACGTCGTAGAACATAGCGATGGACGTGATCACGTCGAAGGTGCCCGCCTGGTCGTCCAGCTGCTTGCTGGGGAAAAAGTCACGAATCAGTGTGATGGTGCCGGGGGCGTCGTCGGCGGCACTGGACGGGTCGATTCCCCACCGCTGTGCACCGGCGTAGTTCTCCAGCAAGGTGCCGTCGTTGCAGCCGATGTCGAGTACCTTGGCCGGCTGCCCGCCGTGAACCGCAACCGCGGACCCAGCGACCCACGCGAGATGCGCGCGCATGCTGTCGTTGATCCGGGAGCGGTACCAGTAGGTGTCGTACAGCAGCCCACCGGCAAGGGTGTGGCGCAGCTGCACCAGGCCGCACGACGCGTCGGTGCACCGGGTCAGCTCGAGGGGGAATCGCTCCTCGGGCGGGTCCGGGAAGCCCGGCTTGACGAAGCTCCCCTGCAGGTACTGTGGCCCGAGGTCGAGGACGCTGCGCAACGCCCCGTCGCAGACACGACAGGTCGTCCGCCTGGCGACCAGACCGGGCACCGCCTCGCCGTTGGCCGCATGCGACTGGCTCACGTGGCGTTCTCCCTCTTTCTCGCGATGAGCAGGATGTCCAGGTAGAAGCGCTGAGCAGGCCCCTCGCTGAGGCCCAGCGCGCCGAACGCACGGTCGAGGTACTCGTCGAACGAGCGGGGGCGCACCCGGTCCACCAGTTGCAGGACGTTCAGTGCCAGGCCGACAGGACTGATCTTCGGCCAGCCGTGTTCGCGTCCGTACCAGCGCAGGAGCAGCAGCAGACCGCGGGGTCCGCAGGTGAGTTTGACCGTGCGGTCGACGGCGAAGCCGGCTCGCTCGGCCTGCAACGCCAGACCGTCTGCGGTCCACCGCCACAGGTCCTGGCCGCCATGCTCCTCCCACACGCCGTGGGTGGACAGGACCAGCCGGCCGCCGGGCCGCAGCAGCCGATGCGCCTCGCGCAGGTACGCATCCGCGTCGGCGACGTGTTCCAGCACCTGGGTGGATAGCACCCCGTCGAAGGCCTCGTCAGGGACCGGACACCTTCCGTCACGGTCCAGGGCATGATCGGCGGGGAACGACTCGCCGCCCGGGATGTCCGCCGTCTGCAACTCGGCCGCGCCGAACAGGTCGCGGTACGGCGAGGTGCCCGCGCCGTAGTCGAGCCAGACTCCGGATACTCCCGACAACGCCTCGGCCAGCGCCTGACGAAGGTCGAGGAAGTGTGCGTACGCCCAGTCGCCCCGACGTGGGTCGGCCCGTTCGCGGAACCGCTCGGCCATCACCGCGTCCAGCGGCGGTTCGGCGGTGGGCCTGCCGATGGACCCCAGGATACGGTTGACCAGACTCACCAACGCCGAACTCCTCATCCGGGAACTGTCTTGTGGCGCTGAAACGCGCGCGCGGCACTACGCACCGACGCGTACCTCGCTGTGGTCACCGAGCACGAAGCGGTACGTCTTCGGCCCGCGCGGGCCGGGGACGACACGTGCCTCCCGCCCGATCATTGACCACTCGATCCGGCCGACGCCTTCGATGCACGCGCCGCAGAGCACGATGGACTGCTCGATCTCGCTGTCGACGACCGTGCAGTCGCGGTCGATCGACGTAAACGGGCCCAGGTAGGAGTTGCGAATGACCGAGCCCGCCCCGACCACCACGGGCCCGACGATCCGCGAGCCGGAGACGACGGCCCCGGGGCCGACCACCACCCGGCCGGTCAGCTCGGTGTCCGCACTCACCGAACCGCTCTCCGCGGAGTCGATGCCGTTCAGGACGAACTGGTTCATCTCCAGCATGTCGGCCAGGTTGCCGGTGTCCTTCCAGAAGCCGGTGATGGTCGTGGACTCGACGCGTCTACCCTGATCGATCAGCCGCTGAATGGCCTCGGTGATCTCCAGCTCGCTGCGCCACGACGGCTTCAGCTCCGCGACCGCCTCGTGTACGGCCGGGCTGAAGACATACACACCGACTACAGCCAGGTCGCTCTTGGGGTGCAGAGGCTTCTCCTCGACACCGATGACCTGACCGCCCTGGCCGATCTCCGCGACGCCGAAGGCGTGCGGATTCTTAACCCTAGTCAGCATCAACTGGGCGTGCGGGCGTTCCCGGCGGAACCGATCGACCACGTCGCTGATGCCGCCGACAACGAAGTTGTCGCCGAGGTACATCACGAAGTCGTCCTCGTCGAGGTAGTCCCGGGCGATCAGGACGGCATGCCCCAGTCCGCGCGGGGCGTCTTGGGGCAGATAGGTCACGTCCAGGCCGAACTGCGAGCCATCGCCAACCGCCCGCTCAATTTCTGGAGCTGTGTTACCGACGATAATTCCAACTTCCCGAATCCCTGCCTCACGGATTGCCTCGAGACCGTAGTAGAGGACCGGCTTGTTGGCGATCGGAATGAGCTGCTTCGCTGAGGTGTGGGTGATCGGGCGCATCCGCGAACCGACCCCACCCGCCAGCACCAACGCCTTCATGAGTCGGTGCTGGACGGTTGAACCGGGACAGGAACCTTGATCACGATGGCCTCCGGCGGTGGAAGCGACTGACTTTCCTGAAGGTACCGAATCATGACTCGTGATTTCCCTACTAAGGGTGGCCGTTATCGGAGGACCCCAGTCGGACCGGACGCGGGTGCGGCGTCGCTACCGGCAGGCCCGGACCACCACGGGTCGCCGGCACATCGCCACGAGGACCCGGCCCATGGCCGGCAGCTCTGTCGTCTCAGTGACCACGAACCACCTCCGGCGACGATCATCCTTCAGCCTTCATAGGCGCGAGAGTCACAACCGACGGCGACAGCGTCGACCGCACCCATGCGACACTCGCAGAGGCTAGCGCTCCCACTAGACCTTCAGCGAAATGGTTGAATACCATTTTCGACACCACGTAGGGTGATGCTCGCAGATATGTTGAGAGCCAGTTCGCCCTTCCCGTGGATGGAGCCTCATGGTCAGCACGGTCTTGGTCATCGGTGGCGGTCCTGCCGGCTCGACCGCCGCGGCGCTGCTCGCGCGTGCGGGACTGTCGGTAACCCTGCTCGAGAAGGAGATTTTCCCGCGCTACCACATCGGCGAGTCCATCGCGTCCTCGTGTCGGACCATTGTCGACTTTGTCGGCGCGCTAGACGAGGTCGACGCCCGTGGCTACACCGAAAAGAACGGCGTGTTGTTGCGGTGGGGCAAGGAGGACTGGGCCATCGACTGGACCGAGATCTTCGGCCCCGGCGTCCGCTCCTGGCAGGTAAACCGCGCCGACTTCGATCACGTGCTGCTGACCAACGCCATCAGACAGGGTGCCAAGGTCATCGAAGGTGCCGAGGTCAAGCGGGTGATCTTCGACGCCGGCCGCGCGGTGGCCGCAGAGTGGGTCGATCCACACAGCGGGCAACGCCGCACCACCCAGTTCGACTTCGTCGTGGACGCCTCCGGTCGGGCTGGCCTGATCCCCGCCCGGCACTTCAAGCACCGGCGGGCCAACGACACGTTCAAGAACGTCGCCATCTGGGGTTACTGGGACGGCGGATCGCTGCTGCCCAGCTCGCCGAGCGGCGGGATCAACGTGATCGGCGCGCCGGACGGCTGGTACTGGGTCATTCCGCTGCGCGACAAGCGCTACAGCATAGGATTCGTGTGCCACCAGACGCGTTTCCTCGAGCGCCGCAGAGCACACGAGTCCCTTGAGGACATGTTCGCCGCGCTGATCGCGGAGTCGGCGACGGTACGCAGCCTGGTGGCGGACGGGACATACCAGCCGGGCGTCCGAGTCGAGCAAGACTTCTCGTACGTGTCCGACAGCTTCTGCGGCGCCGGTTACTTCGCCGTGGGTGACAGCGCGTGCTTCCTGGACCCGCTGCTGTCGACCGGCGTACACCTCGCGTTCTACAGCGGCATGCTGGCGTCGGCGTCGATCCTGGCTATCGTCAACGGCGACGTCGCAGAGGAGCAGGCCTACGGATTCTATGAGACGCTCTACCGCAACGCCTTCGAGCGGCTGTTCACGTTGGTCGCTGCCGTATACCAGCAGCAGGCGGGTAAGGCCAGCTACTTCGCCCTCGCTGATCGGCTGGTCAACGAGCAGGACGAGGTCGAGTACGAACGGGTCGACGGTGCCAAGGCGTTCGCCCAGTTGATCGCCGGACTCGCCGACGTGAGCGACGCGATGGCCGGCCGATCGATCCCTCCGCAGATGCCGGAAGCCGACGCGGGCAACTCCGTCGGCCAACTGTTCGTCGCCGCCGAGCAGGCACGTCGAATGGCGGAGGCCGGCGTCCCCAAGGCGCCGGTCAGCGAAGCGCTCAACAAGGTCGACGGGCTCGAGCTCTTCGACCCGGAAACCGGCCTGTACCTGATGACCGACCCCCGGCTCGGCATCGGACGGACCAGGCCGACGTGAGCGGTTCACAGATGGTCGACCCCGGACAGCGCAACGACGACTACGATCGGCTCACCGTCGAGATCATCGAGCGGGTCTGCGGCCCGACCGCCGTGTCCGTGGATCTCGGCGCCGGCGTTGGCGAGATCACCCAGCACCTGGTGCGGGTCGCGCCGCAGGGCAGTCACTTCGCGGTCGAACCGCTGCCGGAGCTCGCCGACCAGTTGGCAGGCAGACTGCCCTCGGTCACGGTGATCCGGGCAGCGGCCGCCGAGGCCTCGGGCCGGCAAGGTTTCGTGCACGTCGTGTCCAATCCCGGCTACAGCGGCCTGCGTCGACGCCCTTACGACCGGCCGACGGAGCTCCTGCGTGTGATCACCGTGGAAACCGTACGTCTCGATGACGTCATCCCCGCAGATCTACACGTTGACTTGATCAAAATCGATGTGGAAGGCGGTGAAGTGCTGGCTCTACGCGGCGCCGGCGACACCCTGCGGCGCAGCCGGCCGGTGATCGTCTTCGAGCACGGCGGCGACCGGGTCATGCGTGAGTACGGCACGACTACCGACGATCTCTGGTCGCTGCTGGTAGACGAGCTGGGATACCGGATGTTCACCCTGCCAGCGTGGCTGGCGGGGCGACCCGCGCTGGATCGCGCCGCGCTCACCACGGCGTTGGAGCTGGAGTGGTATTTCGTCGCGGACTGCGCCGTCGGGTCCACCTCCGCTGAGCAGAAGGGTTTCGGCTGATGAACTCTGTCCCAGGGGTGCGCGTCGCAGATCAAATCGCGGAGTGCGACATCCGGCGGACCGGGCTGCTGCCCGAGCACGTCACCGCGTTTCGGCGGCAGGGTGTGCTGGCCGTACGCGGGCTACTCACCCCGCAGGAGCTCGGTGAGATCGAGGCCGCCGGCCGGACCCTCATCGACCAGGCATGGTCGACCCGGTCCGTGCAGGACATTGTCTGGACGTTGGAGTCTGACCGGCCGGATGCCGCGCCGGTGCGGATCGAGTACGTGGTGGACAAGGCACGGCCGGTCGCCATGCTAGCCGGCCATCCGTTGCTACTGCGGATCATGGAGCAGCTCGTCGGTCCCAATCTGATTCCGACCTGGGACAGCATGGTCTTCAAGACCACTGCCGGCGCGCCCAGGCTGGCCTGGCACCGGGACGCCGGGCTGTACGACGATGCCGTCGGCATCACCGGTATGGGCCGGGTCATCGACGCGGGGATCTACCTCGACCCCGCGCCCGAGGACAACTGTGTGTGGTGCATTCCGGAGTCGAACTACTGGGACGATCAGCGAGTCACCGCCACCGCAGACCTGCTGAATGCCAGCGAATGGGACACCACCGGCGCGGTGCCCGCTGTGATGCGGCCAGGGGATCTGCTGTTGCACAACATTCTCACATTGCACGGCGCCCCTGCAGTCGTCGGCAAGCAGCGCCGTGTCATCTACTTCGAGTACCGGCCAGCCGAGGTCGAGTGGCAGCTGGGCCCGCACACCGAGGAGTACATCGGCCTCAAGCAGCAGGTCCTGCGCTCCTGCATCCAGATGCGGTCGGACGATCCCCGGTTCGGTGACGAGGAGCCGTTCGACTACCGGCCGGCCGAGTCTCTCCGGCGCTGGGCAGGCCGACCGGAGATCGACACATTGCGGTTCGCGCACGAGGACTACTGGCGATGGTGAGTCGAGGCGGAATGCGATGAATACCCAGGCCAACAGGAACGGCACCCCGGACGCGGCAGCCAACGAGACAGCATGTGTGCTGCCGTGGATTCACCTCTGCGCCTCTATCGACGGCGTCTACGGTCGGTGTTGTGTCGATGACTCGATGTACCATAACGCACTGTACGATCAGCAGGACGAGCCGGTTTTCGCATTGAATGACGATGCAATCGGCTGTTCCCCTGGTTCGCGGTACGCCAGGGACAACCCAGACCGGGTGATGGGCGTCCAAGAGGCGTTCAACAGTCCCAACATGAAGCGGACCCGACTCGCGATGCTGAACGGGCAACGCGTTGATGCGTGCAAGTACTGTTACTTCCGTGAGGACCACGGTGCACAGTCCTACCGGCATAACGTCAACCGACGGTTCCATCAGGAATTCAACCTCGATGCACTTGCCGCCCGCACCTCGGCGGACGGCACCGTCGAGGAGTTTCCATTCTTTCTCGACATCAGGTTCGGCAACACGTGCAACCTGCGGTGCGTCATGTGCACCTACCCGGTGAGCTCCTCATGGGGCGCGAAGCAGCGGCCCAGGTGGTCGGCCGCGGTCATCGACCCCTACCGCGACGACGAGGAACTGTGGGCGACACTCCGGGAGAACGCGCACCTGATCCGCCGACTGTATTTTGCTGGCGGCGAACCATTCCTGCAACCAGGTCATTTCGCCATGCTCGAACTACTCGTGGAGACAGGGAACGCCGGCAATGTCGACATTGCTTACAACTCGAACCTGACCGTCTCCCCCGAAAGAGCGATGGCGCTTTTTCCACATTTCAAGAGCGTCGGCATCGGAGCGTCCTGCGACGGAGTCGGTGAGGTGTTCGAGTACATTAGGACCGGCGGCAAGTGGGATGACTTCGTGGCCAACCTGCACCTGCTCCGGTCCGAGGCGGACGTCTGGCTTCAGGTGTCACCACAGCGACACAACCTGTGGGACCTGCGCAACCTGCTCGAGTTCGCTCGTACCGAGGGCCTGGATGTAGACCTGGCCAACGTCGTGCAGTGGCCACCGGACCTGTCGATCGCCAGCCTGCCGGCAGAGGAAAAGGTACGCGCGACCGACGAACTGACCGACCTGATCGCCTGGTGCACCGGTCTGGGCTGGGACAAACCTGCCGCCCATCTCGACGCCCTGCGTTCGTTCATGAATTCACTCGATCCGGCCGGCCTGGTTGAGGAAGGGGTGTCCTGACGACAATTTCCGCGACAGCGACGACCACTTCCGACCGGATACTCTAGGAGAATCTCCAGTCCGTCTCGGCTTACTCTCGGTCAGAGCTCAGCAGTCGACCGCAGCGGAGCGGGCGGTCGACCGACCGGTGGGCCCAGGCCTGTCCGAGCAGCCCTGTGACGAAACTCGTCGAGGGCTACGTCGAGACACACCGACGGCCACTCACGCACACCTTACCCAAGCAGCTTTCCAGCCGACAGCACCCCTGTGATCCTACTGCCTTTGGGACCATTCGCGACGGGAGCATTTGTAGGTAAAAATTCTCATCGGCTACGCGAGCCCGCCCGTGGTACGGATGTGACGGGCGACGGCTCGGCGTCCGGACTGAGCTGACGGAAGTTCCTCCGTGCACTTTCAAAGGAGTCTGGATCATGCACTGTCTAGTAACCGGTGGAGCTGGCTTCATTGGCTCTCACCTGACTGAACGCCTTGTCGCGGACGGGCATTCGGTGGTCGTGCTGGACGACCTCAGCGGAGGATCTGCCGACCGGGTTCCCGGCCCAGCCGAGCTGGTTGTCGGATCCATTACCGATGAACAACTGGTCGGCTCACTGTTCGCCGACCAGCGGTTCGACAGAGTCTTCCACTTTGCCGCGTTCGCGGCGGAGGTGATCAGCCATTCGGTCAAACGGCTGAACTACAACACAAATTTGATGGGCAGCGTCAATCTGATCAACGCGGCGCTGCGCACCGACGTGTCCTTCTTCTGCTTTGCCTCGTCCGTAGCGGTCTACGGTAACGGCGAGGCACCCATGCGCGAGTCGTCGATCCCCGTTCCGTGCGACAGCTACGGGAACGCCAAACTGGCGGTCGAACGCGAACTTGAGGTCACCATGCGCCTGCAGGGAATGCCGTTCACCGCATTCCGCATGCACAACGTGTACGGCGAATGGCAGAATATGCGGGACCCGTACCGTAACGCGGTGGCAATTTTTTTCAACCAGATCATGCGGGGCGAACCCATCTCGGTGTACGGCACGGGCAGCCAGGTCCGCGCCTTCTCGTACGTCAAGGACGTCGTCGACGTGGTGAGCAGGTCCCCGGAGACTCCGGCAGCGTGGGGACGACCGTTCAACGTGGGCTCGTCGGCCACCAACACCGTGCTGGAGATGGCGGAGTGTGTGCGCGCGGCGGCCGGGGTGGCCGAACACCCCATCGTTCACGCACCAGCCCGCGACGAGGTGAAGGTGGTGTACACCGCCACCGACGAGGCACGGTCGGTCTTCGGCGACTGGGCCGACACGCCGCTGTCCGAAGGACTGGCCAGGACTGCGAAGTGGGCCGCCGAGACCGGACCGACCGAGCTCAAGGCCTCGTTCGACATCGAGATCGGCGGTGACCGGGTGCCGGAGTGGGCTCGGCACGTGGAGAAGCGACTCGCGCCGGTGCGGCGCTAGGAGGATTCGATGCGGATTCTTTTCACGGCGTCCAACTGGGCCGGGCACTACCTGTGCATGGTTCCGCTGGCCTGGGCGTTCCGGGCGGCCGGGCACGAGGTCCGGGTGGCCTGCCCGCCCCAGCAGGTTCAGGGCGTCCTGGCGACCGGCCTGATGCCGGTGTCGGTGCTCGACGCGGCCGACATGATGGAGAGCGCCCGGCTGGCCTATTGGGTCCAGGCGATCAACACGCCGGCGCAGAGCGGTGAGATGCCGCTGCCGCTACACCCGTTCACCGGCGAGGCGCTCAGCTCGGTACGCGAATTCGACACCGGCACGCTCAGCGACTTCTGGAAGGCAACCGTCACTGCGGTCCAGCGAAGCTTCGACAACGCCGTCGACTACGCCGCTTCCTGGCGCCCCGACCTGGTGGTACACGACATCATGGCAGTCGAGGGGGCGCTCATCGGTGCGCTGAACAACGTGCCGAGCGTTTACTACGGGCCAGGCTTCATCGGCACTATCGAGACCGAGCCCGGCCTCAACCTGATGTCGGCGGACCCCTTGTCCTGCTTCGAGAAGTACGGGGTGGAGTGGACCCGGCGAGACATCAGGTACGCGGTCGACCCGTCACCGGCGGCGGTCGTACCACCGATGGGCGACGCGTTGCGGATACCTGTCAGATATCAGCCGTACAACGGGGCTCAGGACGTGGATCCGTGGCTGCTGGGTCCGATCAAGGGCAGACGTGTCTGTGTGGTGTGGGGAAACTCCGCGACCGGAGTGTTCGGCACGCGGCTGCCGGCCCTGCGGCAGGCGGTCGAGACCGCGGCTCAGTTGGCCACGGAGGTGGTACTCACCGCCGCGCTGGCCGAGGTGGACGCGTTGGGTGCCCTGCCACCGAACGTCCGGGTGCTGCGCAACTGCCCACTCGAGCTGATCCTGCCCCACTGTGACCTGCTCATTCACCATGGCAGTGCCAACTGCCTGATGAACGGCATCGCGATGGGAGTACCACAGTTGTCGCTCGCCCTGAACTTCGACGGGCAGATCTACGGCAGACGGCTCGATCCGCAGGGCGCGACCAAGACCTTACCCGGATTGCTGTTCGACAGCGAAGCGATCGACACGGCGCTCGCCGAGGTGCTGTTCGACCACCGGTACCGCCGTCGGGCAATCGAGTTGAGCGAGTCCGTATCCGCCGCGCCGAGCGCCGCGCAGGTCGCCGAACTGCTCACCACTCTGGCCCGGAGCGGCGGGCTGACGGCCGACGACGTCGCCGGTATGGTGGCCCGCTGGGAAGCACACCACAAGGAAGTGACTGAGGACATCGTGAGCGAGGTGCGATGAGCAACAGCCAGGGAACACCGACCGCTGGGCCAAGACCACCACTTCGGAGCATGGGTGACCTCAATCTGGTGTGGGAATGGAACACTCCGGACGAGATGCAGATTCAGCTCGCCGGCACGCAGCCCCGCGCCGAGTACCTGCAGGACCGTGTCGACCGAGCGAACTGGATGGCCGACCGGCTGCGGATCACGCCGGACTCGTCAATCTTCGAGATCGGCAGCGGCGAAGGGATCATGGCCGATGTCCTCGCGCCCAGGGTGCGGCGGATGCTGTGCACGGACGTCAGTCGGTCTTTCCTGCACAAAGCTCGGGTGACCTGCCAGGAACATGCCAACGTCGACTATCATCACATCGACAACGACTTTCTCGCGACCCTGCCGTCTGCGGAATTCGATGGGGGCTTCTCCCTGAATGTATTCATTCATCTCAACGTATTTGAGTTTTTTCACTACTTCCGCCAGATTGCCCGGATCCTGCGACCCGGCGGCCACTTCGGGGTCAATTTCCTCGACATCGGCGCCTCGACACGGAGCTTCTTCCACTTCTATGCCGAGCGCTATCTGACGGCGAACCCGGTCGAATTCAAGGGTTTCCTCTCCTTCCACGGGATCGACGTGATCGCCTCGATAGCCGTCGAGGCCGGCCTGACTCCGATGCTCGACGAATTCGTCAACGAAAACGGAGTCTGCTACCTGATCCTGCGACGCGACGAGGAGCCTGCGTCGTGAGCCGTCTGCGACTTGGTTCCGGCGGCCCTCTGGTGTCCCGGCTCTGCCTGGGCACCTGGGCCCTCAGCGGCCTGTGGGGCGGACAGATCGAACCCGCCGTGCAGGCGGTCCGCCGGGCCTTCGACCTCGGGATCAACTTCTTCGACACCGCCCACGCCTACGGCGGAGGTGCGGCGGAGGCCGGGCTCGCACGTGGGCTCGGCGACCTGCTACGTGACCACCGCTCCGAGCTGGTGATCGCCACCAAAGGAGGCCTGCAAAACCAGGGGAGTTCCGTGGTGCGCAACAGCGACCCGGAGTTCCTCCGTACCAGTCTGGTGGCCAGCCTCCGGTCGCTGGGCACCGACTACGTGGATTTGTTCCTGGTGCACTGGCCGGATACCACCATTCCGCTTGCTGAGACCGCAGGCGTGCTCGCCGGTTTCGTCGAGGAAGGGCTGGTCCGGCGCGTCGGCGTCTCCAACTTCACGGTCGGACAAATGGCCGAGTTCGGTCCGGTTGCCGTCGCCCAGGTCCCGTACAGCCTGCTGGCCCGGCACATCGAACACGAAACCCTGCCCTACTGCCAGGCGGCGGGGGTCCCGGTGATGGGCTGGTCCCCGCTGGCCCACGGACTGTTGACGGGTGCGCTGCGACCCGGTCACGCCTTCGCCCACGACGACTGGCGCGCCTACTCCCCCGTTTTTCAGGGCGACCGGTTCGCCACGGCCGTGGCGGTCGTGGACAGGCTCGCGGCCTTCGCCGCAGATCGCGGCATCAGCATCGCCCAGCTCGCGCTCGCGTGGGTGCTGCACCATCCGGCCGCGGTGGTACCGGTCGTGGGTGCCCAGGTTCCCGAGCACCTCGAGGACAGCCTACGGGCGCTCGGGGTCCGACTCAGCGAAGCCGACCTCGCGGAGCTCGACCAGATCGTCGCCGACGCGCCACCGGTGCTGCCCGACGTCGAGCCACCGAGCCGGGCACCGACCATCGCCGACGCGTCCTGAGTGCACCGGGAAACTGGTCTTCGGGAGTCATCCGAAAGTGATCCGCGCAAGCGTCACGGGCCGAGACGGCCCATGAGAGGAAGCCAGTGACCGAACAAGTGATGGAGCAGAAGCCGCCGAGCCCGCAGGTCGGGACCGGAGAGGCAGCGGCTGCCGCGCGCGCCGGAGCGGCCATCGTCATCTCCGGGCTGAGTAAGAGGTACCGCGATACCACCGCCCTGGACCGCGTCGACCTGGTCGTCCCGAACGGAGCGGTGTGCGGTCTACTCGGTCCCAACGGTGCCGGGAAAACCACTGCGGTGCGAATCCTGAGCACACTGGTACGCCCAAGTTCGGGCACCGCGTTCGTCGCCGGCTTCGACGTGACCAGGAACACCGACGAGGTACGCCGCCGGATCGGGGTGACCAGCCAGCGCACCACAGTCGACGAAATCCTCACCGGCCGGGAAAACCTGGAAACCTGGGGGCGGCTCTACCACATCGGTATCCGGACCGCCCGTCGTCGGGCCGACGAACTGCTGGAGCAGTTCGGGCTGGCCGACGCGGCCAACCGGATGGTCAAGCACTACTCCATGGGGATGCGGCGCCGGCTCGACCTGGCAGTGGGCTTTTTGCTGCAGCCGCAGGTGTTGTTCCTGGACGAACCGACCACTGCGCTGGACCCGCGCAGCCGTAACGAGGTCTGGCGAGTGGTCCAGTCGATGGCCGCGCAGGGCACCACCGTGCTGCTCACCACGCAGTACCTGGAGGAGGCCGACCGGCTGGCGAGCCAGATCGCCGTGCTCGAGAAGGGGCAGGTAATCGCCGAGGGCACCCCGGACCAGCTCAAATCGAGGATCGGCGGACACCGGGTCGATGTCGTCCTGCGCGGTGCCGATTCGGTCGCCAGGACCGTCCTCGGCCTTGCGAGTGTGGTGGACGCGGCACCGGAGGTCGACGCCGAGGCGATGCGGGTCAGTGTCTCGGTACGCGACCAGGTGACCGCTCTGCACGACATCATGCGCTGGCTGCACGACAACGCCATCGAGGTTGAGGATGTGGCGGTGCGTAGGCCGACGCTCGACGATGTGTTCCTCAGCGTGACCGGTCACAGCACGAATCCGGGAAAGGGACAGGTCGGATGACCACGGCGACAATTCCGGTTCCGCCCCGGCCCACGGGTCCAGTGGACCGGCTGCGGTGGGCGCTGGCCGACGGCTGGGTCGTTGGCCGTGCCAACCTGTACCACTGGCGGCGTAATCCCGGGCTGATCACGCAGTGCCTGATGTACCCCGTGATGACCGCAGTGTTCGGGTTCGTCTTCGGTAGCGCCATGGTGGTCGCCGGCGGCGGCTCCTACCGCGAGTTCCTGATGCCGGGCCTGTTCGGCCAGACCATGATGTTCGGGATCATCACCACGATGATGGTCACCAGCTCGGCCGCGGCCAAAGGCGTGACCGACCGGTTCCGCACGATGCCGATGGCGCAGACCGGCGTGGCCGTCGGGCGTTGTATCGCCGACGTGGTCACCTCGGTGTTCGAGCTGACCATCCTCGTCGTCTGCGCCCTGTTGGTGGGCTGGCGCTTCCATCAGGGCGTCGGTCCCGCGCTCGGGGCGCTGGGCCTGTTGCTGCTGTTCCGGTTCGCGCTCGTCTGGGTGGGCATCTTCTTCGGGCTGATCCTGCCCATGGAGGCGGTCGGCGCCGGTTACGTGCCGCTGATACCGCTGACCATGCTCGCCAACACGTTCGTCTCCCCCACCCAGATGCCCCACTGGCTGGGTACGATCGCGGAGTGGAACCCGGTCTCCGCGACGGTGGCGGCCTGCCGTGAACTGTTCGGCAACCCCGGCGTGGTCGGCGACTCCTGGGCAGCCCAGCACGCGTTGCTGCTTGCGTTCGCCTGGCCCGGGGTGATTCTGTCGATCTTCATACCGCTTTCGATCTGGCGCTACCGCAACCTCGAGCGATAGACCCGGCGCCGGGCAACTGTCCAGGCAACGACCGGTCGGTCCACCGGCGTGGACGACCCGGGCGAGGGCCGCCCGGCCAGATGCGGCGCCACCATGAGGCCGGGCATCTCGGTGTCCACCGACGTGCCCGGCCCGCGCGAACTGAACGCGTGCGGGATCCGGCCGGGCGGCGTCGGTTCCGGGTCCGCTGGTCATTTCGCCCAGGGCGGCGATTCGAGAACCTCGACGACTGCGCAGGACAGCACGACGCCTGGTGCTGTGCCGAGCATCAGCATGTGATCGCCTGGCCCGAGTTCCCCACCATCCACTAGGTGGTCGAACGACAGGATGGGGTCACTAGCGCCACAGTGCCCGATTTGGCGGCCGTACTCCCAGGTCGAACGCGACATAGGCAGGCTCCACATCGCCATCACCCGCTGCTCGACCACTTCGCGGGAGTAGTTCATGAACCCGACCCGGTCGATGTCGACAATCCCGATGCCGGCCTCGGTCAACGCTCGGTCGACCAGATCCGCAGTCCACTGCGGCACGTCGGCCATGGCAACCGCGGCCGGGCTGCGGGTGGCAAACTGTTGGCCTATCCGGGCGCTGAAGTCTGTGGTGCGGCCGACCGTGATGCTCGGCGGGAACAGCGGTTCGTCACCGCGGTGCAAACTCTCGGCGTCCGTGATCGTTTGCGAACACACCGAACGCAGCCGGGCGAACCCCGGCTGCTTGGTCAGTACGATCGCCGAGGCCGCGTCACCGCCGATGAAGCCGGGACCCATCGACCAACGGTCGATCAGCGGCGTACCGTAGTTGTCTGCGGCGACAAGAAGGGCACTTGTGCGCTCCGGGACGGCGGTAAGGTGACTGGCAGCGAGTTCCATCGCGCTGAACAGCCCGTTGCAGCCCTGTCGGATCTCGAGGGCGAGCAGGTCGCCGCCGACCAGGTATCGTTGCAGATAGGACTGTGGCGGCCAGCCGTCTGGCCCCTGGTGCCAGGTGCTGGCGTACAGCAACAGGTCGAACTCCTTCGGGGACCCGCCCCACCGTTTGACCGCCTGCTGCGCGGCCCGTAGGGCCATCTCGGGCGCGGGCAGGTCACCCGCGATCGCGGCGCCACCGAGCTCGTGTGTCTCGACGTCCAGGGCCGGATAGAGACCACGCGCGACCGCCCACTTGACGCTCACCAGCGGTGGTATGAACGTCCCGACGCCGCCGATGAAGATGTCCGGTGTCCGCACGAATTCAACTCCTCGATGTCATGTCGATCGTCCCCACCGTCGATCGGCGCACGAGCACTGATCCACCGAGCGCCACCCCGATCTCCTTTCGCCGTACCACGACTCTATGATGGCCGGGTGGTTACCTGTTTAGAATTTCACTTAGATATGGTGGGGTTCTGCGTATGGTATTTCTGCTGATGAAGGGAACGTGCGGTGGCGGTGCGTCTACTGGCGAGGACCCTGCGCGGACTCGAGGACGTCGCCGCCAGGGAGATCGCCCAGCGTGGCCTCGGCCGGGTCACCCACAGCCGTCATCGCGAGGTGTGGTTCACCGCGGATCATGCCGATGCACGCCTGCTGGACCTACGCACCATCGACGACCTGTTCCTGCTGGCCGCGGTCATCGACGGCGTCGGGCACACCAGGGCGAACCTGGTCCGGTTCACCGAGGCCGCTCGGGCGAGCGATCTGGGTGAGCTGCTGCGGCAGAGAGACCACCTTCGCGCTGGCAGTGCCACAACCGGTGTGGACGTCGCGGCGTCGTTCCTCGGTAAGCGCAACTACAACCGCTTCGACATCGAAGACGCGATCGGCGCCGAGGCCGCGCGCGCGACCGGCCTGCCTTACCACTCCCGACGAGGCGGCGACGCTCCGCCCGACGGCACCCTGTCGTTCCGGGTCACGGTCGAGGGCGCCCGGGCTGCCCTCGCACTGCGGGTCGGTGAACGGCCTCTGCACCGCAGGAGCTACAAGCTGGCATCGACGCCCGGCACGCTGCATCCACCACTGGCCGCCGCCATGGCCCTGCTGGCAGACGTCCGCCCGACGGACAGTGTGCTCGACCCGTGCTGCGGCACCGGCACCATCCTCATCGAGGCCGCCGAGCTGGCCCCGAGGGCCCGGCTGATCGGCATGGACCACGACCCACGTGCGCTGGCTGCGGCCACGGCGAATGCTGCGCAGATGGCCACCGTGGCGACCTGGTCCTGCGGCGACGCGGGCAGGCTGCCCGTCGTTACCGGTCAGATCGACCGGGTCGTCAGCAACCCGCCCTGGGACCGCCAGGTACCCGCCCGGGGTGCGTTGTCCAACCGTCCGAACCGGCTCTACCGGGAGATCCGGCGGGTGTTGTCCGCTGACGGACGGGGTGTCCTGCTGCTACACGAGGTGGAGCAGCAGGTCGCCGCGGTGAAGTCCGCCGGCCTGCGGGTCCGGCACGTCCACCCGTTGAGCCTGTTCGGCGCGCACCCGTCGATCGTTGTCCTCACCAGCTGACCGGAGCGGGTGTTCGCTCCGTGCGACATACCGCGATGAGGTCGCACACCTGGTCCGAGGTTCGTTCGTGCCGCACATCGACGCGGCCGAACCCAGCGTCGGCGAGAGCCCTCATGAGCGAGCCACGGTCCAGCCATCGCACGTCGACGCTGAGGCCACGGGTCTGCGGGTCAGGATGATTCTCGCGGACCGCTTTGACGGTGTAGCCGTCAGTGGCGGCGAGACCTGCTGAGGATCCCCAGTAGTGCGTCGACAAATACAGGTGGTCGGTCACTCGGGCGATGTCCCGCAGCAGCGTCCACGGCTGCCGCACGTGGTAAAGCAGTCCGGCGCACAGAACCGCGTCGAACGTGCCGAGGGCGGGGAAGTCCAGCGCCTCGACGTCGGCCAGCCGAAGTTCGACGTTGGTGACGCCGTGCAGATCAAGTACGAGTTCGGCGCGACGCAGGTTGGCCTCGCGGCCCTCCAACGCGAGTATCGAGACGTCCGGATACCGGGACAACGCCAAGGTGTCCGCGCCTTCTAGTGCGCCGAGTTCCAGAATCCTTCGGCTGCCCGGAAATGCCGCGAAGAAGTCGCGCGCCCGGTCTTTCGGGTCCTGACTCAGTAGGTAGTCGAGCTGCAATCCGCTCGTGTAGCGAACGCCCTCGAACGTGAATTCGTTCACCCACGGCTCAAGTTCCTGGACTCGACGCCGCACATCCTCGCGCTCCATATCGACGAGCCTATCGGCTTTCCTGCCCCACGCGACTAGCGGCTTCCCCAAACTTCCCCTCAGGCGCCCCGGCGCGCCGTCCCTTTCGGACGTCTGACGGGATTGCTACGCTGCGGTACACACCAGCCGGGTTCGTGGGAGAAGCCTCAGTCATGTCCAGGGTCAGACACGAGCCGCGGGTTCGTAGCAGGGAGTCTCGAGTCGAGCGTCGCAACGCCAGGTTTCAGCAGTGGGAAGCGCTGCTGACCAACCGGAACACGAGACACCGCCTAGGTGAGTTCCTGGTGCAGGGCGTGCGCCCGATCAACGAGGCCATCGCGCACCGCTGGCCGATCCGGGCGCTGCTGCACGCGGGGAACCTGAAGTCGCAGTGGGCCCGTGACCTGGTCGGTGGACGGGTCGCCGACGAGGTGATCCGGCTCTTCCTCGAGCTGCTACGCGAGCTCGCGGACAAGGACGAGGACACTGCCGAACTGACCGCCCTCGTCGCGATCCCACCGGACGACCTGACCCGGATCCGGCTACGCCCCGCCGGGGTTTTGTCGTCCTCGACCGCCCGACAAGTCCGGGTAACGTAGGCACCCTGCTCCGCTCGGCCGACGCGTTGGGCGTCGACGGGGTAGTCATCGCGGGAAGGGCCGCCGACCTCTACGACCCGAAGACGGTCCGAGCGAGCCGCGGATCACTGTTCGCCGTCCCGTCGGTACGGGTCGAGACACCGGCAGCGGCGCTGGACTGGCTGCGGACCATCGACACGATGGCGCTGGTCGGCACCAGTGAGGACGCGACCAGCGACATCTGGGACCACGACTTCACAGGACCGACCACGGTCGTCGTCGGCAACGAGACCAGCGGGATGAGCAGTTTCTGGGCCAAGAGCTGCGACGCGCGTGTCCGGATTCCCATGGTCGGATCGGCAAGCTCGTGCAACGCGGCGGTTGCCGCGTCGATCACCCCGTACGAGATCACTCGCCAACGCGCGTGACCGCCAGCCTTTGGCGAGACCGCTAGTCTTCGGCCGGAAGCAGCCCGCTCTGGGCGCCTTCGGGTTATAACCGGTTGGTAGGAAATCCCCTGAGGAGGCGCTCATGCTGACACCCGAGCAAGTCGAGAGCTTCGTGGCCAATGGCTTCGTCCGGGTGCCGAACGCGTTCTCCGCAGCACTCGCCGCCGAGTGCCGCGATCTGCTGTGGAAGCAGCTCAACATGGATCCCGACGACCGTTCGACCTGGACCAGGGAGGTCGTCCGGCTCGGTCTGCGAAGCGACGACGCTTTCCTACACAGCGCCAACACCCCGCTGCTGGCCGAGGCGTACGACCAGCTCGTCGGTCCGGGCCGGTGGCGGCCATTGGAGATGGTCGGAACGTTCCCGGTTCGCTTTCCAGTGGACCGTGCGCCGGAGCAGGCCGAGGACTATGGCTGGCACATCGACGCCAGCTTCCTCAGCCCGGAGGGCGAAGCCGAGGCCGCGGCCGCCGGCGGCCAGGACTGGGAGGGGGAACTCGCGCTCGTACCGCCAAACTACGACAGGATCTTCCGATGCAACACGTCCTCCCGTGGCCGGGCTCTACTGGTGCTGCTTCTCTACTCCGATACCGGGGTGCGCGACGCGCCCACGGTGTTCCGGGTGGGTTCGCACCTGGACGTACCGCCCTTGTTGGAGCCCTATGGTGCCGAGGGTACGTACCTCGACTGCGGCTCCGTGGGTGCCGACCGCCCCCAGGCCAAGGCCACCGGCCGTGCGGGTGACGCCTACCTGTGCCACCCGTTCCTCGTCCACACCCCGATCACCAACACCGGCGCCAGTCCCCGATTCATGGCACAGCCCTCGTTGCAGCCCGTCGGCGAGTTCGACCTGGACCGCGCCGACGGCCGATACGTCCCGGTTGAGCAGGCGATCCGGGCTGGACTCGGCCGTGGTTAGGTCCACGTCCACCGCCTGGCCGGCCGTGCTGCGGCTGGTGTTCGGCGGGATGGCCACACACGTGGTCGCGCTCGCCATCCGGCTGCGGCTGCCCGACGCGGTCGGGGACGGCGAGCGGAACGCGGCCGGTCTCGCCGCCGAGTACGGTTTCCAGGAGGAGCCGATGCTCCGGCTCCTGCGCGCGCTCGCCGCACTCGACGTGCTCGCGGAAACCGGCCCCGGCCGGTTCGGCCTCGCCCCGGTAGGCGCGTTGTTGCGCAGCGACCAGGCGGGGTCGATGTACCCGCTGGCTCGGATGCTGACCGACCCGACGATGGCACACGCGTGGCATAACCTGGACTTCAGCCTGCGCACTGGTGACCCGGCCTTCGACGAAGCCTTCGGCATTGACTTCTTCGGGTATCTGTCATCGCGGCCCGAGCTGTCCCAAATGTACAACTCGGCGATGAGTCATGGTACCCGAGGGGTCGCACGGGTGCTGGCCGGCGCGTACGATTTCGGCCGTTTCCGGACGGTCGTCGACGTCGGCGGCGGCAACGGGACATCGCTCGCCGAGATCCTGACCGCGCACCCTGGGCCACGCGGAGTGGTCTACGACACCCCGTCCGGTGCCGCCGTGACCGAGCAGACCCTGCACGCGGCCGGCCTCGCGGCACGCTGCCGGGTCGAGACAGGCGACTTCTTCACCGAGGTTCCGCGCAACGGTGACCTTTATCTGCTCAAGAGCGTGATTCACGGTTGGGACGACGAGCATGCCGCCATGATTCTGCGCAATTGTGCCGCCAGCGCCGCGGAGCACGGCCGCATCCTGCTCGTCGAACACCTTCTGCCAGACACCGTACCGGCCGGAGGGAGCCCCACCACGTACCTCAGTGACTTGAACCTTCTTGTCAACGGTCAGGGTCAGGAGCGAACTCGGGACGACTTCGCCGGCCTGTGCGCGAGGGCGGGTCTGCGGATCGCAGATATCGGGCCGCTACCATCCACGGGCTTCCACTGGATCGAAATCTGCCCCGACTGACTGCTCCGATCGATCACGCTGAAGAAAACTCGTCGACGTCCGGGTAGGCATTTGTATTCGAAGTGGCTGAGACGCAGTACTGCGGCGACAATGTCGCGATCATTCCGCATGGACCAACGGCGGTGCGGCATGACGTCCCATGCCAGAATGCCGCCCGTACCCGCAGGGTGCCGGCGCGGCATCGTCATGCCGTCGCGCCAGGAGGGAGCGGCGGTAGCCAACTAGCGGCTTCCCTAAAATCCATTTTTCTTAGTGATGACGGCATGGACATCGCGTATCGTCAACAGCAGCAAGTCAATTTTCTCTGGCAAGTCACTCGACCGACGCCCATCGATAGACATCGATGACGAATGGCAGGAGAAAGTTCTGACTAGGCGAGCATTGATCACCGGGGTGACCGGCCAGGACGGCACGTATCTCGCGGAGCACCTCCTCGAAGCCGGCTACGAGGTCTTCGGCATGATCCGCAGCCAGACACCGCCGTCCGCGCGGCGCAAGCGGACGCCGGACCCTCGGATCCGGCTCGTCAGCGGCGACCTGCTCGATCAGGCGAGCCTCATCGACGTGATCGACAACGTTCGACCGGACGAGGTCTATAACCTCGCGGCGCTGTCCCACGCCCCCCTCTCGTGGCGCCAGCCCACCATGACCACGGAGATCACCGGGATGGGTGTACTACGAATGCTCGAAGCGCTGAGAATTGTCAGCGGAATCAACGCTTCAACACGGGCGACCGGTCTCCGTCAGCCGCGCTTCTATCAAGCGTCGACGTCAGAGATATTCGGAAAGATCCGGAAATCGCCGCAGAACGAGCTGACCCCGCTCCATCCATGCAACCCGTACGGCGCGGCGAAGACCTTCGGCCATTACATGGTGCAGAACTACCGCGAGTCGTATGACATGTTCGCAGTTTCCGGAATTCTATTCGAACATGAATCCCCAATGCGCAATCCGGAATTTGTGACAAGGAAAGTCTCACTCACGGCGGCGGCGATCAAACTGGGGCTGCGCTCCAAGCTGCGGCTCGGCAACCTGGAAGCCGCGCACGACTGGGGGTTCGCGGGGGACTACGTGCGAGGGATGGCACAGATGCTGGCCCTCGACGAACCGGAGGACTTCGTCCTGGGCACCGGCGTCACGCACAGCGTCCGCGAACTGGTCGACCTAGCCTTCGCACAGGTGGGCCTCAACTGGCGCGACCATGTCGTGATCGACCAGGCACTGCCGTGGTCCGCAGAGGTCGACCTGCGGTGCTCCGACCCGGCGCGGGCTCGGGCAAAGCTCGGCTGGAAGGCGGCGATCACGTTCGAGGAAATGGTCGCCATGATGGTCGACAGCGATCTCCGCCTGTTGACAGACGCCCAGCGCAACTCCGCCGATCCCGTGACCGAGCTGACCGCGCTGTGGTAAGCCGGCTTCTCCAGACACCTAAGGAAATGTGATGAACTCGGCTGATCTGGATACACAACGCGCCGCCACCACCCGCCTGTCCGGGGCGAGTGCGGAATTTCTTTCCTGGTTTGCCGATCGCACCCGCGCCACGAACTGCCAGGTGACCCGCAGGCCGCTCGGTGAGGTGCCCGGATGGTCGATCGACGCCACCAGCGGGAACCTGACGCATCACAGCGGCCGCTTCTTCACGATCGAAGGGCTGCACGTACGTAGTTCGTACGGCCCGGTCCGCGAATGGAGCCAGCCGATCATCAACCAGCCGGAGATCGGCATCCTCGGTCTGCTGGTCAAGACCGTAGACGGGATACCATACGGACTGGTTCAGGCGAAGATGGAGCCGGGCAACTTTAACTCGGTCCAACTCTCGCCGACCGTACAGGCAACCCGGAGCAACTACACGCGAGTGCACCGAGGTAGCCGAACCAAGTACCTGGAGTACTTCACCGAGCCACGCCCCGGCAGCGTGCTGGCCGACGTGTTGCAGTCCGAGCAGGGGTCGTGGTTCCTGCGCAAACGCAACCGAAACATGATCGTTCAGGTGGACGAATCGGTCGCCGCCGCGGACGGGCACTACTGGATGCCGCTGGCCGAACTGCGCAGCCTGCTAAGGATCGACGGTCTGGTCAACATGGACACCCGTACGGTATTGTCCTGCATGCCGGCCTCATCTTTCGCCAACGCCCAGGTACTCACCACCGGCGGTATGGCTGCGGCGCTGAGTCGGTCCATCAGCGGCTCCGGCAAGCCGCTGCACCACGCGGAGACCGTGTTGAGCTGGTTCACCGCCGCCAAGAGCAGACACGAACTGGCCGTACGGCGCGTGCCGCTGCGCGGGCTGCCCGGTTGGCGCTACACGCCCGACGAGATCACGCACCATGATGGAAAGCACTTCAGCATCATTGGTGTCAGCGTACGCACCGATGACCGTGAGGTCAGTGAATGGCACCAGCCGCTGCTCTACCCGAGCGGGCGCGGAGTCGTCGCCTTCATCGTGAAGGAGATCGGCGGGGTGGCCCATCTGCTGGTGCATGCGCGATATCAGGCGGGCCTGCTGGACGCGATGGAGATGGGGCCCACCGTCCAGTGCAATCCTGGCAACTACCCAGGCGCCGGGCCGGCGTTTCTCGACTATGTGCAACACGCACCCGCCGATCGCGTGCTCTACGACACGGTTCTGACCGAGGAGGGCGGCCGGTTCTACTTCTCGCAGAACCGGTATCTGCTGGTGGACGCAGGTGACGATGTCCCGATCGAGGTACCGGAGGAGTTCTGCTGGGTGACCGCTCACCAACTCACCGACCTGCTGCGGCACGGCTACTACGTGAACGTGGAAGCCCGCAGCCTGTTGGCCTGTCTGCACAGCCTGTGGTGATCGCGGTGCCACAGCCGCGCCGAGTGCGCGCGAGCCGGCCAGGAGGCAGGGGTGAATAACGGTCGTATCGTTGTGTTCGGTGGCACCGGCTTTTTGGGTCGCCAGGTGGCCAAGGACCTCGTCGCCGCAGGACACGATGTGCTCGTCATGGCGAGGCACCCGCCCAGGACCACCATCGGGTATCGGTTCCGGGCGGTCGACGTCCTACAGGTACGGGCGACGGAGCTGGCCGCGATTCTCGCCGACGAACGCCCGGGTACCGTCATCAACGCCACCGGCGGCAAATGGGGCCTGGCCGGACGTGGTCTGGAAGCCAGTTGCGTCGGGGCGACACGGGCCATCCTGACAGCGCTGGCGTCAACCTCGTTGGTGCCCCGATTCGTGCATCTCGGCTCGGTGCTGGAGTACCGGCTGGCATCGCCGGACATGCCTGGAGCCGCCCAGCGGTCGCCCCAGTCCGCCAGCGAGTACGACCGGTTTAAACTCACCGCGACCGAGTCGGTGCTGTCGGCTGCTACGGCCGGGACGGTGGACGCAGTGGTGCTGCGGTTGGCCAACGTCACCGGGCCAGGCGTACCACCGGCCAGCCTACTCGGCCTGGTAGCCGACTGTCTGGTCGAGGCGGCGGACCGTGGCGGGCACGCGTGCATTGAGCTGACCGCCCTGGAGGCCCGCCGGGACTACGTCGACGTGCGGGACGTGTCCGACGCGGTGCTGGCCGCGACCCGGGTGCCCAGCGCGACCGTCCCGATCGCCATCGGGCGTGGGGAGTCGGTTTCGGTGCGAGCGCTGGTCAACATGCTCATTGAAATCAGCCAGGTGCCGGCTACCGTGCACGAACTGCCGGCCCCGACCCCCGCCGCAGCCACCGAGGACTGGACCCAGGTCGACCTCCGGCCGGCACGTGACCTGCTCGGCTGGACGCCGCGACGGACGCTGCCCGAAGCCGTCCGTGCGCTTTGGCACGACGCGTTGAAACGCGACTCGGGCGGGAGCCGATGATTCCCATCGGCGTGATCTCGACCATCATGATGGTCCTCTTGGGAGCGGAGTGCGTAATGAAGATCGAGGTCCTGCCGCCGAGTTGCAACCTGGACACCGTCCGAGATGGCCGGGGGGGCATCTTCACCTGGGTGCCACCGGAGCCACTGCTGGAGTTCAACCTCATCTCGATGCGCCCGAGCAAGGTCCGCGGGCTGCACTACCACCCGCACTTCGTGGAGTATCTGCTGTTCGTCGACGGCGAGGGATTGCTGGTGACCAAGGACGATCCGAGCGACCCCAAATGCCCGGAGGAGTTCATCCATGTCACAAGGGGAACGTGTACCCGCACGCCCATCGGCGTGATGCACGCCGTTTACTCGATCACGTCGCTGTCCTTCGTAGCGATGCTGACCCGGCCCTGGGACGAGTGCGACCCGCCGATCGTGCAGGTCGAGCCGTTGCCGCACACCCGTCCGGCGTGACTGAGGGTCTATTCAGGGCCTGCCTTGACCGGCGGCTCGCCGCAGGTCAGCGTGTCGGTCCCCACCGCCCTGAATAGCCTCACCGTCGCGTCACCTCGAACCCGTTGGCCGTTGCCGCTCACCCGCTGCCGGCTACCAAACGTGGGCCGGGTTGATGTCACTCATAACCTGGCGGTGAAGATGTTGCGGGAGGCGGCCAACCCGAGCAGGGTCGCGCCGAAGACGACCACGCCGACCGTACTGACGCCGCCGACGGCCACCAGCGCGCCCACCGCGATCGGGCCGGTGGTCTGGCCGACGCTGCGGGAGAGGGAGTCGGTGGCGGCGGCGGTCGCCCGCAGTTCCGGGTTCCAGTTGACACTGATCGCCATGGACAGCGGCATGAGCGCGCCCAGGCAGGTGCCGAGCAGGACCAGGGTCAGCGCGACGGCCACCACGTCCAGCCCGGCGAACGCGACCGCCGCATAAGCTGCCGCCGCGAGCGGGATGACCAGGTAGAGCCGGGTGAACAACTGCTCGCGGCTGATCCGCTTCAGCGACATCCGGTTGATGAAGCTGCCGGTGAAGACGCCACAGGGGATGAGAATCGACACGCCGATCCGTTCCAGTGTGCTCAGGTCGGGGAGCCGGTCGAGGAGCACGCTGATGCCGAAGTGACTGCCCTGCATGATCAGGCCGATGCCGATGCCGATGCCGATGCTGGACAGGATCAGCCAGCGGCGGCGGCGTTCGCCCAGCATCCGGCGGATCGCCCGCAGCGTCAGCTGGATCCGCTGCCCGAACGCGACGTCGGCCGGGTGGGTTGCGGGCGGGCGTTCCCGGCCCAGTCTCGCGACGAGTACGACAGCCAGCAGGACTGTCGCGTAGCCGGCGCCGACCGCGAACACCAGGACCGGCTGGCGAAGCGACGCGGCGAACGCGCCCAGCGCGAGCGCCGAGGCGGTGCCCATGCTGACGAAGTTCTGCAACATCGAGTAACCCCGGTCGCGGGCCTTCGGGTCGCCCTGGGTCAGGTCGGCCACCAGCGCCTGCCCGCAGAGCGCCACGGCACCGCTGGCGAAGCCGGTGAGCAGCCGTCCGACGGTGAGGACGGCGTAGCTCTGGTACAGGCACAGCAGGATCGACACGACGGCGTTGACCAGCATCCCGGGAAGCAGAATCCGGCGGACCGGAACGAGGTCGAGCAGCGGGCCGGTGAGCACACCGGCGGCCGCCGTGGCCACGCTGTGCGCGCCGATGGTGATGCCGATCTGGGCCGGACTCAGGTCGAGACTGCGCCCCAGGCCGACCGAGATCGGGATGTACGCCAGCTGGGTGAGCGGGTTGAAGAACACCAGCAGCGGGGGTACGGCGGCGGCCAGCGTGGTCCGGGCCGGTCGGCGGTCGGCGCCGCTCATGACCAACCCCCGCCGGGGGACGGCCGGGACAGCTGGGACGATCGCGCCGGCTGTGCCTGCGGGGGTGTCAGTCGGTCGGCTGGCGTTCCAGCACGGCCAGCATCTCGTCGAAAGCGAGAGACGAGTGGGTACGGAAGATCGCCTCCGCCGCGTCGAGGTCCCGGTCGCGGCAGGCCTTCAGGAAGCGCCGGTGCTCGTCGAGCCCGTCTAGCCGCCGCTCCTTGGACCGGGTGAACGCCACCGAGAGCATGCCGGGGGTGGCCGACCGCAGCGACAGCAGCATCTGGGTGAGACGCGGCGACCGTGCCGCGTTGTACAGGAACACGTGGAACGTCCGATTCAACTCGACGTACTTGCCGAGGTCCGGGTCGCGTTCCATCTCTTCCTGCATCCGTTCGGCCTCGGCGAGCTCCGCCTCGGTGATCCGCTCGGCGCACAGTCGGGCCGCCAGCGCTTCGAGGGTCTCGCGCAGCTGCCGGATGTCGCGCAGCTCGTCCGCGTCGATAGCGGTGACCGTGGCAACCTTCCGGGCGTGGACCTTGATCAGACCTTCGGCGGCCAGGTCGCGCATCGCCTCGCGAACCGGCGTGGGGCTGACCCCCAGCAGCTGCGCGATCTCGGTCTGGACGATTCGTGACCCGGCCTTGAGCGTCCCGTCGACGATCGTCGAGCGCATCCAGTCCCGGACGCGTTCGTGGACGGTCCCCGAGATACCGGCGAAGGACGTTGCCTCGTGGTTGTCGAACACCACTGCCATGCCCTCGATTCTCCTCACGCCGCGGTACACCCCCCCGGCGCACCGTCCGATGGCTCGATTCTACAGAGTCGAGTCGTCAGACCATCGGGGTTGCGACGTTCTATGCGTTGCGCCACGTCAGGTCCCGTCCTCGGCGTTCGGCACCGGCACCCGCACCGGTTACGGCACCCGCATCGGCATCGGCATCGGCATCGGCATCGGCGAGCGTCCACCGGCGCAGCGCGGTCAGCCGCCAGCCGAGGATGCCCATCACCGCCGCACAGGCCAGCCCGCCGGAGACCATCGCGAACGCCGGGCTGCTGATGCTCGCCGTCGCCCCGGCCCGCGCGTCGCCCAGCAGCGGCCCCCCGGTGACCACCCCGATGTGCACGGCGAAGAGCCGCCCCCGAAGGTGGTCCGGAACGCTGAGCTGCAGCACCGTCTGCCGGAACACCGCCGAGACCACATCGGCGGCACCGGCCACCATCAACAGGGCGATGGTCAGCGGCAGCCAGTGCGACACCCCGAACCCGGCGATCGCCAGGCCCCACACGATGATCGAGATGATCACGGCACGCCCGTGGCGGGTCACCGACCCGACCCAGCCGGAGGTGAGGGCCCCGATAAGTGCCCCGGCACCCGGAGCCGCGTGCAGCAGGCCGACGGTCACCGCGTCGCCGCCGAGCTGGCCGAGGGCGATCGCCGGGAACAACGCACGGGGCATACCGAAGAACATCGCGTTCACGTCGGTGAGGAAGCAGCCCATCACCGCCGGCTTGCTCCGCAGGTAGGTGAGGCCCTCGATCACCGACTTGAGCCCCGGTTTGGTCACCTGGTGGGCGAGCGGCATCGGCCGCATCCGGGTGAGCACCGTGATGGACACCAGGAACGTGACGACGTTCAGCGCGTACGTGGTCGACAGGCCGAGCGCCGCGATGACCACGCCAGCGACGGCCGGGCCGACGATCGCCCCGACCTGGGTGAGGGTCTGGTTCAACGCGAACGCGGACGGGAGGATCTGCCGACGGACCAGGCCGGCGACCGCCGCGCTGCGCGCCGGGCTCTCCAGCGCCGAGAGTCCGGCCGTGACCGCCACCAGCACGAAGATGGCCCAGATCGGCGGGCTGTCGAGCAGCGCGAGCAGCGCCAGGCCGCCGACCACGACGGCGAGCAGACCCTCGGTGACCACCAGCAGCTTGCGGCGGTCGACGGCGTCCGCCACCGACCCACCGAACAGCGAGCAGAGCATCAGCGGGATGAGCTGCGCCAGGCTCGCCAGGCCGACCATCAGTGTCGAGTCGGTCAGCACGTAGACCTGGTACGGCACGGCGACCCTGGTCATCTGGGTACCCAGGATGGCGACGGCGTGGCCGGTCCAGAGCCGCCGGAAGTCCGGTGACTCGCGCAGCGGGGTGACGTCGATGACCAGGCGGCGACGGACGGCCCCGCTGCGCTGCGTGCGTCCCTGGTTGTCGGTGGCGGTCACGCGGTCAGCCGCACCGGAAGAACTCGCGCGGCACCGAGTGCAGCGATTCGAGACCGGACGCGGTGACGACGAACATCTCGCCGTACTGGACGCCGGCGAGGCCGTCGGCTGTCACCACGTTCGGTTGCACCACCAGGCACATGCCCTCCCGGTACACGAAACCCTCCGGCTCGCCGCGGTAGGTCTGGCGGGTGCGGACGATGGCCGGCAGCTGTGCGCAGCCGTGCACCAGGTCGTCGTAGATGGTGAAACCGTGCCGCTGGGCGACCTCCGCCGCGTCGAGGATGTCGGGCACTGTCGCGCCCGGCTTGATCACCGAGCGGACGGCGTCGAACACGTCGAGCGCGACGTCGTGCAGCCGGGCGTACAGCGGGGTCGGGTCCGCGCCGACGGTGTAGCTACGCAGCACCTGGGCGGAGTAGCCGGCGTAGTTGGGTGCTGAGCTCCGCGACGAGCGCGTCACCGGTACCGAATTCTCCGGCGGTCGGACTGGTGCTGGCACGGTACGCCGCCACGCGGGTCGGCCATCTGGGTGGCCACCATGAAGTGGATGCCGTTGATCCCGCCGTCGGCCAGGTAGCTGTCCTCGATGATCCGGGCCAGCTCGTGCTCGGTCATGCCGGGCCGGGCCTGCTCGGCGATCGCCATCGCCGACGCGTCGCACATCCGCGCCGAGACGGCCAGCCGCTGCAGCTCCTCGGCGCTCTTCACCTGGCGCTGATCGACCAACTGCCCGCCGAACTCCACCCACTCCACCCCGGGGAAGGCCGCCGTGAGCCGGGCGTACTCGCGCCAGGTGACGGTCCCGGCCAGGCCGACGCGGCCGGTCGAGACGCCGCGTTCCCGCAGGCATTCGACGAGGGTGGGTGCGGTGTCGACCGAGCCGGTCGGCGCCGAGCCGCCGAAACGCACGTCGGGGAACCGGGACATCCGCCGGGCCAGCGGCAGATGGTTCGACAGCTGGATCAGCATCGTGGGGTCGCCGTGGCGAGGGAACAGGACCCAGGCTTCCCGGGTCGACCACCAGTCGCTGAGGTACAGCACGTTCGGGTCACGCCCGCCCCGGCCGCAGACGACGACGAGTTGCAGGTCGAGGGCGTCCATCCGGGTGCGGATCTCGGCGTCGCGACGGTCGAACTCGGCGGCGGTGAAGCGGGGATAGTCACGGTCGGTCAGTGGCAGCGCGGCGGTGGTGGTCATATGTCCTCACTAGAGTGCTACGAAGGGTGGACGCCGGCCGGCGGTGAACGCCGGCAGGCACGGGGCCCGGTTGGCAGGGGGTAGGGCCCGGGGCCCGAGGGCGGCCTCAGAGGCCGCCCTCGAGTCCCATCCGGGCGTTGAGGCGGTTGCAGCCGACCAAACCCACCAGCAGTACGGCGAAGGTGACGATGCCGAACGCCGCCACGGTGGAGAACTGTCCGTCGCCGGCCATGTCGAACATGACGACCGCGGCGGTGCGGGTCTGCGGTCCCGCGAGATAGAGAGTGGTCTGCAGTTCACGGAAGCTCATCACCATCGTGATGAGCGCGCCGGCGAGCAGCGCCGGCGACAGCAGCGGTACGACGATCGTCCAGATCGCCCGGGCGAAGCTCGCCCCAACCACCTGCGCGGCCTCCTCCAACTCCGAGCTGATCTGCAGCATGCGGGCGCTGACCAGCCGGGACACCACCGCGATGATGATGGTGATGTACGCGATCACCAGCGCCCAGTGCGTCGAGTAGATCGGCAGCGGCGTGATCAGGAAGATCCACAGGAAGCTGACGCCGACGATGACGTTCGGCAGCGCCATCGGCACCGACGTCAGCAGGTAGAGCAGCCGGCCGCCGGGTACCCGCCGGGCCGAGAACCACGCCGCCAGGGTGGACAGTGTCAGCACCCCGATGCTCGCCAGTACGCCGACCAGCAGGCTGTTCATGAACCCCTGCAGGATGTTGGGCGTCTGCAGGGCGGCCACGTACGACTCCAGCGACAGCGACGTGACGGCCTCCCAGCTGAACTGCCGGAAGAACGGGTTGAGCGACATCCACAGGAGCATGAACAGCGGCAGCAGGATCACCAGGGTCAGCACGGCGAAGGTGAGGATGGCCACCGGTACCCGCCACCGGCCCAGGTCCATCCGTACCGAGGAGAAGTTCTTGCCGCTGATCACGGCGTACCGCTCCCCCGCCTGGTTGAACCGGTCGTACCACCAGATCATCACCACGGCCCCGAGCAGCATGAAGACCGCGTAGGTGGAGACGAGACCGACGTTGCTCGGCGGTGTGCTGGTCCGCAGGTAGATCTCCGACGCGTAGGTGAAGATCTTCTCGTTGACCCCGAGGAACCATGGAATCTCGAACGCCTCCCAGGCCCGCATCAGAGCCATGATCGCCACGGCGGCGATGCCGGGCGCCGCCAGCGGAAGCGAGATGTCCCGTACCGCGCGCAGCTTCGAGGCTCCCGACACCTCTGCGGCCTCCTCCAGCGAGGAGTTCATCGAGGAGAAGACGGTGACCACGAACAGGTAGACCATCGGCACCATGGTCAGCCCGTCGACCAGGATCAGGCCCTGCATCGAGTAGACGTTGAACAGGGTGCCCTCGGTCCCGGTGAGGTTGCGCCAGGCCACGTTGATCGCCCCGATCTTCGGGCTGGCCAGGAACGTCCAGGCGACCGGGACGAGGATCCCCGGCACCGCCATCTGAACGATGGTGAGCACCCCGACGAGGTTGCGGAACGGCGCGTTCGTGCGGGCGACGATCCAGGCCAGAAACGTCCCCAGCGCCAGCGCCACGAGCGTGGATCCGCCGGCGAACTGCACCGTGGTCCAGGTGACGCTGAGCAGCCGGCCGGAGGCGAACGCGTCGCGGAAGTTCTCCAACGTGAAGCTGAGGGAGAAGAAGTCCGCGTCGGTGGGTCGGGCGTCCTTGAAACTGGTGAACAGCAGGATGGCGATCGGCAGCGCCACCTGTGCCAGCAGAATGATCAGGACCAGGCCGTAGACCACGCTGCGGGGGGTGAAGACCCCCCGCAGCGCGGGGAAGCGGGTGACCCGACCGGTGGTGAGCCGGGCCCAGCTGTCCACGAGGGTGGTCATGTCGATCAGCCCGTCACAAAGATCGGCTGGTGCTGTTCGACGCGGGTGTCGTAGTCACCGAAGTTGTCGGTGGTCTCGAAGAACAGTTCGCTGTCCAGGATGCCCTCGGCCGACGAGGGGATCGGCGCACCTTCCTTGATCGGCACCTTCACGACGACCTCGCCGACCTTGTTCTGCCATTCGTCGCTCATCAGCCACTCCATGTAGAGCCGGGTGGTGGCCGGGTGCGGCGCGTTCTTCAGCGGGAAGTACATGTCCGGCTGGGCGATGGTCACCGGCGTGGTGACGATCTCGATCGGTGCACCGTCGGCGATCAGGTCCCGGACCGTACGGGTCGCGCTCTGCGGGAACGCGATGTCGAACTCGCCCGCCGCCAGCTTCTCCAGACCGTCGGCGCCGGCGTAGACGACCGGCTCGTTGGCGGCGATCGCCTCCATCAGCGCCAGACCGTCCTGCTCACCCATCTCGGCCAGCGCGCCGGCGAACCAGTCGAGCTGGTCGATGTTGACGCCGAACCGACCCTTCCATTTCGGATCGGTGAGGTCCTCGTACGTCTGGGGAGCCTCGGCCGCGGTGACCTTCTCGGTGTTGTAGGTGATGTGGAACGTGAAGAAGTCGGCCACCGAGCAGCCGCAGTCCGCGTAGGCGCGGTCCGCCGGCAGGTCAGCCTCGCCACGCGGGTCGTACTCCAGGCAGAGCCCTTCGTCGCGGCACAACGTGTTGTCCTCCAGCGGCCCGCCCTGCAGGACGTCGGCGCTGGGGCGCCCGGCCGCGTTCTCGGTGATGACGCGCTCGATCAGCTCGAGCGTGCCGCCGGAGGTGTACTCCAGCTCCACCCACGGGTACTTCTCGATGAAGAGATTGATCTGCTTCTCCGCAGCGGCGGCGGGAGCGCTGAAGTAGTAGCTGAGTACGCCACCCTCCGCCTTCGACGCCTCCTCCAACGCGGTCAGGTACTCGGCGTACTCCTCGTCGGTCATGTCGACCGTCGACGCCACCGCGAGTTCCTCCGGCAGAGCGGTCGTCGCGGCGTCGGCGTCGTCACCGCCACCGCAGGCGGCCAACGCGAACGCCGCCACGGTCAGCGGAGCCGTGACCTTCAGCATGGTCGTTCTGCAATGTCTCATGCCGGCACCACCGTCGCGGCCGGGGCGGAGTTGAGCTTGCCGACGAGCTCCGCCAGCGACAGCACCCAGCCCTGGCAACGCCCTAGGGCGTGTATCAAAGTCGGCCGTGGGCGGGTGACGACTTTCGGCGTGTCGCTGCC
>NZ_JBHMIO010000045.1:0-33346 GCF_048060275.1 Micromonospora sp. LOL_015
GGTGTTGTCGGCCATGGGTGAGGGACAGTGGGTTGCCGCTCAGCGTCGTGGTCACGGCGAGTCCGCCACCTTGCTGACCGCGGTCGGCGAGATCTGGGTCCGGGGCGCCGATGTCGACTGGGCCGCCCTCTTCCCCGGTGCCGTGCCGGAGGCCCTGCCCACCTATGCCTTCCAGCACGAGCGCTACTGGCTCACAGGCACCGCGGCCGACGCTACCGCGATCGGTCTGATCGACTCCGGGCATCCGCTGCTCTCCGGCGAGAGCAGCGTCGCGGACACCGGCACGGCCCTGCTCACCGGCACCCTGTCCCTGCCGGCGCAGCCCTGGCTCGCCGACCACGTGGTCGGCGGTGCGCCGATCCTGCCCGGGACGGCCCTGCTGGATCTCGCGCTGCACGCCGGCCACCGGCTCGGCCTGCCCGGCGTCGAGGAACTCACCCTGCACGCGCCCCTGCCGCTCGGCGACCGGGCCGTCGCCCTGCAGGTCACCGCCGGCCCTGCCCTTGACGGCGGCCGGCGCCCCGTCGCGGTCCACTCCCGCCCGGCCGGCCCCGACACGACCCTGGACTCTCCCGACTGGACCTGCCACGCGACCGGCGTCCTCACCCGCGTCGCCGCCGCGCCGCACGGCGCCGATCTCGCCGACTGGCCACCGCGAGACGTCGTCCCCGTCCCCGTCGACTACGACCGGCTGATCAGCCACGGGTACGGCTACGGCCCCGCGTTCCAGGGCCTGCGCAGCGTGTGGCGCCGCGACAAGGAGATCTTTGCCGAGGTCACACTCCCCGTCGACGCCGGCGCCTTCGGGCTGCACCCGGCCCTGCTCGACGCGGCGCTGCACGCGGTCATCGCGAGTGCCGCAGCCGAGAACTCGCCCCCGGTGACCAAGGTGCCCTTCTCCTGGAGCGGCGTCCACCTCGCCGCCGTGGGTGCCACTTCCCTGCGCGTCCGCCTCACCCTCGACAGCGAGGACACCATGGCGGTCCTCGCCGCCGACGACACCGGCAAGCTCGTCCTGGCCGCACGTTCGCTCGTTTCCCGTACGGTTGCCGCTGCCCCGGCCGTTTCCGGCCCTCCCGACGACCTCTTCCGCACCGGCTGGCAGCCATTGCCGCTGGGCACCCCGGACACCACACCGTGGCCACAGCTGTCCACCGTGGAAGGAAGTGTGCCACCCTTCGTCCGGCTCGACGTTCCGCGGCCACCCCTGGCGGTGCTGGACGCCGTCCACGCGGTCACCGGTGAGGTGCTCACAGCCGTGCAGGGCTTCCTGACCGACGACCGGTTCGAGTCCAGCCGCCTGGTCGTGGTGACCCGCAACGCGCACGCCCCGGAAACCGAGGCGGACGTGGTGTCAGCCGCCGTCTGGGGCATGCTGCGCTCGGCCCAGACGGAGAACCCCGGCCGGCTGCTCCTGGCCGATCTCGACGAGGACCCCCGTTCCGCCGTCGCACTCACCGCCGCCGTGCCCGCCGCCGTGGCCGCCGACGAGGACCAGCTCAGCCTGCGCGCCGGCGAGGCGAGCGTGCCCCGACTCCAGCGGACCAACCGCAGTGAGCTGTTGGAGCTGCCTGCGGGTGGTGGTTGGCGGTTGGCGGTGGGGGTGCCGGGGGTGTTGGAGGGGTTGGTGGTGGAGCCGGTGGGGGTGGCTCCGTTGGGTGTGGGTGAGGTGCGGGTGGGGGTGCGTGCGGCGGGGGTGAATTTTCGTGATGTGTTGATGGTGTTGGGGATGTATCCGGGTGAGCCGAGTTTGGGTAGTGAGGGTGCGGGTGTGGTGTTGGAGGTGGGTCCGGGGGTTTCGGGGTTTGCGGTTGGTGATCGGGTGGCGGGGCTTTTTGGTGAGGGTTTCTCGTCGGTGGTGGTGGTTGATTGTCGGGGGTTGGTGCGGGTTCCGGATGGGTGGTCGTTTGAGCAGGCTGCCGCGGTGCCGGTGGCGTTTTTGACGGCGTGGTACGGGTTGGTGGATTTGGCGGGGTTGCGTCGTGGTCAGTCGGTGTTGATTCATGCTGCTGCTGGTGGTGTGGGTATGGCGGCTGTTCAGGTGGCGCGTTTGGTGGGTGCGGAGGTGTATGCGACAGCGAGTCCGTCGAAGTGGGGTCGGGTTGAGGCGTTGGGGGTGCCGCGGGATCGGTTGGCGTCGTCGCGGTCGTTGGAGTTCGCGGATCGGTTTCCGGTTGTTGATGTGGTGTTGAATTCGTTGACGGGTGAGTTTGTTGATGCGTCTTTGGGGTTGTTGAGGCCGGGTGGTCAGTTTTTGGAGATGGGTGTGGCTGATGTGCGTGATTCGGTGCCGGGGGTGGTTTATCGGCCGTTTCAGTTGTTGGAGGCCGGGCGGGAGCGGTTGGGTGGTTTGTTGGGGCGGTTGATGGGGTTGTTCGCGTCGGGGGTGTTGAGTTTGCCGCCGGTGCGGGTTTTTGATGTGCGGCGTGCGGTGGAGGCGTTGCGGTTCATGTCGCAGGCGCGTCATGTGGGCAAGGTGGTGTTGCGGGTGCCGCGGGGGTTGGATCCGGGGGGGACGGTGTTGGTGACGGGTGCTTCGGGGTTGTTGGGTGGTGTTGCGGCGGAGCATGTGGTGCGTCGTGGTGCGCGGCGGGTGGTGCTGGTGAGTCGGCGGGCGGCGCCGGTGGAGTTGGTGGAGCGGTTGGTGGCGGCGGGTGCGTCGGTGACGGTGGCGCAGTGTGATGTGGCTGATCGTGGTGGGTTGGCTGAGGTGATCGCGGGGGTGCCGGTGGAGCATCCGTTGACCGCGGTGGTGCACACCGCCGGCGCCCTCGACGACGCCCCCTTCACCGCCCTCACCCCGGCCCGCGTCCACGATGTCCTGTCCATCAAGGCCGCCGGCGCCTGGAACTTGCACGAGCTCACCGCGGACGCCGATCTGGCCTACTTCGCGATGTACTCCTCAGCCGCCGGTGCCCTCGGCTCGGCGGGGCAGGCCGCCTACAACGCCGGCAACACGTTCACCGACGCGCTCGCCGGCCTGCGCCATCACCGAGGGTTGCCCGGCACGGCGCTGGCCTGGGGACCCTGGGCCGCCACCGGGGGCATGACCGAGCGGCTCAGCGACGCCGACCGCGCCCGCCAGGAACGCACCGGCGCCCGGCCCATCACCGAGTCCGACGGGCACGCGCTGCTCTCCGCAGCGCTCGACCGGGACGAGCCCGTCGTGGTGCCCATCCGGCTCGACACCGCCCGGCTCGCCGCCGCGCCCGACGTCCCCGCACTGCTGCGCGGGCTCGTCCGCCAGCGCCGCCCCAGCGCCACCACCCCGGCCGCCGACGCCGGGCAGACACTGACCCGGCGCCTGCGCGACCTGCCGCCCGCCGAGGCAGCTCACATCGCCCTCGAGCTGGTCCGGGAGCAGGCCGCCCTCGTACTCGGGCACACCTCCGCCGCCTCGATCCCGCCCGGCGACGCCTTCCGGGACCTGGGCTTCGACTCGCTGACCGCCGTCGAGCTGCGCAACCGGCTCAAGGTGGCCACCGGCCTCACCCTCCCGGCGACCGTGGTCTTCGACCACCCGACCGCCGAGGCACTGAGCCGGTTCGTGCTCGACCGGCTCACCCCCGACCGTCCCGCCCCAGGAACGGACGTGCTCGCGGAGCTGGACCGGCTGGAGGCGACGCTGGCCGCCACGCCGCCCGACAGCGAAGTGGACGGCCGGCTCGTCCGCCGACTACGGAGAATCATCGACGAGCGCTCCCGGACAGCCGCCCCGGCCGCCGGTGACCCGGCCGGATCCCAGCACTTCGCCGACGCGCTCGAGTCCGCCGACGCGGAGGACGTTCTCAAGCTCATCGACGCCCGGCTGGGCCGCGGCTCCCGTTCCTGATTCCCCTCACGCTCGTCTTCCGCTCGCAGAGAATGGTAGGAGATCCATGCCTGACGACAAGACGCTGCTCGACTATCTGAAGTGGGTCAGCGCGGATCTGCACGACACCCAGGAGCGCCTGCGCGAGCTCGAGCAGGCTCAGCGGGAGCCGATCGCCATCGTCGGGATGTCCTGCCGGTTCCCGGGCGAGGTCGACTCGCCCGACGAACTGTGGCGGCTGGTCGAGGCCGGCAGCGACGCCATCACCGGCTTCCCCACGGACCGCGGCTGGGACCTCGACACGGTCGCCGGCTCAATCGCCGTGCACGAGGGCGGGTTCCTCGCCGGCGCCGACCGGTTCGACACCGGCTTCTTCGGCATCAGCCCGCGCGAGGCCACCGCGATGGACCCGCAGCAGCGGCTGCTGCTGGAAGGCGCGTGGGAGGTTCTGGAGACGGCCGGCATCGACCCCCGCTCGCTGCGCGGCACGCGTACCGGGGTCTTCGTCGGCAGCAATAACCAGGACCACGTCATCGTGCTGTCCGGGACCGACGCCGACATGGCCGGGCAGGGCCTGACCGGCGCCACCGCCAGCGTGCTCAGTGGACGGGTTTCCTACTTCCTCGGGCTCGAGGGGCCGGCGCTGACCGTCGACACCGCCTGCTCCTCCTCCCTGGTCTCGCTGCACCTGGCGGTGCAGTCGCTGCGGCGCGGCGAGTGCACGATGGCGCTCGCCGGCGGCGTCGCGCTGATGGCCACTCCGGCGATGTTCCTCGAGTCGAGCGGGCAGGGCGCCCTGGCGTCCGACGGACGCTGCAAGGCGTACGCCGAGGGCGCCGACGGCACCGGCTGGGGCGAGGGCGTCGGCTGGGTGCTCGTGCAGCGGCTTTCCGACGCCCTCCGCGAGGGACGGGAGATCTTCGCCGTCGTGGCCGGCACGGCCGTCAACCAGGACGGCGCCTCCAACGGCCTGACCGCCCCGAGCGGCGTCGCCCAGCAACGCGTCATCCGGGCCGCCCTCGACGACGCCGGGCTGAACGCCGCCGACATCGACGCCGTCGAGGGACACGGGACCGGCACCGCGCTGGGCGACCCGATCGAGGCGGGTGCGCTGCTCGAGACGTACGGCCGGGAACACACCGCGGAGCGGCCGCTGTGGCTCGGCTCGCTCAAGTCGAACATCGGCCACACGCAGGCCGCCGCCGGGGTCGGCGGCATCATCAAGATGGTCCAGGCAATCCGGCACGGGCTGCTGCCCGGCACGCTGCACGCCGGGCAGCGCACCAGCCGGGTCGAATGGGAGCGGGGCGGTCTCGCCCTACTGACCGAACCCACCCCGTGGCCGCAGACCGGCGCCCCGCGTCGCGCCGGCGTCTCCTCCTTCGGGGTCAGCGGCACGAACGCCCACGTGATCCTCGAGCAGGCGCCCCCCAGGGACGAGACCGGACCGGAGGTCACCCGGACGCTCGGGCTGCTGCCGTGGGTGCTCTCCGGCCACAGCCAGGAAGCCCTGCGCGGACAGGCCAGCCGCCTGCTCGCCCATGCCGAGGAGCATCCGCGGCTGTCCGCGCTGGACATCGCCTACTCGCTGGCGACCACGCGCGGCCGGCTCGAACACCGGGCTGTCGTGCTCGGCTCCGACCGGGCCGCTCTGATGCAGGGCCTGGCCGACCTGGCTGCGGGCGAGCCCTCCGCCGCGGTCGTCCAGGGTGCCGCCCACTTCGGTGACAAGGTCGTCTTCGTCTTCCCGGGCTACGGCTCCCAGTGGCGCGGCATGGCGCTGGAGCTGCTCGAGCAGGAGCCGGTCTTCCGCGACGAGTTCCTGGCCTGCGAGGCGGCGTTCCTGCCGTGGCTGGGCTGGTCGCCGTTGGCGGCGCTGCGCGGGGATTCCGGTGCGCCGGACCTGGACGAGTTCGAGACCACCCAGGTGCTGCTCTTCGCCGTGATGGTGGCCCTGGCCGCGCTGTGGCGCTCGTACGGACTCGAACCGTCCGGCGTCATCGGTCACAGCCAGGGCGAGATCGCCGCCGCGTACGTGGCCGGTGCCGTCTCCCGCGAGGACGCCGTCCGCTACGTCGCCGGCCGCGCCCGCTTCATGCACCAGCACCTGGACGGCCGGGGCGGCATGGTCGCCGTCCAGCTCAGCGCCGACGAACTGGGTGAACGCCTCGCACCGTACGGCGACCGCCTCGCCCTCGCCACGGTCAACGGTCCCCACGCGGTGGTCATGTCCGGGGAGGTCGCCGCCCTCGACGAGCTGGTCGGGCAGCTGGCCGCCGAGGGCGTCCGCGTCCGCAGGCTCACCCTGAACGTCGCCGCCCACTCCGCCCAGCTCGACCCGCACCGTGCCGGGATCGAGGAGATGCTCGCCACCCTGCGACCCGTCACCAGCGACGTGCCGTTCTTCTCGACCGTGACCGGCGACCGGATGGACACCGCCGGGCTCGACGCCGGGCACTGGTACCGCAACCTGCGCCAGACCGTCCGGTTCGAACAGGCCGTGCGGGCCGCGCTCGCCCAGGGCTACCGGCTGATGCTGGAGGTCAGCGCGCACCCGGTCGTGGCGATGGCGGTCCAGGACATCATCGACGACACCGGCGCCACCGCCGTCCCGCTCGCCACCCTGCGCCGTGGCGATGGCGGGCGCGACCGGTTCCTGCTGGCCCTGGCCCAGGCGCACGTGCAGGGCGCCCCGGTCGACCTCGGCGTGGTGTTCGAGGGCACCGGCGCGCGACGGGTGCCCCTGCCGACGTACGCCTTCCAGCACGAGCGATTCCGCCTCGAACCCGGGTCCACGAGCGGCGACGCGTCCTCGGTCGGGCTCACGCCGCTGGATCATCCGCTGCTCACCGCGGCGATCGCGCTGCCGGAGCCGGACGGGCTGCTGCTGACCGGGCGGCTCTCCCGCCGTACGCATCCGTGGCTGGCCGACCACGTCGTGCTGGGTTCCGCGCTGCTCCCCGGCACCGCCCACCTTGAGCTGGCGTTCCGGGCCGGCGATCAGGCCGGCTGCGACACCGTGGAGGAACTGACCCTGCAGACGACGCTGACGCTGCCCGAGCACGACGGCGTCGCGGTGCAGGTCTTCGTCGGCGGCCCTCAGGACGACGGCCGACGCTCCGTGGCGGTCTGGTCCCGCCCCGACATCCCCGGCGCGGTGGCCGGCGGCGACGAGTGGACCTGCCACGCCACCGGACTGCTCGGGCACGCCGCAGCCACCCCCACCGACGAGCTGACGTCGTGGCCCCCGGCCACTGCGACCGCGGTGGACACCGACGGCGTCTACGGGCGGTTCACCGCCGCCGGATACGGCTACGGGCCCTCCTTCCAAGGGCTGCGGGCCGTGTGGTCGCACGGCACCGACATCTACGCCGAGGTCGCCCTGCCCGAGGACACCGCGGCCGACGCCGGACGCTTCGGGTTGCACCCCGCCCTGCTCGACGCCGCGTTCCACGCCCTGATCGCCGCCCGTCCCCAGGAGGGCGGCGCCATGCGGATGCTGTTCTCGTGGACGGGTGTCCGGCTGCTGGGCGCCGGTGCGTCCGCGCTGCGGATCCGGTTACGCCCGCGCTCCGACGGCTCGATCGCGTTGCTGGCCACCGACGTGGCCGGTGAGCCCGTGGCGACCGTGGACGCCCTGGTGATGCGGGAGGTGACCGAGGCGGGCCTGGCCCCGGATCCCGCCAGCGAGCTGTTCGGGGTGCGGATGCGGCCGCTGGCCGTACCCGGGGAAGCCGGTGACGAGCCGGTCACCTGGACCGATCCGGCGGCGCTGATGAACTCCCTCACCGGGCCGGCCGCCGGGTACGCCGTCTTCGCCGCGCCGACGCTCGACGGCACCGGCGCCCAGGTCACCGAGCAGCTGCGGACGCTGCTCGGCTCCTGGCTGGCGAACCCGCGTGCCGAGTCGACGACGCTGGTCATCCGCACCCGTGACGCCCGGGCCGAGCTGCCCGATCCGGTCCAGGCGGCCGGACGCGGCGTGGTCCGGTCCTTTCAGGCCGCCCACCCGGGCCGCATCCTGCTGCTGGACACCGGCTCCGCCGACGAGCCGATCGCCGCGGTCATCGCCGCCGCCCTCGCGGCCGGGGAGGACGACGTCGCCCTCCATGCCGGGACCGCCACGGTTCCCCGGCTTGCCCGCGTCCCGGCGGGTGCCGCGGACGCGCCGTGGTCCGGCACCGTGCTGGTCACCGGCGACGCCGGCACCCGCGCCGCCGAGGTCGCGCGGCATGTGGCGGCCCGGGGCGCGAAGCGCGTGGTGTTGGCCGGCACATCGGACCAGGACCAGCCCGGCGTCGAGGTCGTGGTCTGCGACCTCACCGACCAAGACGCGCTCGCCGCCCTCGTCGCCGCCGTGGCGCCCGATGCCGTCGTGCACGCCGCCGACTCCATCGCCACGGCCGGGGCACTGGACCGGGCGACCAGCGGCTCGGCGCTGACAGCCCTCGTGCTGTTCTCCACCGTCGACGGTGTGCTCGGCGCCACCGGGCGTGCCGAGCGCAGCGCCGCGAGTGCTTTCATCGACGCGCTCGCACAACGACGACGGGCTTCCGGACTGCGTGGACAGTCGATCGCCTGGGGGCGGTGGACCTCCACCGCCCAGGGCCTGGCCCTGTTCGACGCCGCCGTCGCCGTGGACGAGCCCGTCGTGGTGCCGTTCCGCGTCCGGGTCCGGGGCGCCGTGCCGCCGCTGCTGCGCGGCCTTGTGCAGACACCCCTGCGGCGTACGGTCGACGCCGTCGCCCAGTCGTCGTCCGCGCTGGCCCAGCGGCTCAACGGGCTCGACCCGGCCGATCGCGCCCGGGCGCTCCTCGACCTGGTGCGCGCCGAGGCCGCCGCGGTGCTCGGCTTCGCCGACACCCGGGCGGTCCCGGTCACCCGGGCCTTCCGCGACATCGGCTTCGCCTCGATGAGCGCGGTGGAGCTGCGTAACCGGCTCAAAGCAGTCACCGGCCTGCCCCTGGCGACCACCGTCGTCTTCGACCACCCCTCCGCCGCCGCGCTGGGCGCGCACCTGGGCACGCTGCTGCTCGGCGACGCGGACCCGGACACCGTACGGCCGGTCGCTGCCCGTGCCGTTGACGAGCCCATCGCCGTCATCGGCATGTCTTGCCGCTTTCCCGGGGACGTGCGGTCGCCGGAGGAGCTGTGGCGGCTGGTCGCCGACGGCGTCGACGCCACCGGCGACCTCCCGGGGGACCGCGGCTGGAACGTGGACTCGTTCTACGACCCCGCTCGCGGGCTGCCCGGGCGCTCGTACGTCCGCCGCGGCGGTTTTGTCCGCGACGCCGACCGCTTCGACGCGGGCTTCTTCGGCATCAATCCCCGGGAAGCCCTGGCCATGGACCCGCAGCAACGGCTGCTGCTGGAGACGGCGTGGGAGGGCCTGGAGCACGCCGGTCTCGACCCGGCCGGACTGCGCGGCAGTGACACCGGAGTGTTCGTCGGCAGCAACGGTCAGGACCACGCCCTGCTGCTGTCCGGCGCGGCCGGCGACCTGTCCGGCTACCGGCTCACCGGCACCAGCGCCAGCATCATGTCCGGCCGGGTCTCCTACGAGCTCGGCTTCGAGGGCCCGGCGCTGACCGTCGACACTGCCTGCTCCTCGTCGCTGGTCTCGCTGCACCTGGCCGCGGAGGCGCTGCGCGGCGGGGAGTGTTCGCTCGCCCTGGCCGGCGGCTGCTCGATCATCTGCACGCCCACCCAGTTCATTGAGTTCAGCATGCAGAACGCACTCTCGCCGGACGGCCGGTCGCGGGCCTTCGCCGCCGGCAGCAACGGGTTCGGCCTCGCCGAGGGCGTGGGCTGGCTGGTGCTGGAACGGCTGTCCGACGCCCAGCGCCACGGCCACCGGGTGCTGGCCGTGATCCGGGGCAGCGCGGTCAACCAGGACGGCGCCTCGAACGGCCTGACCGCCCCCAACGGTCCCTCCCAGGAACGGGTCATCCGGCAGGCGCTGGCCGTCTCGGGCCTGGCCCCGGCCGACGTGGACGCCGTCGAGGCCCACGGCACGGGCACCCCGCTCGGCGACCCGATCGAGGCCGGCGCGCTGCTCAACACGTACGGCAGGGACCGCACCGGCCCCCCGCTCCTGCTCGGCTCGCTCAAGAGCAACTTCGGACACGCCCAGGCCGCGGCGGGTGTCGGTGGCGTCATCAAGTCGGTCATGGCGCTGCGGGCCGGGGTGCTGCCGCCCACCCTGCACGCGGACGAGCCGACCCCCGAGGTGGACTGGTCGTCGGGCGGCGTCGAGCTGCTGACCGAGCGCAGGGACTGGCCGCGTAGCGACCGGCCGCGGCGCGTCGGCGTGTCCGGCTTCGGTATCAGCGGCACCAACGCCCACGTGATCCTCGAAGAGGCACCCGGCACGCCCGCCGAGGAGCCGGCCACCCCGCCCGGGGACCTGCCGGTGGTGTGGACGCTGTCCGGCCGTACCAGGGAAGCGCTGCGGGCCCAGGCCGCCCGGCTCCACGCCTTCGCCGAGGAGCACCCGGAGCTGGCCCCGCGGGACATCGGGCGGTCGCTCGTGGAGAGCCGGGCGGTCTTCGACCACCGGGCGGCGGTGGTCGCCCGGACCCGCGCCGAGCTGCTGCTGGGGCTGCGCGCCCTTGCCGACGGCGAGTCCGCAGCCGGTCTCGTCGAGGGACGCGCCGTCAGTGGCGGCGGCGTGGTCTTCGTCTTCCCGGGGCAGGGCTCGCAGTGGGCCGGGATGGCCGCCGAGCTGCTCGACAGCTCCGAGGTCTTCGCCGCGGAGTTCATGGCGTGCTCGCTGGCGCTGTCGGAGTGGATCGACTGGTCACCGGTGGATGTGCTGCGCGGTACCGACGACACCATGCTCGGCCGCGTCGACGTTGTGCAGCCCACGCTGTGGGCGGTGATGGTGTCGCTGGCCGCGCTGTGGCGCTCGTACGGGGTCGAACCGGCCGCAGTGGTCGGGCACAGCCAGGGCGAGATCGCTGCCGCCTGCGCGATCGGGGCACTCTCCCGCGACGACGCGGCCAAGGTCGTGGCCCTGCGCAGCCGCGCCCTCACGCGGCTCGCCGGCCTCGGCGGCATGATGTCGGTGCAGCTGGGCCGGGCGGAGCTCGAGCCGCGGATGCTGCCGTGGGCCGGCCGCATCTCGGTCGCCGCGATCAACAGTCCCCGGACCGTGGTCGTCTCCGGCGAGGTCGAGGCGCTGCACGAGTTGCGCGCCGTGCTCGTGGGCGACGGGGTCACCGCCCGGCTGATCCCCGTCGACTACGCCGCCCACTCCGCCCAGGTCGATCAGATCCGCGACGAGCTCGCCGGCCTGCTCGCCACGGTGCGGTCCACCACCGCGAGCATCCCGTTCTTCTCCTGCGTCGAGGGCGACGAGCGCTCGACCGGCGACCTCGACGCCGCCTATTGGCACCGCAACCTGCGCGAGACCGTGCTCTTCGAGGACTCGGTCAAGGCAGCCCTGGCCCGCGGGCACCGGCTGGTGCTCGAGGCCAGCCCGCACCCGGTGCTGGTGATGGCGGTGCAGGATCTTCTCGACGAAGGCGGCGTCGAGGCCCACAGCTGGAGCACGCTGCGGCGCTCCGAGGGCGGCTTGGACCGCTTTCTGCTCTCCCTGGCACAGGCCCACGTCAGCGGCGCGGAGGTCGACTTCGGACCGCTGTACGCCGGCGCCCGGCTGGTCGCCCTGCCCACGTACGCCTTCCAGGGCGAGCGCTTCTGGATCGAGGCCGCCGCCCCGGCCGGTGACGTGTCCTCACTGGGCCTCGTCGCCACCGGCCATCCCATGCTCGCCGCGGAGGTCCCGTTGCCCGACAGCGGCGGACTGCTGCTGACCGGCCGGCTCAGCGTCCACGACCAGACCTGGCTCGGCGACCACGTGGTGTCCGGCATGACGATCGTTCCGGGTACGGCCTTCATGGAGATCGCCTTCCGGGCCGCCGAACGGGTCGGCTGTCCCCGCGTCGAGGAACTGGCCGTCCAGGCGCCGCTGCTGCTCGACCCGGACGTCCCCACCGCCCTACAGGTGGTGATCGGCGCGCCGCTCGACACCGGGCAGCGCCAGCTCACCGTCCACGCCCGTCCCGAGCCCACCGGCGACGGCCTCGACGAGGACTGGACCCTGCACGCGACCTGCTGGCTGGCCACCGCGACCCCCGCCGCTCCCGATCCGTCCGACCTGCTGACCTGGCCGCCGCGCGACACGGTGCCCTTCGCCGCCGAGGAGTGCTACCGGCAACTGGTCGTCGCCGGGTACGCCTTCGGACCGACGTTCCAGGGGCTGCGCGAGGTGCACGTCCGTGGCAGAGAGGTCTTCGCCCTGGTCTCCGTCCCGCCGACAGGACGCGCCGACGCCGCCGTGTTCGGATTGCACCCGGCCCTGTTCGACGCGATGTTCCACTCGCTGATCTCCGCCCGGCCGCAGGGCAGTGACGAGGTGCTGCGGCTGCCGTTCACGTGGACCGGGGTGCAGCTGCATGCCGAGGGCGCCGTGACGATGCGGGTCAAGATGACGCTCACCAGTGCCGACTCGCTGACGCTGGTCGCCGTCGACGAAGCGGGCAACCTCGTCGTCTCCGCCGACGCCCTGCTGCTGCGTGAGGTCTCCGGGGATGCCACCCCGGCTGCCTCCGGCCGCCGGCACCGGTCCCTGTTCCGGCTCGACTGGGTGCCGCTGCCCCTGGGCAGCTCCGTCCCGGGTGACAGCCAGTGGGCGGTGCTCGGTGACTCGCCGGTCACCGTCTCGCTGACCCGCCACGACAGCTCGGTGCGGCAGCACGACGACTGGTCCTCGCTGGCCTCCGCCGACCGGGTGCCCGACCTCGTGGTGCTGCCGGTCGACACGCTCGGGGGCGCCTTCGAGGGCACCGACGTGCCCGGGGCCGCCCGCCGGCTGCTGACCCGGGTGAGCGGGCTGGTGCAGGACTGGCTGGCGGAGCAGCGGTTCGCCGGTTCACTGCTGCTGGTGGTGACCCGGGAGGCCGTACCGGTCGGGGACGGGGAACCGCTCGACATCGTCCAGTCGCCGCTGTGGGGGCTGCTGCGCTCGGCCCAGTCCGAGAACCCGGACCGGCTGCTGCTGGTCGACATCGACGACGACGACACGTCGCTGGAGGTGCTGCCGCGCGCGGTGGCCGCCGCCGTGGCGGCCGAGGAGTACCAGGCCGCCGTCCGCTCCGGGGAGGTGTCCGTGCCGCGGCTCGGTCTCGTGCCGGCGACCGGGACCGAGCGGTCCGGTGACCTGAACCCCGACGGCACCGTGCTGATCACCGGCGCGTCGGGGCTGCTCGCCGGTCACGTGGCCCGGCACCTCGCGGCGCGAGGCGTGCGCCATCTGCTGCTGCTCAGCCGCCGGGGTGAGCAGGCCCGCACCACCGCGCCGCTGGTCGCCGAGCTCGCCGCCCTGGGCGCCCGGGCCACCGTCGCCGCCTGTGACGCCGCGGACCGGGCGGCGCTGGCCGCGGTCCTGGCCGCGATCCCCGACGAGCACCCGCTGACCGGGGTGGTGCACGCGGCCGGGGTGCTGCGGGACGGCACCGTCGCCGGCCTCACCCCGGAGCAGCTCGACACCGTACTGCGCCCGAAAATCGACTCGGCCTGGAACCTGCACGAGCTCACCGCCGACGCCGATCTGGCGATGTTCGCGATGTTCTCCTCGGCCGCAGGAACCCTCGGCGGCAGCGGGCAAGGAGCGTACGCCGCAGCGAACGTCTTCCTCGACAGCCTGGCCGCCCGTCGGCGCAGCCTCGGGCTGCCCGCCACGTCACTGGCATGGGGCGCCTGGGAGGCCAGCGCCGACCCGCACAACGTCGGCATGGCCGGTCACCTGGCGAGTGCCGACGCCGGTCGGGCACGCCGCGGCGGCCTCCTGCCCGTCACCTTCGAGCAAGGCATGGCGCTGTTCGACACGGCGGCCACGCTCGACGAGGCGTTCGTGCTCCCTATGCGGATGGACCTGGCCGGCGTACGAACCTCCGGCTCCCCGGTCCCGCCGCTGCTGCGGGCCCTCGTCAAGGCTCCGGCGCGGCGGACCGCCGACGCCGCGCCGGCCTCGCCGGCCTCCCTGCGCGACCGGCTCGGTGAGCTCCTCGGCGAGGACCGGGAACGGTACGCCGTCGACCTCGTCCGCGGGCAGGCCGCCGCGGTGCTCGGGCACGTCTCCGCCCAGCTCGTGCCCACCGACGAGGCGTTCCGTGACCTGGGCTTCGACTCGCTGACCGCGGTCGAGCTGCGCAACCGGCTCAAGTCCACCACCGGTCTGACACTGCCGGCCACCCTCGTGTTCGACCACCCCACCCCGCGCGCGCTGGCCCGGTTCCTGCTGACCGAGCTGGTGCCGGAGGCGTCCGGGCCGGTGCTGCCCGCCCAGGCCGAACTCGACCGGCTCGAGGCCGCGCTGGCGGCCGTCCCCGCCGGGCCGCCCGCGGCGGGTGACGACGCGGTTGCCGAGCGGCTGCGCCGGATCCTGTCCGGCTGGCTGCGCAACCGGCCGACGGCCGATCCCGCGGCCGAGCCGGAGACGGGCACCGACCTCGGGACCGCCACGACCGACGAGATCTTCGCCTACATCGACAACGAGCTGGGACGTAGCCGGGCGTGACCGCCCGGCGGCCGCTTCCCCGCACTCTGGCCGCCGTCCGGACGAAGGAATGAGGGCTGATGACGAACGAAGACAAGCTGGTCGACTACCTGCGCTGGGTAACGGCCGACCTCAAGGAGGCCCGGGAGCAGCTGCGGGTCGTCGAGCAGCGCGAGAACGAGCCGCTCGCGATCGTCGGTATGTCCTGCCGGCTGCCCGGCGGGGTCAGCACCCCGGAGCAGCTGTGGCAGCTCGTCGACGAGGGCGTGGACGCGATCTCCCGCTTCCCGGCCGACCGCGGCTGGGACATCGACGACGTGTTCGATCCGGAACCGGGCCGGCCCGGCAAGTCGTACGTCCGCGAAGGGGGCTTCCTCGACGCCCCGGGCGACTTCGACGCCGCCTTCTTCGGAATGAGCCCGAAGGAAGCCGTCGCCACCGATCCGCAGCAGCGGCTGCTGCTGGAGACCGCCTGGGAGGCGCTGGAGCGCGCCGGGCTCGACCCGCATGCACTGCGGGGCAGCCAGACCGGCGTCTTCGTCGGCAACAACGGCCAGGACCACGTCATCGGGCTCTCCCGGGCTCCGGCCGAGCTGTCCGGCTACACCGTCAGCGGCGCGACGGCCAGCATCCTGTCCGGACGGGTGTCGTACACGTTCGGCTTCGAGGGCCCCTCGCTGGCCGTGGACACCGCCTGCTCGTCGTCGCTGGTCGCGCTGCACGTCGCCGCGCAGGCGCTGCGGGGCGGCGAGTGCTCGCTCGCGCTGGTCGGCGGCATCACGGTGATGACCACCCCGACGCTGTACATCGGCTTCAGCCAGCAGCGCGGACTGTCGGCCGAGGCGCGGTGCAAGGCGTTCTCCGACGATGCCGACGGCACATCAATGGCGGAGGGGGTGGGCTGGCTGGTGGTCGAGCGGCTCTCCGACGCCCAGCGTCTCGGCCGCCGGGTGCTCGCCGTCGTCCGGGGCAGCGCGGTCAACCAGGACGGCGCGTCCAACGGCATGACCGCCCCCAGCGGCCCCGCCCAGCAGCGGGTGCTCAGCCGGGCGCTGGCCAACGCCGGCCTCGCCGCGTCCCAGGTCGACCTGGTCGAGGCGCACGGCACCGGCACCGCGCTCGGCGACCCGATCGAGGCGCAGGCGCTGCTGGCCGTCTACGGCAAGGACCGGCCGGCGGGACGGCCGCTGCGGCTGGGCTCGCTCAAGTCGAACATCGGTCACACCCAGGCCGCCGCCGGGATCGCGGGGATCATCAAGACGGTGTACGCCATCGGGCGCGGCGTACTGCCGAAGACCTTGCACGTCAAGGAGCCGTCCACCCGCGTCGACTGGAGCGCCGGCGACGTCGAGCTGCTGACCGAGGCGAAGGCCTGGCCCGACACCGGACAGCCACGCCGGGCCGGGGTGTCCTCGTTCGGCGCGAGCGGCACGAACGCGCACGTCGTCCTGGAGCAGGCACCGCCCCTCGAAGCCGAGTCCGAGGCCGCCGCCGGCAAGCCCCTGCCGGTGGTGCCGTGGGTGCTGTCGGCCAGGTCGGAAAAGGCGCTGCGCGCTCAGTCGGATCGTCTGCTGGCGCACGTGACGGACCGTCCGGAGCTGTCCCCGCAGGATGTGGGGTTCTCGCTGGCGCGGACCCGGGCGGTCTTCGAGCACCGCGGTGTGGTGCTGGGCGCCGACCGTGACGAGCTGCTGCGCGGACTGGCCGGTCTGGCCGCCGGGGAGACGGCGGCGGGTGTGGCGACCGGACGGGTCTGCGGCGGACTGGGTGTCCTGTTCACCGGGCAGGGCGCTCATCGTACGGGCATGGGCCGCGAGCTGTACGAAACGTTCCCGGTCTTCGCCGCCGCCTTCGACGCGGGTTGTGCGCACCTGCGGCCGGGGCTGAAGGACGTCGTCTTCACCGGTGGCGGTGAGCTGTCCGAGACCGGTTGGGCGCAGCCCGCGTTGTTCGCGTTCGAGGTGGCGCTGTTCCGCCTGGTCGAGTCCTGGGGCGTACGTCCGGATGTGCTCGGCGGTCACTCCGTGGGCGAGATAGCCGCCGCCCATGTGGCGGGCGTGTGGTCGCTCGAGGACGCTGCCCGGCTTGTCTCGGCCCGCGCGCACCTGATGCAGGCGTTGCCGGCCGGCGGGGCGATGGCCGCCGTGGCGGCTACCGAGGACGAGGTACGCGCGGCCGTCGCCGCTCACCCGCACCTGGACATCGCGGCGGTGAACGGGCCCGCGTCGGTCGTGGTGGCCGGCGCCGCGGACGCGGTCCGGGCGGCGGCCGAGGGACTGGCCGCCCAGGGGTACAAGACCAAGGCGCTGCGGGTGAGTCACGCCTTCCACTCGTCGCTGATGGAGCCGATGCTGGCGGCATTCGGGGACGCGCTGCGCTCCCTGACGTTCCACCAGCCGCGGATCCCCGTGCTGTCCCTGCTCAGCGCCACGGTCGGCGACCCGGCGGTGGCCACGGCGGACTACTGGGTGCGGCACGCTCGCGAGGCGGTCCGGTTCGGCGACGGGATCCGGGCCGCGCAGGAGGCCGGCTGCACCACGTTCCTGGAGCTGGGCCCGGACGCGGTGCTGGCGGGGATGGGCCGCGAGAGTCTGCCGGACGCGGCGTGGATCCCGTCCGTACGGGCGACCCGTCCCGAGGCCCTCGCGGTGCTCGACGCGGCCGCCCGGGTCGCTGTCCGCGGGGCGGCCATCGACTGGGCGGCCCTGCTGCCGGGCGGCCGCACGGTCGACCTGCCCACCTACGCCTTTCAGCACGAGCGCTTCTGGCTCGAGTACGACGCACAGCCCCGGGTTCCGGCGTCCTCGGCCCGGCGCTACCGGGTCGGGTGGACGCCGGTTCCCGACCCGGGTACTCCGGTGCTGCTCGCGGGCACCTGGCTGGTCGTCGTGCCGGCCGCTCTCACAGCGGAGCGGGACAGCTGGGCCCGTACGGTGACCGAAGGCCTCGCCGCGACCGGCGCCCGGACCGAGCTCCTGACGATCCCGCCCGGCTCCGCACGCGCCGATCTGGCGTCTCTGCTGACCACGGCCGGGGACGCGGCCGGCGTGCTCAGCCTGCTGGCCCTCGCCGATCCCGGGGACGCCGCAGCACCCGCCGGTCTCGCCCTCACCATGGCCCTCGTGCAGGCGCTGGGCGACACCGGCCGCGACGCGCCGCTGTGGTGCGTGACCCGGGAGGCCGTGCACACCGCCGCCGACGAGGACCAGGCGATGATCTGGGGCCTCGGCCGGGTGGCCGCCCTCGAGTACCCCGGGCGCTGGGGTGGCCTCGCCGACCTGCCCGCCCTGCTCAGCCCCGCCGCAGGCCGGCGCCTGGCCGCCGTCCTCGCCGGCGCGACCGGGGAGGACCAGGTCGCCGTCCGCTCCGACGGCCTGTACGCGCGGCGCCTGATCGCCGTGCCCGAGCCACCCGACCCAGACACCGGCGTCTGGGAGCCCGCCGGGACCGTTCTCATCACCGGGGGCACCGGCGGTCTTGGGGCCCACGTCGCCCGCTGGCTCGCCGGCCACGGCGCCCGGGACCTGCTGCTGACCAGCCGCTCGGGGCCGGCCGCGCCGGGCACGGCCGAGCTGGTCGCCGAGCTGGCGGCGCTCGGCGCCACGGCCACCGTCGCCGCCTGCGACGTCGCCGATGCGGACGCCCTCGCCGCCCTGCTGGCCACCGTTCCGGCCGACCGGCCCCTAGGATCCGTCTTCCACGCCGCCGGCCGCATCGAGACGATGGCCTTCGACGCGACGACCCCCGACCTGCTCGCCGAGGTGCTGGCCGGCAAGGTGGCCGGCGCCCGCAATCTGAACGCCATGGCCGGCGCCGTCGACCGGTTCGTGCTGTTCTCGTCCGTCGCGGGGGTGTGGGGAAGCGGCGGGCACGCCGCGTACGCCGCGGCCAACGCCTACCTCGACGCCCTGGCCGAGCGGCGTCGGGCGGCCGGCCTGCCCGCCCTCGCGATCGCCTGGGGCCCCTGGGCCGACGGCGGTATGAGCGCCGGACCGGACACCGTCCGGGAAGCGGCCCGGCACGGCCTGCCGGTGATGCCGACGACCGACGCGCTCGGCGACCTGCGCGCGGCTCTGGACTCCGGTCTGCCGTGCGTGACCGTTGCCGACGTGACGTGGGACCGGTTCGCGCCGCTGTTCACCAGCACCCGGCCGAGCCGCCTCTTCGAGCCCGTGACCGGGCCGGCGGACGCCGAACCGGACGACCACGCCGGCCCCTGGCTGGACAGGCTGCGGGGCCGCAGCGGACCGGATCGCGAGGCCGAACTACTCGCCCTGGTGCGGCACGAGGTGGCACTCACCCTCGGCCACCCCGACGACCGTGCCGTCGAGACCGATCAGGCCTTTCGCGACCTCGGCTTCGACTCGATGGCGGCCGTGGAGCTGCGCGACCGGATCACCGCCGGCACCGGGCTGTCCCTGGCCAGCAGCCTCGTCTTCGACCACCCGACGGTCCACGCGCTGGCTGGCCATCTCGCCGGCGAGCTCGGCCAGTACGGCGGCGACCCGGTCGCCGCCGTACTGGCGCACCTGAACGTGCTGGAGGCGGCGGTGGCCGGGCTGGCCGGCGGCGACGACGTCCGGGAGGCCGTTGAGCCGCGGTTGCACGCCCTTCTCGCCCGGCTGGCCCGCCCGGCCGGGCACCCGGCGGAGGCGGTGGCCGACCACCTCCGTGCCGCGAGCGTCGAGGACCTCTACGCCTTCGTCGACGAGCAGTTCGGCCGATGACCCCGCACCCTCCGCCGGCCGCACCCACGCCTGCCTCTCTGATTGGCGGTAACTCACCGATGCCCGAGAACCAGAAGCTCGTCGAGTACTTCAAGCGCGTCACGGCCGACCTCTACGAGACCCGCGAGCGGCTGCGCGAGGCCGAGGACCGCGGCACCGAGCCGATCGCGGTCATCGGCATGGCATGCCGCTTCCCCGGGGGCGTCCGGTCGCCCGAGGACCTGTGGCAGCTGGTGGCCGACGGTGTCGATGCCGTGTCCCCGTTCCCGGCCGACCGCGGCTGGGACGTCGATGCCCTCTACGATCCCGACCCCGAGCAGACCGGCACGGCGTACGTCCGCGAGGGTGGCTTCCTCACCGGGGCCGACGCCTTCGACCCGGTCTTCTTCGGGATCAGCCCCCGCGAGGCCACCGCAATGGACCCGCAGCACCGCCTGCTGCTGACCACCGGCTGGGAGGCGTTCGAACGGGCCGGCATCGACCCGGCCGGGCTGCGCGGCAGCCGTACCGGCGTCTTCGCGGGCGTCACCCACAACGACTACATCTCCCGGCTCGGGACGGCCCCCGAAGGGTACGAGGGCCAACTGCTCACCGGCGGAGCGGTGAGCGTGGCGGCCGGCCGGGTGTCGTACACGTTCGGCTTCGAGGGCCCGGCGGTCGCGGTCGACACGGCGTGCTCCTCCTCGCTGGTGTCGGTGCACCTGGCCGCCCAGTCGCTGCGCTCCGGGGAGAGCGCGCTGGCCCTGGCCGGTGGCGTGACCGTGATGGCCACTCCGTCCACCTTCACCGAGTTCAGCCGGCAGCGCGGGCTGGCGGCGGACGGCCGGTGCAAGCCGTTCGACGAGTCGGCCGACGGTACGGCGATGGGCGAGGGCGCGGGGTGGCTGGTGCTCGAACGGCTCTCCGACGCGCACCGCCACGGCCACAAGGTGCTCGCGGTGGTCCGTGGCTCGGCGATCAACCAGGACGGCGCCTCCAACGGGCTGACCGCCCCGAGCGGCCCGTCGCAGCGGCGGCTCATCCGCCGGGCGCTGGCCGGCGCGGGACTCGCCGCCCATCAGGTCGACGTGGTCGAGGCGCACGGCACCGGCACCGCGCTCGGCGACCCGATCGAGGCGCAGGCCGTCCTGGCGACGTACGGCCAGAACCGGCGGCGACCCCTGTGGCTCGGCTCCGTGAAGTCCAACATCGGGCACGCGCAGGCGGCTGCCGGAGTAGCCGGGCTCATCAAGATGGTCATGTCGATGCGCCACGGGGTGCTGCCCCGGACCCTGCACCTGGACACCCCGACCAGCCACGTCGACTGGTCCGCAGGCTCGGTGGAGCTGCTGCGGGAGACGCAGCCGTGGCCGGTGACCGGTGAACCGCGCCGCGCCGGTGTCTCGGCCTTCGGGGCGAGCGGGACGAACGCCCACGTGATCCTGGAGCAGGCACCCGAACCGGCCGCGCCGGACGCCGCTGCACCGCCGCCGTCGGCGGCGGTGCCGGTGGTGCCGTGGGTGCTATCGGCCAGGTCGGAGACGGCGTTGCAGGAACAGGCGCGGCGGCTGCTGACCCACGTGACGGCTCACCCGGAGCTGTCCCCGGCCGACATCGGCTTCTCGCTGGTCAACGGGCGGGCCGCCTTCGAGCACCGGGGTGTGGTCCTGGGCGGGAGCCGGGACGAGCTGCTGCGTGGCGTGGCCGCGCTGGCCGCTGGGGAATTCACGCCGGGGGTCGTGGCCGGACGTGCTTCCGGGGGACTGGCCGTGCTCTTCCCCGGGCAGGGCGCCCAGCGCGCCGGGATGGGCAGCGAGCTGTACAAGGCGTTTCCCGTGTTCGCCGGGGCCTTCGACTCGGCGTGTGAGTTGCTGCGCCCGGGACTGAAGGACGTCGTCTTCGCCGCGGGCGCCGAACTCGCCGAGACCGGGTGGGCGCAGCCGGCGTTGTTCGCCTTCGAGGTCGCGCTGTTCCGGCTGGTCGAGTCGTGGGGGTTGCGCCCCGACCTGGTCGGTGGCCACTCCGTGGGCGAGATCGCCGCCGCGCACGTGGCGGGGATGCTGTCACTGCCGGACGCCGCCCAGCTGGTGAGCGCGCGAGCCGAGCTGATGCAGGCGCTGCCGCCCGGCGGCGTGATGGTGGCGGTCGCCGCCCCGGAGGACGAGGTGCGGGCGGAACTCGCCGGACACGCCGACGTGGACATCGCCGCCGTGAACGGGCCCGCCGCGGTGGTGCTGGCCGGTGCGGCGGAGGCGGTGGAGCGGATCGCCGGGGTACTCGCGGGGCGTGGGTACAAGACCAGGGCGCTGACGGTCAGTCACGCGTTCCACTCGCCCTTGATGGAGCCGATGCTCGACGGGTTCGCCGAGGTGTTGCGTTCGCTGACGTTCGCCGAGCCGACGATCGCCCTGGTGTCGATGCTCAGCGGCATGGTAGGAGACGCGTCGATGGCGTCCCCGGAGTACTGGGTGCGGCACGCCCGGGCGGCGGTCCGGTTCGCCGACGGCATCCGGGCCGCCGCCGACGCGGGCTGCGCGACCTTCCTCGAGCTGGGAGCGGATGCGGTGCTCACCGGGATGGGGCACGAGAGCCTGCCGGAGGCGGACTGGGTCGCGTCCGTCCGTGTCAACCGGCCGGAGGTCCTCACGGTGCTGGACGCGGCCGCCCGGGTGGCCGTCCGGGGCGCCGCGGTCGACTGGGCGTCCTGGCTGCCCGGCGCCCGCGTGGTCGACCTTCCCACCTACGCCTTCCAGGAGAAACGCTTCTGGCTCACCGATCCGAACCCGCGCCAGGACGCTGCGGCCCTCGGCCTGCTGGCGACCGGGCACCCGCTGGTCACCGGGGAGATCGCGGTTCCCGGCTCGGGCAGCATCCTGCTCACCGGACGGATCTCCCGGCACAGTCACCCCTGGGTGGCCGACCACACCGTCGCGGGCGCCGTCCTGGTACCCGGCACGGCCCTGCTGGAGCTGGCCTTCCGTGCCGGCGAGGCGGCCGGGTGCGACCGGATCGAGGATCTCACCTTCCAGGCACCGCTGATCCTGCCCGAGACCGGAGGAGTGCTGCTGCAGGTCGTGGTCGGTGCTGCGGACGACGACGGCGCCCGGGAGCTGACCGTCCACTCGCGTCCTGAGTCGGCCGAGGAAGCCCTCGAGGACGAGTGGACCAGCCACGCGAACGGGCTCCTCGCCCCGGCGCCGGTCCCCGCCCCGGACGTCGCGCCCACCCCGTGGCCGCCGGCCGGCGTCGAGCCGCTGACCGTCGACGACCTCTACCCCCGGCTCGCCGCCGGCGGCTACCACTACGGCCCGGCGTTCCAGGGCCTGACCGCGGCGTGGCAGCACGGCGACGACGTGTACGCCGAGGTCGTCCTGCCCCCGTCGGTGGCCGGGGACGCGGGTCGCTTCGGCATCCATCCGGCCCTGCTCGATGCGGCCCTGCACGGAATGCTCGCCCCCGCCGGCCGGGTGGGGGAGGGCTCCCCGGCCCGGCTTCCGTTCGCGTGGACGGGTGTGCGCCTGCACGCGGCCGGTGTCACCGCCGTCCGGGCGAAGCTGACCACAGTGTCCGCCGACTCGATGGCCGTGCGGCTGTACGACGCCGAGGGCGGCCCCGTGCTGACAGCCGAGTCGATCGTCTCTCGCGAGGTGGCCGTTGATCAGCTGACGGCGGCGCGCACCCGCGGCCACCACCGGTCGCTCCTCCGCCCGGAGTGGGCGCCGTTCCCGGGTTCCGGCGCCCGGGCCGGTGAGGGGCGCTGGGCCTCGCTGGGCGACACCCCGGTCACCCGCGCGCTGTCCGCCTCCGGCACCCCGATCCGCCCGTTGCCGGACTGGCAGGCGGTGGTCGGTTTCGTCGCGGGCGGGGCCACGGCTCCCGACATCATCGTGTACGCCCTCGACGGCGTGGCCGCCCCGGGAGACACCATCGGCGCGCAGGTCCGGTCGGTGACCACCGAGGTGCTCGACGTCGTGCAGTCGTGGCTGGCCGACGAACGTCTCGCCGCGACCCGCCTGGTCGTGGTAACCCGCAACGGCGTCGCGGTGGACCGCATCGAACTGCCCGACCTGGCGTACGCCCCGGTGTGGGGCCTGCTGCGCTCGGCGCAGTCGGAGAACCCGGACCGGCTGCTGCTCGTGGACGTCGACGACACCGCGGAGTCCGCCTCGGTGCTCTCGGCGGTGGTCACCGCGGCCCTGGCGGCGGGGGAGCCACAGGTCGCCGTCCGCGCCGGCCAGGCGACCGTCGCCCGGCTCGGCCGCACTCCGCTCGGCGAGATGCTCGAGCTGCCTGCGGGTGGTGGTTGGCGGTTGGCGGTGGGGGTGCCGGGGGTGTTGGAGGGGTTGGTGGTGGAGCCGGTGGGGGTGGCTCCGTTGGGTGTGGGTGAGGTGCGGGTGGGGGTGCGTGCGGCGGGGGTGAATTTTCGTGATGTGTTGATGGTGTTGGGGATGTATCCGGGTGAGCCGAGTTTGGGTAGTGAGGGTGCGGGTGTGGTGTTGGAGGTGGGTCCGGGGGTTTCGGGGTTTGCGGTTGGTGATCGGGTGGCGGGGCTTTTTGGTGAGGGTTTCTCGTCGGTGGTGGTGGTTGATTGTCGGGGGTTGGTGCGGGTTCCGGATGGGTGGTCGTTTGAGCAGGCTGCCGCGGTGCCGGTGGCGTTTTTGACGGCGTGGTACGGGTTGGTGGATTTGGCGGGGTTGCGTCGTGGTCAGTCGGTGTTGATTCATGCTGCTGCTGGTGGTGTGGGTATGGCGGCTGTTCAGGTGGCGCGTTTGGTGGGTGCGGAGGTGTATGCGACAGCGAGTCCGTCGAAGTGGGGTCGGGTTGAGGCGTTGGGGGTGCCGCGGGATCGGTTGGCGTCGTCGCGGTCGTTGGAGTTCGCGGATCGGTTTCCGGTTGTTGATGTGGTGTTGAATTCGTTGACGGGTGAGTTTGTTGATGCGTCTTTGGGGTTGTTGAGGCCGGGTGGTCAGTTTTTGGAGATGGGTGTGGCTGATGTGCGTGATTCGGTGCCGGGGGTGGTTTATCGGCCGTTTCAGTTGTTGGAGGCCGGGCGGGAGCGGTTGGGTGGTTTGTTGGGGCGGTTGATGGGGTTGTTCGCGTCGGGGGTGTTGAGTTTGCCGCCGGTGCGGGTTTTTGATGTGCGGCGTGCGGTGGAGGCGTTGCGGTTCATGTCGCAGGCGCGTCATGTGGGCAAGGTGGTGTTGCGGGTGCCGCGGGGGTTGGATCCGGGGGGGACGGTGTTGGTGACGGGTGCTTCGGGGTTGTTGGGTGGTGTTGCGGCGGAGCATGTGGTGCGTCGTGGTGCGCGGCGGGTGGTGCTGGTGAGTCGGCGGGCGGCGCCGGTGGAGTTGGTGGAGCGGTTGGTGGCGGCGGGTGCGTCGGTGACGGTGGCGCAGTGTGATGTGGCTGATCGTGGTGGGTTGGCTGAGGTGATCGCGGGGGTGCCGGTGGAGCATCCGTTGACCGCGGTGGTGCACACCGCCGGCGCCCTCGACGACGGCGTGATCGGCTCGCTCACGCCGGGACGGATCGACACCGCACTGCGCTCCAAGGTGGACGGCACCTGGAACTTGCACGAGCTCACCGCCGACGCCGATCTGGCCTACTTCGCGATGTACTCCTCAGCCGCCGGCGTGCTGGGCACGCCCGGCCAGGGCGGGTACAACGCGGCCAACACGTTCGAGGACGCCTTCGCCGCCTGGCGCCGCGCGCAAGGCCTGCCGGCGACGTCACTGGCCTGGGGCATGTGGGAGCAGGCCAGCGCGATGTCCGGGAACCTCGGCGCGGCCGACCGGTCCCGGATGAGCCAGGGTGGCATCAGCCCGCTCAAGACCGAGGAGGGCATGGCGCTGTTCGACGCGGCACTGGCCGCCGACGAGCCGGTCGCGGTGCCCCTCACCTTGAACCCGGCGGCCTCCCGCCGGGGCGACGGCAGCGTTCCCGCGCTGCTGCGCGGCCTGGTCCGGACCCGGACCCGGCGGGCGGCCGGCGGTCCCGCCCGCGCGGCCGAGGTGGCCGGCACCGCCGCCGCCCTGCTGACCCGGTTGTCCGGGCAGAGCGCCGAGGAGCGTGAGGGCACGCTCGTCGAGGTGCTGCGTGCGCAGGTGGCCACCGTGCTCGGCTACTCCTCGGCCGACCTCGTCCCGCTCGACGGCACCTTCCGGGACCTGGGCTTCGACTCGCTGACCGCCGTCGAACTGCGCAACCGGATCGACTCGTCGACCGGTACGCGGCTCATGGTGACCACGGTCTTCGACTACCCCACTGTCAACGAGCTGGCCGAACACCTGGCCGAGGAAATCGCCGTCCCCGAGCCGGACGCCCCCGTGGCGGTGGAGCCCCCGGCGCAGCAGGCGAGCCCCGCCGACGACATCGTGGTCCCGCTCTACGCCGAGGCTGTGGCCACCGGGCGCGGCGAGGAGGCGGTCACCATGCTGTCGTCCGCCGCACGGCTGATGCCACGCTTCACCGACCGTGAGTCGGCCGGGCGGCCCAGGACCACGCCGCTCGCTGAGGGTGCCGCCCGGCCCGCCCTCGCCTGCATCGTGCCCCCGATCGCGCCGATGATCGACACCGCGTACGCCCTGTTCGCCGAGGGCCTGCCGGAACCTCGCGAGGTGAGCGCGGTCCGGCCGCTGGGCTTCGCCGTGCGGGAGCCTCTGCCGGCCGACCTGCCGAGCCTGTTCCGCGTCTACGGCGACGTGCTGCTGGAGGAAGCCGGCATCGACCCGGTGGCGGTCGTCGGGCACTCGTCCGGCGGCTGGATCGCGTACGGCGTCGCCGCGTACCTGTGCGACATCGGTCGTCCGCCCGCGGCGCTGATCATGTTGGACACGTACTGGCCGGGGGAGTTCGTGATCGACGTGCAGCGCGACTTCATGCGCGCGCAGGCCAGGCGGCACGAGTTGATGCCCTCGGGCGGCGCCCCGCTCGGCCATCAGCTCATCGCGATGGGCGGCTACCTGAGCATGTTCGACGGCTGGAAGCCGCAGCCGATCGAGGTGCCGAGCCTGCTCGTCCGGGCGGCCGAGTACATGACCGGCGCCGCCAAGCCCGACGAGGTCCTGCGAGCCAACGACGGCACTGTCCGGGATGTCACCAGCGTGCCCGGCAACCACTTCACCATGATGTCGAAGTTCCCGGAGAAGACGGCGACCACAGTGCACACGTGGCTCGAGGATGTGCTCTGAGCCGGCGGTCGCCGATTACCCGCCGATGAGCGCGCCGTGGCGCCGTGACCTGTTCGCGGCGCCACGGCCCTGCGTAGCTTCGCCGCATCGTCGCCCGCCAGACAGGATCGAGCCGCCATGCCTGAGACCCCGGTACTGCCCCCGACCGACGTGCCGCCGCCCGAGCAGCTGCGCGCCCTCGATTTCCTGCTCGGGCACACCAGGTGCGTGGGCGAGACCCCGGCCGACGGATCGGCACCGACGGTCATGCACATGTACGGCGAGCCGACCCTGGGCGGGCACTACCTCAACGTCGATGTGGCGTGGCCGGGCACCATGTCCGGCCGCTGGATCTTCGGCTGGAACCCGCTCGACGGGCTCATCAACGTCTACTACGTCGCCGACTCCGGCACCCAGGGCACGGCGGCGTCGGCGGGCTGGCAGAACGGAGAGCTCACCGTCACGGGCTCCTACTCGGTGGTCGAGGTGGGCGGACGCCGTACGGTCCGGGACGTGTTCCGCCTAATCGATGACGGCCACTTCATCATCACCTCGTTCGTGCGCTCACCGGACGACGACCGCTGGGTCCCGCTCGATGTCTACGACTGCCGCCGCGTCTGATCCCGAAACGATGAACCTGACAGGAGACCTTCGGTGACCATCGGTCGAACCCTGCCGGAGCAGGTCTACAGCCCCGATTTCACCCGCGATCCGTACGCGGTTTTCGCCCAGCTGCGCGAACAGGCTCCGGTCTGCCGCGTGACCACCCACCGGGGCATGAACGCCTGGCTGGTGACCCGCCACGCCGACGTACGCGCGTTACTGGCCGACAGCCGGCTGGCCAAGGACGGCAACCGCATCGGCGAGCTGATGCCCCGGCACAGCAAGCTCACCGGCGCCGTCACGGGCTTCCCGCCGGGCCTCACCACCAACATGGTCAACAGCGACCCGCCGGACCACACCCGGCTGCGGCACCTGGTCGGCCGGGAGTTCACCGGGCACCGGGTGGAAAGCCTGCGTCCGCGGATCGAGGACATCGTCGACGAACTGCTCGACGATGTCGCCGCCGGAGGGGGCACGGCGGACCTGGCCGAGACGCTGTCGCGGCGCCTGCCGATCGCGGTCATCGGTGAGCTGCTGGGCGTGCCCGAGGCCGACCGGGTGGAGTTCTTCCGCTGGGCCGACACCCTGTACGGCGGCACGGCATCGCCGGAGGAGCTCGGCCAGGCCTACAACTCGATCGTCGACTACCTCGGCCGGCTGTGCGACGCCAAGCGCGACGTGCCCGCCGAAGACCTGCTCACCGCGCTCGTCCAGGTCAGCGCCGACGAGGACCGGCTGTCGCGCGAGGAACTCGTGTCGATGGCGTTGCTGCTGCTGGTGGCCGGGCACGAGACGACCAGCAAGCAGATCAGCAACGGGGTGCTGGCCCTACTGCTCAACCCGGAGCAGTGGGAGCTGTTGAAGGCCCAGCCCGCGCTCACCGCCGGCGCGGTCGAGGAGCTGCTGCGGTTCGAGGGGCCGAGCCTCTCCGCCAGCCTTCGCTTCACCACCGAGCCGGTGGAGGTGGCCGGCATGGTCATCCCCGAGGGCGAGTTCGTCCTCCTGTCGCTGGCCTCGGGCAATCGCGACCCTGAGAAGTTCCCCGACCCCGACCGGCTGGACATCACCCGCTCGACGCAGGGCAACCTGGCGATGGGCCACGGCATCCACCACTGTGTCGGCGCCGCGCTCGCCAGGCTCGAGTTGGAGATCGTCCTCGGCCGCCTGGTGTCCCGGTTCCCGCAGCTGCAGCTGTCCATCGAGCCCGGCGGCCTCGACTGGCTGGTGAACTCCTTCTTCCGCGCCCCCCTGCACCTACCAGTGTCGCTCACGGGCTGATCGCCGCCGGTCACCGCTGTCCAGGCCCCTCAACCCCGTCGGCGATCCGATGTGGCGTCGCGACCCGGTCGCAGCGCCACCGACCGGCGTAGCTTCGCCGCCTCGGCGGCACAACAGACAAGAGGCTGACTTGGAAACCCCCGAAGATGTGACCACCACGGAGCAGACCCTCACCGAGCGGCTCGTCGCCGGGGACGAGCAGATCCGGCGTGCCCAGGTCAGTGCCGAGGTCTCGGCCGCGATGCGGGCGCCGGGCCTGTCGCAGGCCCAGATCGTGGCCGCCGGCTTCACAGGGTACGCCGACCGTCCCGCCTTGGGCGAACGTGCCCGCGAAGCCGTCACCGACCCGGTCACCAGGCGCACCACCCACCGGTTGCTGCCGCGCTTCGACACCATCACCTACGGCGAGCTGTGGTCGCGGGTGCTCGCGACCGCCGCCGGCTGGTCACACGACCCGGACGCCCCGCTGCACCCTGGCGCCTTCGTCGTCTCGGTCGGCTTCCCCGGCGCCGACCTCGCGACAGTCGAGCTCGCGGTCCTGCACACCGGCGCGGTCAGCGTGCCGCTGCAGGTGAGCTCCTCGGCCGAGCAGTTGCGCCCGATCCTCGACGAGGCCGCCCCGCTCATCGTGGCCACGAGCGTCGACCGGATCGCCGTGGTGACCGCGGCGGTGGCGGGCAGCGCGTCCGTACGCCGGATCCTGGTCCTCGACCACGACGCCGCGATCGACGACCACCGGGAGGCCGTGGCCTCGGCGCGATCGGCGCTCACCGGCAGCCTGATCGTCGTCCACACGCTCGCCGAGATGATCGATCGCGGGCGCAATCTGCCCGCCCCTGAGCCGTACGCGGCGCCGGAGGGAGAAGACCCCCTGTCGCTGCTGATCTACACCTCGGGCAGCACCGGCACGCCCAAGGGCGCCATGTTCCCGGAGAGCATGACCCGCGCCAACTGGGTGCGCTTCGACCCCAAGCCGACAGACATGGCGGTCATCCGGCTCCACTACATGCCGCTGAGCCACAACGTCGGCCGTATCGTGCTGTTCGAGGCGCTCGCCGTGGGCGGCACCGCCTACTTCACCGCGCGAAGCGACCTGTCCACTTTCCTGGCGGACGCCGCCCTTGTCCGCCCCACCGACCTGTTCCTCATCCCGCGGCTGTGCGACATGCTCGCCCAGCGCTACGACAGCGAACTGGCGCGCCGCGGCGCCACGCCCGCCGACTCAGACGGCGTTCAGCGGATCCTCACCCACCTGCGCGAGGCCGTCCTCGGTGGCCGGGTGACCCGCGCGATGTCGCTGTCCGCCCCGCTGAGCCCGCAGCTGCGCCGGTTCCTGGAGTCCTGCCTCGGCTTCGCGGTGCACGACGTCTTCGGGTCGACCGAGGCCGGCGGGCTGCTCGTCAACGGCCGGGTGCTGCGCCCGCCGGTGCTCGACTACCGCCTGGTCGACGTCCCCGACCTCGGCTACTTCACCACCGACCGCCCCTACCCCCGCGGCGAGTTGCTGGTGAGGACGGCGACCATCATCCCCGGCTACTACAAGCGCCCTGAGCTCAACGCCACCCTGTTCACCGAGGACGGCTTTTACCGCACCGGCGATATCATGGCCGAGTACGGTCCCGACCACCTCGGCTACCTCGACCGCACCAAGAGCGTGCTGAAGCTGTCGCAGGGGGAGTTCGTGGCCGTGTCCCGGGTGGAGGAGTTGTTCGCGGCCGACCCGCTGATCCGGCAGATCTACGTATACGGCAACAGCGAACGGCCGTATTTGCTCGCCGTGGTCGTACCCACCGAGAAAGCGTTCGAGTCCTCGTTAGACAAGGAGGCGCTGACGACAGCGCTCGGCGAGGCGCTGCAGCGAATCGGGCAGGAGCACGGGCTGCACGCGTACGAGGTTCCGCGTGACTATCTCGTGGAGACGACTCCGTTCAGCACTGCCAACGGGCTGCTCTCCGACATCCGCAAGCCATTGCGCCCGAAACTCAAGGCCCACTACGGCCCCCGCCTCGAAGCGCTCTACACGGAACTCGCCGAACGCGAGGCAGAGCGGATCCACGCCCTGCGCGACGCCGGCCCCGGGCAACCCGTGCTGCCCGCCCTGCGTGAGGCCGCCCGGGCGCTCCTCGGCCGCCCTGCGGCGGCGCTCGCCCCGGACGCCCGCTTCGTCGACCTGGGCGGCGACTCCCTGTCGGCCCTCGCCCTGTCCCAGCTGCTGAGCGACATCTTCGAGGTCCCCGTCCCGGTCGGCATCCTGATCAGCGCCACAGGCACGCTGAGTTCCGTGGCGGCCTGGATCGAGGCCGAGCGCGCCGCTGCCGGATCAGACACCGGCCGGGCGACGGTCGCCTCCGTGCACGGCCCGAGCGCGACCTGCGTACGCGCCGACGATCTGACCCTCGACAAGTTCCTCGGTGTGGCAATCCGCGCTGCGGCGCCCTCGCTCCCCCGGGCGTCGTCGTCCGATCCGGATGTGGTGCTGCTGATGGGTGCGACCGGCTACCTGGGCCGGTTCCTGGCCCTGGAGTGGCTGGACCGGCTCTCCCGTACGGGCGGCACGCTCGTCTGCCTGGTGCGCGCCGCCGACGACGCCGAGGCCGCGCGGCGCCTCGAGCGGGTCTTCGACTCCGGCGACCCCGAGCTGCTCGAGCGCTTCCGCTCACTGACCGGGCATCTGCGCGTGTTGGCCGGCGACGTAGCCGAACCCGGGCTCGGTCTGCCCTGCGCGGCGTGGCAGGAACTCGCCGAGACAGTGGACCTCATCGTGCACGCCGCAGCACTGGTCAACCACGTTCTCCCGTACGAGCAGCTGTTCGGGCCCAACGTGGCGGGCACGGCGGAGCTCGTACGCCTCGCTGTCAGCGTACGTGTGAAGGGCATCGCTTATCTCTCCACCGTGGCCGTCATCGCGTCGCAGACCTCGGCCCCCGACGAGGACGCAGACATCCGGCTGGCCAGTCCGGAGCGGGTCCTCGACGACAGCTACGCGAACGGCTACGCGACAAGCAAGTGGGCCGGCGAGGTGCTTCTGCGGCGCGCCCACGAGGAATGCGGCGTGCCGGTCAGCGTCTTCCGCTCGGACATCATCCTGGCCCACTCCCGGTTCGCCGGGCAGCTCAACGTCCCGGACATGTTCACCCGCCTGCTGCTGAGCATCCTGGCGACCGGCATCGCCCCAGCGTCGTTCTACCGCACCGGCCCCGACGGCGAACGCCGGCCCGCGCACTACGACGGCCTGCCGGTCGACTTCACCGCGGCGGCGGTCACCGCCCTGGGCGTCACCGGGGGGTACCGCACCTTCAACGTGCTCAACCCGCACGAGGACGGCATTGGGCTGGACACCTTCGTGGACTGGCTCATCGCTGCCGGCCATCCGGTGCAGCGCATCGCGGACCACGACGAGTGGCTGATTCGCTTCGCTGCGGCCATGCGTGGACTGCCCGAACGCCAGCGCCGGCACTCGGTCCTGCCGCTGCTGCACGCGTACGCCGAGCCCACCCCGCCGATCCCCGGAGTCGGACTGCCGACCAATAGGTTCCGCGCTGCCGTCGAGGCCGCCAAGGTGGGCCCCGGCAACGACATCCCGCATCTCGACGCGGCCCTCATCACCAAGCACGCCGACGACCTGCAGCTGCTCGGCCTGCTCTGACCGCCGGCCCGGACAACGAGAAGCGTGGTTTCCATGATTGGAGTCCGTACCGGCAGCTCCGGCCAGCCCAAGGTGCGGGATCTGTCGAGTGTTCGGCCCTGTCCCACCTGCGGGGGTCTCTCTCACGTGCGGTGGTGACGGACGGTATTGCCACAGAGCTTGCAGCACTAACAAACTCTGGTCGGGCTCGTACTTCGCGGGCTCCGTCGGCGGCGCGCCACCGAGCATCGTGAAGCAGTACATCGAGCAGCAGAACCGTCCGGCTCAGAGCACTGCTCGGACCCTGGCGGCCATCACAGCGCGGGCCTTCACCCCCGGCCTGAAGGCCGGAGCACTGGCCCGCATTCCGGTAGCAACCGGTGGTCGACCCCTGAGTCCCTCACCAACGACCAGCCTCGATCGGGCTCGGCGAACGCGGCTTCGCAGAACCGGTCCGCCCGACAAGATCACAGTCTGGCCGTGAACCTCGGGACAGGGTCGGTTCGTCATGTTGATGAAGCCTGCTGGCGGGCACGGAGGATGCGGGCCGATCAAGGTTCGGTTCGGCGACGGAAGCAGAGATGACGGCATGCAGATGGACCGGACACAGGCATCGGGTTCGGCGGCGCCCCGCTGGCTCCGCGACACGGTCGCCATCGTCGGCGATGCCGAGGGTGGGACGATCGCGGAACTGGCCCGGTCGATCCCTCCGGTCGCCGGCGTTGTAACGGTCGTTGGGCAGCTCAGCGGACCGGCGGACTGGCGAACGGTTGCCGAGTCGCTCCCGATCGCGGTTCCCCCTCGCACCTCGGCGATGCTGGCTGTCGCCGGCTCCGGCTCAGCGGCGGTCGGCGTGGCGGGCTCGGCCCCGGCGGCGGTGGTCGCCGAGCAGCTCGGGTCCGAGGTGCTGGCCCCGGCCGGTAGGCTGCTCCTGGTTCCCGGCGCTGCACTGTTCGCCGTCGAAGGGTTCCGACGGTTCCGCCCGGGGGCAGCACCGGTTCCCGCCGGGCGGCGGCACCCGGCGCCCGCCTGGGAGACCACCATCGATTCTCTCTCGGCGGGCGGCAGCCACGGTCTGACCCGGGTCGCGATCCCGGCTGGCCTGTGGGTCTATCCGCAGCGACCGGATTCGACCGCACCGGGACTGGACGATCTGGCCTACGCCATCCCGGTCGATGTGGAGCGGCCGGTCCTGCTAGTCGGGCAACCCGGTCACCCGCCACCTGATGTGGACGAGGTGGCGGCAGTGGTCGACACCCTCCCGGTCGAGCTCCGTACCCGCCTGATCGTCGTGCCCTACGGTGCCGGAGCGATGGTCTGCCGAGAGCTGGCTCGGACACTGTGTCACCGCTGGCACGGCACCGTCACGATGGCTACCGGTCTGCCGACGCTGGACACGGCTGACCGGACGGTGGCGATCGCTGTCGACGCCGAACCGGCACGCTGCTAGACGAGTAGTTCCGAAGTCAGGGGTCGATGTCCGGGCATGAGGAGAGGGCATCCAAGATCATGTTGTGACGCAAGACCTGGATACCCTCTTGACCGCACTGTACGTGAAGATCGACGACAGCATCCGCGCACCTCGGTGGCGTG
>NZ_JBHMIO010000046.1:0-31454 GCF_048060275.1 Micromonospora sp. LOL_015
CGCAGGCCACGGCCACCTCGCCGCGGCCGGCCTGGCCGCCCTCGTCGAACAGAACACCCTGACTTTGCACCGCCGACTCAGAAAGGCCACCATCCGATGACCCGCCCCACCCCGACGCCGACCCGCTCGGCGCCGGCCCTGCCCGACGACCTCGACAAACTCCTGCGCCGGATGCGGCTGCCCTACCTACGCGCCGCCGCACCCGACGTCATCGCCACCGCCAAAGCCCAACGCTGGGACCCCGCCGAAGTCCTACGCGTGCTGATCAACGAAGAAGTCATCGGCCGTGACGCAGCGACCCGCAGGATGCGCCGCAAGACCGCGAACTTCCCCACCGGCAAAACCCTCGCGACCTGGCGGCCCGACGAGTCATCCATCCCCCCGGCCACCCAACAAGCCCTGTCCACCCTGGAATGGATCAGCCGGGCCGAGAACCTGGCCGTGTCCGGCCCGTCGGGCACCGGCAAGTCCCACTTCGTCGAAGCCCTGGCACAGAAAGCGATCGAGGCCGACCTACGCGTGGCCTGGTTCACCCTCGAAACGCTGACCAACACGATCAGCCGAGCCAAAGCCGACGGCTCGACCGCCCGGACCATCGCCCGGATCTGCCGCAGCGACCTGATCGTGGTCGACGACATCGGCATGCTACCCGCCGGGCAAGACGCCGCCGAAGCGTTCTACCGCATCGTCGACGCCGCCTACGAACGCCGCTCGATCGCCGTGACCAGCAACATCCACCCGTCCGGCTTCGACACGATCATGCCCAAGACCCTCGCGACCGCCACGGTCGACCGGCTGCTACACCACGCCCACCTGATCACCACCCAAGGCGACTCCCACCGACTCCAGCAAGCCCTCGCCGGCAAGGGAGTAAAAACCTTGACCTAGCCCCCCACCAGGAGATCACCTGACCACCGGCATGGAATTCTGCTGTCCGCCCACGAGGAGCTTCAAAGACCATCGGACAGGACTTCGTCCTGACCCTTGACACTGTCACGCTCCGTTCCGTGGGAGCCCGGAGGTGAGATCCCTCCGGGCGACCCGACCCTGGCTCACCGGGTGGAGGAAAACCGACGAACTGGCGTTCCCTTGCCGCGTCGGAGTCGGCGCCACCGCGGCGACGTCGGGTCAGTTCGTCTGGTCCCGCGCGGAGAGCAGCCCAGCCACGTGATCGGCGATTGCGGTCACGGTGGGTTGCTGCCAGAACACGGTCGCCGGTAGTCCCAACCCCAGTCGCTTCTCCAGCCGCCGGCGGACGACCACCGTCATCACGGAGTCCAGACCCTGTTCTGCGAGCGGGCGTCTCGGATGCAGGTCGTCCACCGCGAGCCGCATCTCGGTCGCTATCTGGTGACGGACCTCCTTGAGCACCCGTTCCCGCAGCTCGGCGGGGGGCAGGTCGGCGAAGGACACCGTCGGCTCCGGGTGATCCGTCTCCTCCAGGGCGGTCGGGGACGGCGGCTGATCGATCACCGGATAGCGCAGCCCGGGCAGCGCTGCCAGAACCTGGCCGGCCTCGGCCGCGACGAGCGCGTCCACCGTGTCAGGGCGGTCCTCATCCAGCCGTACCTCGACGAGGACGGTCTCGGGCGGCCGGCCGATCGTGGCCACCTCGTCGATCTGCATTACCATCCGCAGCTGTGGAAGACCCGGATAGGCTGCCGGCGCGATCGACATCACCGCGTCCAGTGCCGATGCCCAGGTGGACGTGTCGGCGACGCGGACGCGGGCACGCAGGACGCCGTACCCCGACAGCAGGTGGTCCACCGACCAGTCGAAACCCGTCGACGGGACGCCGACCTCGGCGAGTCTGCGGTGGATCAGTCCGGGGTCGGCCGGTTCCAGCCGGTACCGCTGCGGGTCCACCAGCGTCCGCGCCTCGATCGCCGCAGGGTCACTGCCGACCACGGTGGCGTCGGCGTGGACCAGCCACGGCGGATCATCGCCGGCGTATCCACCGGTGGTCCGGGACGCGAGTCGGACGGCGTCGGCCTCCCGAACCACCTGGATCTCCCGCAGGCCGGCCGTCATGAGCGGATGCCGCATCGTCATGCCGGCCAGGACCGGCGGTACGCCGTCCCGCTCGGCAGCCGCCAGGAAGGTGACCACCAGGACGGCGGCCGGCACGATTTCGACGCCGTTGAGGCGGTGACTGCCCGGATAGGGCCGGTTCGTGTCGGCTAGGCCGGTCCCCCACACCTGGACCGTGCTTCCCGCGAGACTACGCCGCGTACCGAGCAGGGTGTGCGAGGTCGGTTCGTGCCCGCGTCCGCCGGCCAGTGGCCCCGCAGTGGGGTAGTGCCAGTGGCTGCGGTGCTGCCAACGGTAGATCGGCAGCGTGACCAGGTCACCCGTTGGGTGCAGAGCGCGCCAGTCGAGGTCCACCCCCGCGCAGTGCACCCCGGCGAGGGCGGTCAGGAAGCCGCGTACTTCGGGTTGGTCGCGGCGCAGTGTGACGCCGACGTACGCGTCCTCGTCGGTCCCGGCCAACGTTTCGTGGATCGAGTGAGCGACCACCGGGTGCGGCGACACCTCCACGAACACCCGGAAGCCGTCGGCGGACGCGGCGGTGACCGCGGCGGCGAGCCGTACCGGATCGCGCAGGTTCCTCACCCAGTAGGCGCTGTCAGCCGTCATCGCGGCACGCGGGTCGTCCAGGGCGGTCGAGTACACCGGAATCCGTGGGCTCTGCGGCGTGAAGTCGACGACTGCGGCGAGCTCGGCGAGCAGCGGATCCATCTGCGGGCTGTGGAACGCCACATCGGCGGCCACCTTGCGGGTCACCAGGCCGTCGGCGGTCCAGCGGGCGACCAGCGCGTCCAACGCCGCAGGGTCGCCGGACACCACGGTGGACGTCGGCGACGACGCGATTGCCGCCACCACGTCGGTCCGGTTGGCCAGCTGCTCGGTGACCTCGTGGAACGGCAACGAGACCAGGGCCATCGCACCCTGGCCCGCGACCCGCCGGAGCAGTACCGACCGCCGGCAGATCAGCCGGGCACCGTTCTCCACCGTCAGCACGCCGGCGGCGACTGCGGCGGCGATCTCACCGACGGAGTGACCGATCACCGCATCTGGAGTTACTCCTCGTGATCGCCAGACTGCGGCCAGCCCCAGCTGCATGGCAAAGATCATGGTTTGAGTTCGATCAACTGAATCGAATCCGCCGTCCAGTAGCGCCTGACGCGGCGAGAAACCGATCTCCTCCAGGAAGATGGACTCCAGAGAGTCGATCACCTGTGCGAACGCCGGTTCGGCGGTGAGTAGCTCCCGGCCCATTCCGGTCCACTGCGAACCGTGGCCGGAGAACACCCAGACCAGCCTCGGGACGTCGCTGAGCGGCGATCCGGTGACGACGCCGTCGACCGGTTCGCCTGCGGCCAGGCCGCGCAGCGCGGCACCGAGACCGGCCGCGTCGGCGGCCACCGCGACAGCCCGGTAAGCGAGGTGGGAGCGTCGCAGTGCCAGCGTGTGTCCCACGAACGCCAGATCGGTGTCCTTGGCCAGCCACTCGGCGAGCGCCGTCGCCTGATCGCCCAGGGCTGCGGAGGAGGCCGCAGAGATCGGAAACAGGGATTCCCCGATCGGCGGACTGGTCTCGGATGCTGACACTTGTGGTGCCTGCTCGAGCACGACGTGGGCAACCGTCCCGCCGTAGCCGAATCCGGACACACCGGCGCGTCGGGGAGCACCGCGGTCCGGCCAGGGTTCGTGCCGGGTCACCACGCGCACCTTCAGCTTGTCCCAGTCGACGGCGGGACTGATCTCGGTGACGAGCAATGTGGCCGGAATCTCGGCGTGGCCGAGGGCGAGCACCGCCTTGATCACCCCGGCGATGCCGGCGGCGCCTTCGAGGTGACCGATGTTGGACTTGACCGAACCGATCAGGCACGGCGCACCGTCGGTACGACCCTGCCCGTACACGGCGCCGATCGCGGCGGCCTCCAGCGGATCGCCGAGCGGGGTGCCCGTCCCATGGGCCTCGACGTAGTCGACCGAGCCCGGCTCGATTCCTCCGTACCGTAGGGCCTGCTCCATCACGTGTTCTTGGGCTGGGCCGCACGGGGCCATGATCCCGTTGGTGCGACCGTCCTGGTTGACGGCGCTACCGCGCAGCACGGCCAGTACCCGATCCCCGTCGCGCTCGGCATCGGCCAGCAGCTTCAGCACGACGACGCCGCAGCCCTCGCCGCGACCGTACCCGTTCGCCGTGGCGTCAAAGGACTTGCTCCGCCCGTCCGGGGCCAGCGCACCCGCCGCGGCAAGAGTGATCGACTGGCCGGGCGAGACGATGAGACTGACGCCGCCGACCAGTGCCACCGTGCTCTCACCCAGGCGTAGACTCTGCGCGGCCAGGTGCAGCGCCACCAGCGACGCCGAGCAGGCGGTGTCCACCGTCAGACTCGGCCCGCGCAGGTCCAGTACGTGCGAGATCCGGTTGGAGACCGCGCAGGTGGCCGCGCCGATCCCCGTCCAGGCATCGATGTGCGGCAGGTTTTCGAGCTGGTGGGCACCGTAGTCGTAGGTGCAGACACCGGCGAAGACCCCGGTGTCGGTGCGGGCCAGGTCACGCGGTGGGATGCCCGCGTGCTCCAAGGCCTGCCAGGTGACCTCCAGCAACATCCGCTGCTGCGGGTCCATCAGCTCCGCCTCGCGTGGCGAGATGCCGAAGAACTCGGCGTCGAAGCCGTCGATCTCGCTCAGGAAGCTGCCCGACCGGTTCGCCCGCCGTACGGCCGCCTCGAACTCGGGCCCGCGTTCGCGATACGGCTCCCACCGGCCGGCCGGCACCTCCCCGGTGGTGTTGCGCCCGCCGGAGAGCAGATCCCAGAACTCGTCCGGGGAATTGACGTCGCCGGGGAACCGGCAGCCGATCCCCACGACAGCGACCGGTTCAGCAGCGGCCCGAGCGGGCGGCCTGAATGCTTTCGGTTCCACGAACATCCCCTGTTGTCGATTGCTAAAACGGGTGGTCGCGCGGGGCAAAGTTTTGAGGCACGTCACGCTTGCGTGCCGGCTCGGCCGACGTGACCCGGCTGTCACGTCCAGGATCGGCCAGCGAGCACATCGTGGTAGATCGTCTCGAACTCCTTGGCCACCACGACGTAGTCCCACTGCCGCACCGCTGTGGCATGGACCGAACCCGGTTCGGGCAGGCCAGCAACGACGTCGCGGGCCTGTTCGGTGGTGAAATCAGAGCCTTCTGGCACGACCGCCCCGACTCCCGGCACAATTTCCGCCAGGCAACCGTTGGAGGTACCGATGACGGGCGTACCGCACACGGCGGCTTCCGACACCACGGTCGATCCGGGCTCACACCACACCACGCCCCATGGCCCCATCGTGCTCTGGGACAGCACCATCATGGCGGTCGCGCGCGCGATCAGGTCGAGTCGTCGCTCACCGCCCACCTCGCCGACAAGGTCGAGGGTCTCCCCGAAGTCGCGCCTGATCCTGGCCAGGTAGTTCTCCTCCCAGGACGGACCGGCCACGATCAAACGGCGCCCGGCGGCGCTGGCGAAGGCCGCGGCCTCGTAGGTGCCCTTCCACTCGGAGATTCGGCCGAGGTAGAGCAGGTAGTCGTCCTTCTGGGCCTGGAACGGGTAGCGTGCCCGGTTCACAGAGATGCGGACCACCGGTGCGACGTCGTTCTCGGCCTGGGCACGTTGGGCGTACGAGGCGTACACGCAGTTGCGCGGGTACTTCGGCTTGCCGGTCAGGTGATGGGTGGACAGGTAGGCCATGTTTTTGGGGATCCGGTCCGGGTCGATCTGCCCGCAGGAGAAGTCGTGGACGACGTCGACTACGGATGCTTCTGAGCTGTTCAGCCACGCATGCATGTCCTCGATCTCACCGGCGTCCACAACGGTGACCGCCGGCGAGACCGGTTCGGTTCCCGGTGCGCCGAGCAGGAACACCTCATGGCCGAGTTCGAGCAGGCCGTCCATGTGGTTGGCCACGATCCAGTGAATACCGGCATAGCCCTGCGGTGGGACCGTGATCCAGTGGCTCGGGTCGGTCGGTACCCGTAGCGCCATGGTCACCAGAACGACGCGCATCAGTCCCTCACTTCTCCGTGGCCCGGTGTGGCGCCGGCAGATCGGACATCGGATCCTGCCGCGGTCGCCAGGTTGCGTTTGCCTGTTCGGTATTGCGACCCTTGTCGACGATCGCGAGATTGTGGTACATGTGCAGACCTGTCACATGTTGATCTAGGTAGGACGGCCGGTACGGGTGGTCACGAATCCGATCGCGGTGGTGCAACCCGTCGACAAGTGTCTTCAAGAACCCGACTGACGTGGCGGGGTCGGTCAGGTCCGTACCGTTTCCACCCCACTCGGGCCAGTACGAGGTGTGCAGGTCCTCGATCACGTACACGCCACCAGGGCGTACGTACGGGAAGAGCGCGTTGAACGCGGTGATGACATGGCTGCTGACGTGGCTGCCATCGTCGATCACGATGTCGAACGGACCGTACCGCCGCGCGAGGTCGATGAGAAACGCCGGGTCGGCCTGGTCGCCGCGGAGCGTGACGAGCCGTGGCTCGTCCAGCACCGACTTGTCGTACACGTCGAGTCCGTACACCATGCCGCGGGGGAAGTAGTGCTTCCACATGCGCAGCGAGGCCCCTCCAGCGTCCGGCTCGTGGTAGCCGCCGATGCCAATCTCCAGTACGGACACCCGCTGGTCACAGAACCTGCCTAGATGCTGCTCGTAGTGGGGCGTGTACCAGTGCCCGCCCCACTTGTCCGAGCCGAACTGCAGCGCCAGCGCGGTCAGCGATCCCCGGTACGGCTCACAGGCCTGGAGCACCTGGTGGACCGCGCGAGTCGCCTCGTCGCGCCGTACCAGCCACGGGTCGTCGGGCTTGTACTCGACCGGGCCGGGCTCGTCCTTCATCGTCACGTCCCGGCCGGTGCCGGTCCACGGGCCGCTCGGGCCGAATACGTCCCGGACGAGCGCGGCCAGGTCGTAGCGGATATACACCCACGGATCGCCGAGCCGGCCTGGTCGCGTCCGAGGCCCGTCCGGACCGACCGTAAGGAGGTAGGTGACCTGCCCGGCAGCCGGAACGTCGACTTCGAACTGAACGTCTATCGGTGCCTCCGGGCCCAAGTACAGCAACGTCCGGCTCGCCACCTCGCCGATGGCCACAGCCACAACGGCTGCCGGGTCTTCGGCCAAGAGTCTCGCACCGACGTCGGGAGCATCCGCCATCATGAGCAGACGTTGGATGAGCGGGGCCGTCATGATTTCCTCCGCGTGTACGCGTCACCGATGAGACACTGCTTGTCAGGCTTCGAGGCGGATCGCCGGATCGGCGAACTCGATGACGATGGTTCTGCGCCACCGGTCGCTCGGGTTCGGGCCGGACCCGTGGACCAGGCGCACGTCGTGTACCACGAGATCGCCCTCGTCGGACGGCACCGGTACCCGAGGGCCGGCGTCGCGTACTGCTTCGACGTCCAGATCGGCGGGCATCAGGTGCGAGCCGGGAACGCCTTCGAGGCACCCGTTGGCCGGGCCCGCCGCATCCAGGCAGATGCTGATGTTGCACGCTGTCTGCGGAGCGAGGTGTGGACGGTCGCGGTGCCAGGGCACCCCGGCCGCACGGCGTGGTTCCTTGAGCACCAGGGCGAACGCAGTGGCGACGACGGGTTCGCCGATGAACTGCGCGGCCAGCCGGGCGAGCTCCGGACGGTGCAGCAACTCGGCCTCTGGCCAGTCCTGCTTTTCCAGATTGTGTATGCGGTACAACACCGGCGGTTGCTCGTCGACGTCAAAGTTCCAGTAGTCCGTGGAGGTGTGGCCCTCGTCGGTGAACCGTGAGATCAACCTCGTGGCCCCGGCCTTGAGTCGACGTGTCACGTCCCTGTCGAGTACCTGTCCGACTCGGACGAAGCCGTCCACCCGGAAGCGCTCGACCCACACGGCAGGGTCCTGTACAACCATGGTCATAGCCTGTCCTTTCGGCTTTCGTCGGCGGCCGAGGAGTTTCGTGCTGCCCAGCATCTTCGGGATTGTCCGGTGATTGCGGTGGTCGAGGTGCGGCCATATCCGTCAGCTGCGGATCAGCGCCCGGCAAGCCGTAGCCACAGACAGTCGTGCCGCAGACAACCTGATTCGACCCTATCGAGTTCTGCGGGACGACGAACTAGTGTTCTCACCACAGCTCGCGCAGCTACCGGTGCCGTAGCGCTGCCGTACCTGCGACAGCCGCGCACTCCCGAATCTCATCGATCAGCCGTGCACGAGCGCAGATTTCAACCGTGTCAACCTCCTGCTGACCGGCGGTGACGGCGTCGACGAATGCGCGTAGCGTGTTGGCGAACTGATCCTCCGGCGGAAGGATCAGTTTCCGATATTCATGATCGCGTTCGATTCGGATCACCGGTCGCCAGGTAGCCGGGGGAGTGTAGGCGCGGTCGACGATGATCCGCCCCTCGCTGCCCCAGAGGATGTAGTCGCACCGGTAGGCATGCTCGAACCCGAAGGCCAGCTGGGCGGTCCGGCCGTCCGGGGTGTGAAGCAGGGCACTGCCCGACACGTCGACACCGCGCCCGGCGTCTTCCTTCAGCGTCGCGCCGACCACCTCCAACTCAGGACCGAGGAAAAGACGCGCGGCGCTCAGCGGGTACACGCCGATGTCGAACAGCGCTCCACCGCCCAGATCCGAGCGGTACCGGATGTCACCGGGGCCGAGTGGAGGGAAGCCGAACGCCCCGTTGACCGTCCGCAGCTCACCGATCTCGCCGCCGTCCAGCAACTCCCGGACGGTGCGGTGCAGACCGTGTCGGAGAAAGGTAAGGTTTTCCATCAGCGCGAGGCCGAGGGACCGGGCGCTCTTCACCATCGCCTCAGTGTGGGCGTACCGAGTGGTCAACGGCTTCTCCACCAGGACATGCTTGCCGGCCTCCAGGGCCCGGCCGACCCACTCGTGGTGCAGCCCGGTCGGCAAGGGGATGTACACGGCATCCACGTCCGGCCGGGTCAGCAGCGTGCGGTAGTCGGCGGCGGCCTCACAGCCGAACTCCCCGGCGAACAACCGGGCCTTGGTTGGTTCCCGGGCCGCGACGGCGACAAGCTCGGTCGTGGGCTCGCGTAGGATCGCCGGTAGGGTCCGTCGACGAGCGATGTCGGCGCACCCCAGCACGCCGAACCGAACAGGACCGTCCACCACGACCCGTTCCGGCACCTCGCTCACCACAGCCTGCGCAGGCAGGCGAGCGCACTGCGTGCTTCGACATCGCGGTGGCAACCGTCCCACGGCAGCGTGGCGCGGTCGACGACCACGGCGACCCCGAAGAGCCGCCGGTCCTCATCCAGCGTCATCAGTTTGCTCTCGGGCAACGCGGGCAGCTCCCTCACCACAGATCGGCCAGCTCGCGAATGACGCCGTCGCCGTGGCGCTGCGGATCCGACAGCAGGTCCAGATCGCTGTCGACCATCATCGCGATCATCTCCTCGAAGGGAACTGTTGGTTTCCAACCGAGTCTCTGCCGAGCCTTGGTCGGGTCGGCGCAGAGTAGGTCGACCTCGGCGGGACGCTGAAGCGCCTCGTCGAGGACGACGTAGTCACGCCAGTTCAGTTCGACATGGGCGAACGCGAGCTCGACGAGTTCGCGTACGCTGTGCGCAGTCCCGGTGCCCAGGACGTAGTCGTCGGGCTCGTCCTGAGCGAGCATCAGTGCCATGCCGCGGACGTAGTCCCCAGCAAAACCCCAGTCACGCTCGGCCTCCAGGTTGCCCAGCCGCAACGATTTTCGCAGCCCCAGCTTGACGGCCGCCGCGCCGAGCGAAACCTTCCGCGTCACAAACTCCGGCCCGCGTATCGGTGACTCATGATTGAAGAGCATTCCGGAGACCGCGAACATGCCGTACGATTGGCGGTAGCTCTGTACCGTGTAGTGGCCGAAGGCTTTGGCCACGCCGTAAGGACTGCGTGGGTGAAATGGTGTCAGCTCGTTCTGTGGTGTTTCTCGAACCTTGCCGAACATCTCTGACGACGACGCCTGATAGAATCGGGGATGGCTAAAGTCGGGGGTTCGTGAGCTAGTGATTCCTGCGGTGATCCGGATCGCTTCGAGCATGCGCAGCACGCCCATCCCGGTGACCTGTGCGGTGGCTGTGGACTGCCGCCACGACACGGGGACGTAGGAGAGCGCACCGAGGTTGTAGACCTCGTCCGGCTGGACCTGCCCGACCACTGAGAGCAGGCTTGGCTGGTCCATCAGATCCCCGCTTACAAGCGTCACGTCCGGATGTAATTGTCCGGGGTGGCACACGGTTGGCGCAGTGTGGCCGCGTACCATCCCGAAGACCTCATATCCGGCGGCCAACAGGTGCCGCGCCAGATAGGTGCCGTCCTGGCCGGTAATCCCTGTGATCAGCGCTCGCCTAGTCAGGATAATCTCCCAGCCCTGGGACCATCCTTCGAGGTGGCCGCATCGAAGGATGGCGAACTACCGGGTTGCCCCCGAGGGAAAGGGCGCATGTCCCGTTGCTGTGGCTCACGTTACTGGAAAATAGAGCAGGGATCACCCTCCACGAATGCATTATAGGGAGGCTACTAGGGCCTGCCCCCCAAAGCGGACCAGTCACTTGATGATCGTTGCGACCAGATCGGCCCAACCAACTCCGCTGTGCGACCTCGGCATGCTCATCCCCGCCATCCTGTCGATCCACCAGCTGGCACGGTATCTGGTGCCAGGCTGTCGGACCATCGGGGTCAACTGCGCGTCGAGAACGGACAATCCAGACTTCTGCCGTCGGCCCAGGCTGTTACCGTCAGTGCGGTCCGGTGCCGGCGAGATCGGCGGCCACGAACAGGGCCACTGCTCGCGTACCGACCCGCAACTTCTGCCGGGGTCGCACACCGCCGACCGGCGGAACCCTGCGCCCTCGTACGATCACCGCGATCACCGCAGTCGGCCGGAGCGCCGCGGCAAGAGCGGTCAGCATCCCGGGGAGGCCCTGGCCGGCGTGGTCACCAGTCCACTCCGTCTGCTCGCCGTACGGCACGTCTGTCACGACCAGGTCGGGTGCATACCCCTTGACCGCAGACGCGAGCGCCACCGGATCAAAGACGTCGGCCTGCCGGACGGCGTGTGGCACAGGGCCGCCGCCGGCCTCCAGGCGGCGGCCCAGTCGCCCAGCAGCTGCCGCAGCTTCGGCGTAGCCGGGCTTGCCAAAGCGCTGGGCGCGCTCGGCCAGTTCCGCAGCCCGCACCGCCATTCCGCCGTCGGTGAGCAGCTTCAGGTTGGCTGACGCCAACGCCAAAGCGCCGGCGTCGATATCAGAGGCCAGTAGTGCTTCGATTCTCCGCCGATGCAGGACCCCGAGCACGGTCAGCAGGTAGCCGCTGCCGCAGCACGGATCCCACAGGACCGCCGGAGCGGTGCCGCCGCGCACCTTGAGGGCGCGCTGGAACACCTCGGACGCGAGCCGGACGGGAAAGGCGGGAAGTCCCGGGGCGGAACGCAGGACCGCACCGCTGGCGAGATCACCATGGTCAGACCGTGTCGTTTCGTACCGATAGCCCACCCTGCTCCTGTCTCTCCGCGTGCCAGGGTATCAATCGGTCAGCAGGCGGCGTCGTCATCGGTGGCGCCTGGGGCCCCTCACCCGAAGAAGGCCAGAAGGTTCCGAAGGACGCGAGGATAGGCATACTCCACCCGCAGCCGGTCCTGAATCCGACCGACGACCTGGGCATGGCGCTCGAAGTCCGTGATGAGGCGGGCGAGCGTCGTGGCCGGATTGGCGCCGAGTAGCAGGTGCTCGCACTCGTCGCCGTAGACAACGGCGAGGAACTCCGCGTCAGCGGAGAGGGCCGGCAAGCTGCCCGATGCCAGGGTCTCGAACATCCGCGGGGTCAGCAATCCCGTGCCTGCCACCAGGGGACGGACCAGGACCGGTGAGATCAGTGACCGGCCCATCTCCGCGATGACCCGCCCGAACGGCACTGGCGGGCAGACCTCGATGCCACGCTCGGCCAGCCAGCCCGGCACGCCAGTGGTCGCGTCTTCGAAACCGGGACAGGTGGTGCCGTCCCACCAGCGTCCGCAGACCCGGATCCGGGGAGTGGGCCGAAGCGTAGCCGCAGCCTCCACCACGGCGGTCAGCGGTTTCCAACGCCACCAGTTGCTGCCGATGTACTGCAGGTCGTAGTCCCGTTCGCGGCCGAGTGACAACGGATGACATACGGTCTCGGGCATGCCGTAGCACTGGAAGTACTCCGCTCCCGGCGGCATCGAGTTGGCGATCCTCGGCTGCAGCACCAGATCACTCAGCGCACTGTACAGAGTGCGCCAGCTCTCGGCGGTGTACTTGCCTGCCGTGCCGTCGGCGCCCAGCTCCGGCTGCTCGTCAGCCCAGTGCAGGTCGAAGTCGACGACCAGCCGGCGTGACAGGGGGAAGGTACGGGCGAGTTCGATCTGCTCGGGGGTCAGGAACTGCCGGGCCTCGAACATCACCACCAGGTGTGTGCCCCAATCGAGGTTCGGTTCGACGGGCAGATGTCGGGGCACCTGGTCGTTCATACGCGACAACGGGCCGCTGACCCGGACCTCACAGCCTGCCTCGCGGGCCGCCCGGACGTAGCCGGCCACGGTGTGACTGAACCCCGCCTGCCAGTGGAAGTTGCCGGAGATCAGAATGCGGGGCCCGGTCATGACGCCACCGCACGCTGTGCCGCCGCCCGGCCCGCGCGCAACCCGCGATGACTCTGCCGACGTCTTACTATGGTCGGGGTCTGGCCCGCCAGCCACCGCATCGCGGCCACGGTCTCCCGTACGCCGGTCAGCGGGTCGATCCTGCCGACCACGCTCCTGCCCGACAGGTCTGCCAGGAGCCATCGGGTGGCCAGCCGGGCCGCCTTGACCAGGCTCCAGTCCACATCGGTGAGCAGACAGTAGTAGCGGTTGCGCCGCATGTGGACCCGGGTGTACGTGCTGCGTGTTGTCGCGCCGCCACCGCCATGGTGCTGGAGGCCCTCGTCGAGCAGCAGGGCCACCCGCCAGCCTGCCCATCTGGCCCGCCGGCAGAGGTCCACTTCCTCGTAGTAGGTATGGAAGACCTCGTCGAGCATGCCTATCTCTCGAAGCGTCGTCGCTCGCGCGAACAGTGCGGCACCTTGGACGTAGGCGTGCTCCAGGGTTCGCGGCGCGCGGCCGGCGGGACTGCCGGCCGGGGACGGATGATCCAGTCGGTCACTCGCGAACGCGTGCTGTTCGCCCAGCCACAGCGCGGTGTGCGTCCAGTCGTTGAATTCGGTCAGTTCGGTCGAGTCGTCGTCGTAGCGATACTGCAGTGGACCGATGATCCCGTACTCGGGCCACCGCTCGGCGAACTCGACCATTGCCCGGACCAGCCGCGGCGGGACCCAGGTGTCCGGGTTGACCAAGAATATGTAGTCGGCCTTGTCGGCGAGCGCAGCCCGGATGCCCACGTTGTTGGCCCCGGTGAATCCAAGATTGGTGGGGTTGCGGATGAGCTTCACGGTGGGAAACTCGCGGGTGACCAGGTCCGTGCTGCCGTCGGTCGAGGCGTTGTCGATCAGGCGCACGTCTAGGTCAAAGCCTTCGGTGTCGCTGTCGACCAGCGCCGTCAAGCAGCGACGCAGCCACTTGATCTCGTTGGTGCTCACCGTGATCGTCGTAACCCGGGGATGTCCCGATGTCATCTGCCAGTCTCCACTCCAACGCCGCGTCTACTTTCCGCACCGCCCTTACCGCAGCACCGCACGGATGGCCTCGGCGAGCCCGAGCGCGTCGGGCAGCAGCGCGTGGTCCAGGTTCAGCGCGTACGGGATGACCGCACCGTCTGGTCTAGACAGCCGCCTGGGTGGCACCGCCAGCCCGAACTCCTCAACTGCGGTCGCCGCGATCTCGGCACCGAATCCGCACATCCGGTTCGAGTCGTCGATCACCACCAGCCGGCCGGTCCGGGTGACCGACTTGCCCAGCGTCTCCCAGTCGACCGGATAGACCGTGCGTGGGTCGACGACCTCGACCGACGCCTCTGCGGCAAGCTCGGCAGCCACCTGAAGGGCAACCGGTACCAGATGACCAACGGCCACCACGGTGACATCCGTGCCTTCACGGTGCACCCGGGCACTGCCCAGCGGCACGGCGTCGAGGTCACCGTCGATCTCCTCGGACGTGCCCATCAGCAGGGTAGGCGCGAAGACGGCAACCGGGTCAGGCTCTCGTATCGCCGACAGCAGCAGGCCGTACGCGTCGCTGGACGTCGCCGGCACCGCGGTCTTGATGCCGACGTGCGCGAGCAGGCTGTACGGGTGGTCGGAGTGTTGTCCGGCCATGCCGGACCGGGACCCGGAGCCGGGCACCAGGTAGGTGACCGGGACGCTGGCCTGGCCGCCGGTCATCAGCGAGAACTTGTGCGCCTGGTTGGCGATCTGCTCGAACACCAGATAGAGCAGTGACGGGATCTGGAACTCCACGACGGGCCGCTGGCCGGCGATGGCGGCCCCGGTGGCCAGACTGGTGAACGCCTGCTCGGACAGGGGTGTGTCCACTACCCGGCCGGTGCCGTGCACCTCGGCCAGTCCCTTGGTGATGCCGGTGATGCCCAGACTCACGTCCTCACCGAGGACACACACCCGCTCGTCACGGGCCATTTCGTCGTGCAGGGCCTGGTTCAACGCCGCGACGTAGGAAAGGCTCGGCATCAGATCACGCTCCCGGCCGTGTCGGCGTCGTGCCGGCGTACAGGTAGTCCAGGGCGTCGCCCGGGTCGGATCCGGGGCTGGTACCGGCAAACGCGGCAGCTTCGGCGATCAGCGCGGTGATCTCGGCGTCGACCTCGGCGGCGACCGCCGGCGCGAGACGGGCGCGCTGGCGGATCAGCGGATCACGCGCCTTCCAGTCGGCCACCTCGGTCGGGTCGCGATAGTCGATGCCCATCAGGTGTTCCACAGTGTGGTGGCCGTGGAACCGGTAGGTCGCGCATTCGAGGAAGTGCGGTCCGCCACCGGCGCGGCAGGCGGCCACTGCCCGGCCGGCTGCCGCAGACACGGCTTCGACGTCCATCCCGTCGACCGCCGCGACGGTCAGGCCGAACCCGGCCGCCAGGCGCACCGGATCACCCGCCAGCCCTCGACCGATCGGCAGGCTGGTGGCGTAACCGTTGTTCTCGCAGACGAACAGCACCGGCAGCGACCACAGCACGGCCATGTTGAAGGCCTCGAGCACCACGCCCTGGCTGAGCGCGCCGTCGCCGAAGAACGCTACCGCTACCTGCTGGTCGCGGCCCTGGCGCCGGGCCGCCCATGCTGCGCCCACCGCGATCGGCGCACCCGCGCCCACGATTCCGTTCGCGCCGTAGATGCCCAGTCCCATGTCGGCGGCGTGCATCGATCCACCACGCCCCCGGTTGAGGCCGGTGCTGGCACCGTACAGCTCGGCCATCGCTCGTTTCGGATCGGCGCCCTTCGCGAGCACGTGCCCGTGTCCGCGGTGAGTGCTGGTGACGACGTCGTCCGGCCTCAGATGGGCACTCACGCCCACCGCGACAGCCTCTTGACCAATGTAGGGGTGGATTCCACCGACGATCGTACCGGTGAGGGCCATTTCGAGGCAGTGCTCCTCGAATTCCCGAATCAGGCGCATCTGTCGGTAGAGGTGAACGGTTCGATCCGGCGCAGTCGTCAAAATGGTTTTCCCTTTTCGCCAGCATGGACGGGAATCAGCATCGACTGTAGGACGGGAGATCCCGGGAAAACCCTCAAAGATGACCGCTTCTATGCGGTCAGGCCCTTCAACACGTCGAGGACGGTGACCGGCAGGGGCATCGCGGCGATCTCGTCGGCCATGGCACGCGCGGCGGCGGCGTGGAGCGGCTCGGTCAGCAGGACGCGGGCGGCGCGGGCGAGTGTGTCCGGGGTGTCCCCGCCGGGCGGCAGGGTGATCGCGACATCCTTACTGGCCAGCATGTTGGCCCAGTCGACGAACCGGCGGTCCTGCGGGATGATCAGCTGCGGGACACCGGCCTGCAGCGCCGTGAGCGCGGTCATCGTGCCGGCATGGTGCACGATCAGGTCGCAGGTGGGCAGCACCATGTCCAGGGGAACCCAGCCCGCATCGGTGACCCCGGGCTCTTCTCGCAACAGGGCGCCGACCTGGTCAGGGGCAGCAACGATCAGTTCGACGTCCAGGCCCGCGAGCGCGGCCACCAGGGTCCGCAGCAGGTCGATGCCGTGCGTCGGTGTTGCCAGGCTGCCCGCGGTCAGCAGCACCCGGCGGCGCTGCCCTGGGGTGACCATCCACGGTTCGACGGGGCGTTGCTCGTTGGTGGGAGTCCACCGCATGGGCTGCACCGGTCTGCCCACGGGTCGGATACTCGCCGGAAAGATATCGATTGCTAGGTCGAAGTTGGGTATTCGGTCGAGGCCGAGCGCGTCGAGTTCGGGCCGGAGCTCGTCCTCGACACCGGGGTGGGTTCCCTCTCGGTCGGCCGGGGTCCCGGTCAGCAGGTGCCGGACGCAGGGCAATCCGAACTCGGCGGCCAGCAGCGGGCCGGTGTAGGCGTGCGGCCCACTGACCAGGACGTCCGGCCGCCAGCGGGTGACCAGTTCGCGTGTCGGCCCGAGGCTGACGGCGGCCAGCCGACCGAACATGTTCCCGACGAAGATCGGCAGGTCGGCCTCGTCAGTGGGAATCCGTAGCGGGTTGCCGGCGCGGTCAGTCGTCATCAGCTGCGTCAGCGACAGCCCACTCGTCGTCATGGCAGGCAGGCCGATGGTCGTCGCCGCAGCGGTCGCCTCTGCGGTGGACGCGAGAATGACGTCGTGACCGTTCACCCGCGCGGCGACAGCCAAGGAGCCGAGGCCGAATACGTTCGATTTCGCCGGACCCGGCATAAAAAATAACTTCACGAACCCTCCATGCGCATTCCGTAAAGATAGCGGCGCTGGCGCGATGTACACCACACCCGTGGTCGAGGTTCGGTCAGTTCGAGGGTTTCATCTAGACTTGGTCGGCGTGCCCGTCCAACGCTTTACCGGCAAACATATTGTCGGATATCGTGAGCTCCACCTGCGGGAAGCGAACTTCGGAGACGTGGCCGCGAACTCGCGCCGGCCGTCGGGAGCCGATATGAAAGGGGTCAACCATATGAATGGCGGCGGGTTTCCACTGGTCGTGGCCAGGCCGCCGACCTTGACTCGGGTCTGACCGTGCCGACGGCGATCGTGGTAGGCGCCGAGGGCCAGGACGGGGCGCTGTTGAGCGAGTTGCTGCGGACGCAGGGGTACCGGGTGGTGCCGGTGGGGCGGCACGGCGCCGTCGACATCACCCGGCCGGACGATGTGACCGAGCTGGTGACCGGGCTGCGACCGGACGAGGTGTACCTACTGGCGGCGGTGCACGGCTCGTCGCAGGATGCGGTCGTCGATCCGGTGCAGCTCAGTCACCGCTCGTACGCCGTCAACACGTTGGCTGCGGTGCACTTCCTGGAGGCTGTCGGGCGGCACAGCCCGGCCACCAGGTTGTTTTACGCCGCCTCGTCGCACGTCTTCGGCGAGCCCGACACGCCGGTGCAGGACGAGAGAACGCCACTGCGACCGACCTCGGTCTATGGCATCAGCAAAGCGGCTGGATTGCTGCACTGTCGCGCCTACCGTGCGCGGGGGGTGTTCGCCTCGGTGGGCATCCTCTACAGCCACGAGTCTCCGCTCCGGCGCCCGGGTTTCGTGTCCCGGAAGATAGTGGACGCGGCTGTGCGCATTCAGCGTGGCGAAGCCGATCGCCTCGTCCTCGGCAGCCTGACGGCTGTAGTGGACTGGGGTTACGCACCAGACTACGTGGAGGCGATGAAGCGAATCCTCAGCCTGGAGGCACCGGCCGACTATGTGGTGGCGTCCGGGGTACGGCACACCGTCGGCGATTTCGTGGCGACGGCCTTCGCTGCGGTCGGGTTGGACTGGCGGGACCACGTCGAGGAGAACGCCGCCGTGCTCACCCGGCCGGACATCCCGTTGGTCGGCGACGCGAGCCGGTTGCGGGCCGCAACAGGCTGGCGTCCGAGCGTTGATTTCCCCAGCATGGTGCGGGCGTTGCTGCGAGCGGCGGGTGCCACACTGGTCTGAGAAGCGGGTCAGCGCCGAGGTCCTGGCCCGAGGTCCTGGCCCGAGTCCCTACGACCAGGACCTTCCACAACCGTCCGAACATGGACTAGGTGAACTGCTGATAAATAGCCGGTACGTTGACCAGCGGTTGATTCGATTCGGCAGGGGTGCAGATGAGTCATAGGTACGGCCGCAGCCCGCTCTGGGAGCGCTACAACAATACCCAGGTCACCAAGGAGGCCGTCGCCGATCTGGCCGGCTTCAAGTCAGGTGAGGTGAACTACAAACTGGCACTCTGGGATCCTCGGGTCAACGGCGTGCGATATCTGAAGACTCTGATTTTCAACCTTGCCGCAGGCCTCAGCCCGGCCAACTGGGCCCGACTGCGCCGCATCCCCAACCGTCATGTGGGCGATCCCTTCTCGATCACCTACGAGGGCGAAGAAGTCTGCATGGACTACTTGCAGGCCGTGCTCGAGTTGGAGTTCATCGAGAATCGGCTGGCCCTTGCCGGTGCGAGCATCTTGGAGATCGGTGCCGGATACGGCCGGACCTGCCATGCGTTGATGTCCAACTGTGACATATCCGCATACCACATCGTCGATCTGGAGAATTCGCTCGATCTGGCCCGCCGGTACCTCGGAGTGGTGCTGATGCCCGAGCAACTCAACAGGATTCACTTCCACGGCGTGGACCAGGCGGAGGCTGATGGAGCGCTACGAAAGCTCCGATTCGACCTGGCTATCAATATCGACTCATTTGCGGAGATGACTCCCGAGACCGTCCGCGCCTACCTGGACCTCATCGCCACTCATGCCGGTCATCTGTACGTCAACAATCCGGTTGGCAAGTATCTCGACAAGAGTCTGGACGGGCATTCGCAGGGCGATGCGGTCGTCGCGCTCGCGCTGCGGACCGGCCTGTTGCAGGACATCGTGGATATCCATGACAATCGTGCTGTTGCGGCACAGGCCCAAAAATTTATCGACGTCTATAGTCCGGCCTGCGATTGGACCCTGTTGGCCGATGCGAGGACCGTCCCATGGACCTTCTACTGGCAGGCGCTCTACCGGGCCGGAGTCCCCGGGCGATGACGGACCGGCCGCTGATCGTGGTGCTCGGTGCCTCCGGATTCGTGGGATCCGCCCTGCTGACGTTGCTTGCCGAGCGGCCGGTCACCGTTCGGGCGATCTCCCGCCGACCCGCGGTGGTACCAAAATCGGGGCCTGCCGAGTTCGAGGTGGCCAGCGCTGATCTCACCGACGAGGGTGCGACGGCGGCGGCGGTGGACGGCGCGGACGCCGTGATCAACCTGGTGCTCGACACCGCCGGGTGGCGCGGCACCGACGGCGACAGCGCCGCAGCGCGGGTGAACGTCGATGTCGTCCGCGACCTGGTCGATGTCGCCCGGACCAGGCCCGGACAGCTCGCGGTCGTCTTCGCCGGTTCGGCGTCGCAGGTGGGCCGGGCGCGCCGTACCCCCATCGACGGTACCGAGCCAGACCACCCGGAGACCGAGTACGACCGGCAGAAGCTGGCTGCCGAGGTTTTGCTCGACCGGGCCTCCGCCGATGGTGTCCTGCGGGGTATCACCCTGCGGATGCCCACGGTCTTCGGGCCGGCCCACCCGGGCGGCGGTCCTGATCGCGGGGTCGTGTCGACGATGATCCGTCGTGCGCTGGCCGGTGAACCACTGACCATGTGGCACGACGGCACCATCCAGCGGGAGCTGCTCTACGTGCACGACGCGGCAGCCGCGTTCGTCGCCGCGCTTGACCACGTGGATGCCCTCGTCGGCCGGCACTGGCCACTCGGCAGCCGGCACGGCGAGCCAGTCGGCGACCTGTTTCGGACGATTGCCGCGCTGGTCGCCGCCGAGACGGGGCGCCCGCCAGTGCCGGTCGTCTCCGTCGCGCCGCCCGCCGTCGCCCGGCTGACGGACTTTCACAGTATGGTGGTTGACGCATCCGCCTTCACCGCCGTGACCGGATGGCGCCCCCGGGTCGGCCTCAGTGAAGGCATACGCCGGACGGTGCGGGCGCTCAGCTAGGCCGGATACCGCGACCTGCAGCCAGACGGAAGCCCGCCTCGATCTCGGCGCAGGTTTCATAGCGGGGAAGCAGGCCGGCCTTGTCGGCCTGCGCGAAGGTGACGGCGGTCCGGTCCCGATCCGACAGGATCGGCTCGACATCCGTAGGGATGGGCAGGCCGAGCGTGGCGTCCAGCGGTGACAGCGCTTGCTCGTTCTCGAACACGTACTCGGTGGAGAGGACGTATGACATCACCGTGTCGTCCTCCAGCGCCACGAACATGTGTGCCACCCCTACTGGCAGGTACACCGACTTGAAGTCACGGGAGTCGAGGACCACGCTGTCCCAGCGCCCGAAGGTGGGCGACCCGATCCGGGCGTCCAGAACCAGGTCGAGAACCCGACCGTGTGGGCAGGAGACGAGCTTGGCCGTGCCGGGCGGCGTCGCCGTGTAGTGCAACCCGCGGACGACGCCGCGGCGGGAGACGCTGTAACTCGTCTGTGCAGCAGGGAACAACGGGTAACCGAGCGTCTGGGTGAATACCGAGCCCAAATGCGGGGACAGGAAGACCCCGCGCGGGTCGGCAAAGATCTGCGGGGCGAAGACGAATGCTCCCTTGACGGCCAGTTCGGTCGCCTCCAGCACGGACACGCTCAGCCTCGGACGTGTACTTGTGGGACATACAGGATCCACGCTCCGCCGGCCTGTCGGAACGCCTGTTCCTTCGCCATGATCTCGTCGGCGTGGTTCCAGGCGAAGAGCAGCGCGTAATCCGCCGAGTCGGCCGAGAACCCGTCTGCGGATCGAACCGGGATGTGCGTACCCGGGGTTAGGCGGCCCTGTTTGGCGGGCGTCGTGTCGTAGACGCAGGACACCAGATCAGGGCCGATACCGCAGAAGTTCGTCACGGTCGCGCTCTTCGCGGTTGCACCGTACGCGACCACCCGCCTGCCCTCCACCTTCAACCGCTCCAGCAGTGCCCGCAGGTCGTCGCGGACTCGTCTGACATCGCCGGCGAACCGGTCCAGCCGGGCCAGCGTCGCGACCTCCCCCACGTCCTCCTCAGCGATCAGCGCGGCGACCCGGTCCGCCGGGCGGCGCGTACCCTCCCGCGCCAGCGTGTACCGAACCTCGCCCCCGTGCACGGGCAGCCGCTCGACATCGACCAGCTCGAACCCGAACGACGCGGCCAACGCCCGTACGGAGCGCGCCGAGAACAGGAAGAAGTGCTCGTCGTAGATCTGGTCGAACGACGTCTTTGCCAAGATGTCGCCAAGGTACGGGTCCTCGAAGACGAAGACGCCGTCTGGCCCGAGCAGCGCGTCGACGCCCTGCAGGACCGAGTCCAGATCGGGAATGTGGCAAATGGTGTTCGCCGCGAAGACAACGTCTGCGGGTCCGTCGCTCGCCCGTACCTCACGCGCGGTGGACTCCTCGAAGAAGTCCCCGCGTACCCGCACGCCGTTGGCCCGCGCGGCCTTCGCGACCTTACCCGACGGTTCGAAGCCCAGATGCCGGACCCCGGCCTCGTGTACGGTCCGCAGCATCACCCCGTCGTTGCAGCCGATCTCGACCACGAACGGGTCCGGACCGGCGGCCTCCGTGCCCAACAAATGTCGGGCTGTGTCCACGAAGTGTTTCTGCATGGCCGCCGAGCCGGACGAATAGTACGGGTAGTCCTCGTGGAACATCTGTTCTCGGGGGACCTCGTGCATCAGTTGAACCATCGTGCACCTCTCGCAGGCGCCGACTGCCAGGTGGAAAAAGTACTCCTGGTGGATCTCCGGTTGGCTCAGGAAACGGTCGGACAGTGGCTGGCGGCCGAGCTCGAGGAACTGCATGACAGTTCCGCCGCAGGCCCGGCAGGTTCCCTGCGGCCGTGCCTGCCCGGCTGAATCGGTCATCAGTGGTCTCCTACAGTGATACCGGTGGCTCAGAGAGCCGTGAGTACGTCGCGCAGTGCGCCGATCACCTGGTCCTGTACGTCGGTCGGCAAGGACGGGTACATCGGCAAGGAGAAGATTTCACCGGCCACCTGCTCGGTGACCGGCAGCGACCCGACGGCATAGCCGAGCTTCGAGAATCCGGTCATGGTGTGCACCGGCCACGGGTAGCTGATATTCAGCGTGATCCCGCGCCGGTTCAACTGTTCCATGATCGTGTTTCGCTGCGGGTGACGGACCACGTAGAGGTAGTAGACGTGGTCGTTGCCGTCGGCGAGCGTCGGCAGCACGAGACCCGTCGCGCCGGCGACGTCGCCCAGCCCGGCGGCGTAGCGCTCAGCCACCGCGCGGCGTCCGGCGATGTACTCGTCGAGTCGGCCCAGCTTGCGCCGGAGGATCTCCGCCTGTACCTCGTCCAGCCGGCTGTTGTGGCCGGGAGTCTGGACCACGTAGTACACGTTCTCCATGCCGTAGTAGCGCAGCCGGCGCAGGTCGCGGTCAACGGACTCATTGTCGGTGAGTACCGCGCCGCCGTCGCCGTACGCGCCCAGCACCTTCGTGGGGTAGAAGGAGAAGGCCGAGGCGTCGCCGATGGTGCCGGCGAGTCGCCCTCTGTGCCGAGCGCCATGCGACTGCGCGCAGTCCTCCAACACCAGCAGCCCGTGCTCGCGGGCCAGCCGCTCGAGCGGCGCCATCTCCACACACTGGCCGTACAGGTGGACGGGCAGGAGTGCCTTGGTCGCGGGGGTGATCACATCGGATACCTGAGTGGTGTCCATCAGGTAGTCGTCCCCCCGAACGTCCACGAAGACGGGGGTGGCGCCTACGGCGTCGACCGCCAGGACGGTCGGTGCCGCGGTGTTGGCGACTGTGATCACCTCGTCGCCGGGCCCTACGCCCAACGCCTGCAGAGCGAGCTTGATGGCGTTGGTCCCGTTGTCCACCGTGACACAGTGCGGCACATGGTGGTACGCGGCGAACTCACTCTCGAAGCCCTGCACACTGCGACCGAGCACGAGGTTGCCGGACTCGAAGACCGTCTCCACCGCGTCGAGCAGATTGGTCCGCTCCTTCTCGTATTCCGGCAGGTAGTCCCACACTCGGATGGTCATGTTCGCCTTTCTCACGCCGGACTCTAGGCGCGGAGCGCGCGGACGCTCATGTAGTCGTTGTCCCGGTCGGAGCCCAGCGCCTGGCCGCTCAGATACTCGACGCCGTCCACATAGCTGTAAGGCTGCATGAAGCCGCCGGCCCGTACATCGCGATAGAGCCGCGCCAACGGGTGCCGACCGGCGTACGCCTGGCCACCGACCAGTGAGAGGCAGTCGTCGACGACTGCCGGGGCCAGCTGGTTGACGGTCATCTTGGCGTACTGGAACGGCGTCATCATTGCGCGCCCGCGTTCGTCGAGGTCACCGGTCAGGTCGGCGGCGAGGAGATCCGCGTTGAGTAGGGCGGTGCCGGTGACTGCGTGGAGTGCGTACAGCCGGGCGTCGATCTCGGCTACCCGGGTGCGAACGGCGGACGGCGGCTCCGACCAGCGGCGAGCGCACACCTCGACGGCGAGGTCCCGCGCGGCCTGCGCGATGCCGGCGTAGATCCCGAGCATGGTGATCGAGCTGACCGTCTGCCCGGCCAGGACGGCGTCCCGGCGGGCACCGGCCGGCCCGCGCTCGAGGATCCGGTCGGTGGCGACGGGGCAGTTGTGAAAGCTGACGTCGAGGGTGCCGGACGCCCGCATGCCGAGGCCATCCCAGTGCTCGGCGACGGTCAGCCCTGGCGCGTCGCGGCGTACCACCGGTACGGTCAGCAGCACCTGACCGCCGGCATCGCGGCGCTGGGCGTGCACAAAGAAGTGCGTGCCGATCGGCGCCATGCTGACCAGAGTCTTGCGGCCGTTGAGCAGCCAGCCGCCGGAGCCGTCGGCGGTCAGTTCGGTGACCACGCCCGGCGGGTCCTTCAGAGCCCCGCAGATGGCGGCCTCTCCCGTTGCCATGGCTCGCAGCAACCGCTCGGCCAGCGCCCGGACCGGCGGCGGGCCGTGCAGCCATTCGTAGGTGAGGGTGAGCCCGCGGCTGAGCTGAACGTGCAGGGCCAGGGCAGTCGAGGCGTCGGCCTCGGCCAGCCGCCTCAGAGCCACGGCGACGTCGTACAGCCGGTGGACGCCGAGGCCGCCGAGCGCGGCGGGCACCGTCGCGCCCATCAGGCCGAGTTTGGCGAACTGTCCGAACACCTCGACCGGGAAGGCGCCCTCTCGGTCGTTGTCACCGGCCTCCGAGCGGATCTGCGGTAGTACGCCGGTCAGCAGGTCGACCATGGTGTGGCCTTCCGGTGTGATCGGTCCCCGCAGGTCTCCCGCCGCCGAAGAATACGCCGTGTCTGTAGCCATCGCCCGCTTCCGTTTACGCTATTTCGGCCCTGGTCGTGTGCGCACGACCGAAACCACCATTGCATGGCTGCTGGTCGGGTACAAGGTCGATACACAGTGGGCCGCAAATGTGTGGGTACCGGTTAGCGTAGCGCCATCCAGTAGCCAGTGGTGGTAAAGTCTAGTCGTATCACTCGAGCTTTATCCCTAGCAGTTGCCCGGCCTGTGCCAGTGGCCAGGGTGGATATATCTTGGGGTACGGCTCTTTCGGTCGTGAGCGGCTTGGGCTTGACCGGTGGCGTGCTGTCCTGCCGGCGGCGGAGTGCCGTTCCCATCGGAGTGCGGCGGCATCCGGCCCGGCATGACCGTGGTCACCGTGGTCACCGTGGTCGCCGCGAGCGCAACGCGTGGCAGGACGCCGGGGACCGCCTGCCCAGGGCGTGCCTGGCAAGCCGGACCGGCTGGCCGGCGGTCAGGTCTTCTTCAGCCAGGGACGTGGCTCCGGGGCAGCGACTTCGACGGGCCGCCCCATGAAGACCAATACGTACGCCCGCCGCGGCTGGTCCGTTTGGTTCGGCCCGGCGTAGTGCGGTGCACGGAAGTCGTGGATGACCGCCTCGCCGGGTTGCAGCGGACAGGCGACTGCGGTCGAGTCGTCGATCTCGTCCGTCATCAGCCCGTCGATCCGGTCGTCATGGTCGATGTGATGGTGCGGCAGCACGGGTTTCCGGTGGCCACCCGGTATGTACTGCAGACATCCGCTCTCTACGGTGGCGTCATCGAGTGGTGTCCAGACACTCAAGCCTCGCCACGCCCATTTCGGGTCCATGTACGCCTCGTCCTGGTGCCACGGCGTCGGTGCCCCGTAGCGGGGTGGCTTCAGGATGGCATGCCCGTAGAAGTCGAGCTGGTCCCCGGGGATTCCAAGGAAAGCGGAGGCGACGGCCCGGCATCGGGCGAAGTGTGCACTCTGCAGCAATTCGGGGGCATATTTTTCAGGTCGAATTATCTGCGGAAGGCGGGCTGGTTCGGCAATGTCGTTGCGGCCCGCGATGTCTCGGTAGTCGCCGGTATCAGGGGCTGCGTGATCTGCGAAAAGGCGATCGTAGATGCTGCGTAGCCACGCGATCTCCGGGTCTTCGGCAAGTCGGGGAAGAGCGGTGAATCCGTCACGTTTATATGCCTCGATCTGGTGGTCCTCGATTCCGATGTCGATGGTTCCTACACGCATTTGCCCGCCTCCTTGGAATCGTAATTCTGTGACGAACGATACGCGATGGGCCGTCGACTGAACGCGGGTCATCGAGAGATGATGAGGGAAAACCTAGTATTCACTGGTGAAATTCTTAATCTGTCGCCGGAGGCTCGATCGGTCATTACCCGCCATGCGACGATCGCACGGGTACCGTCGTCGACGCGGGAGTGACTGACCATGACCGGATACGGTGCCGTGGCGCTGGATGTCGGCGGGGTCATCTACTATGATGAGCCTTTCGAGCTGGCCTGGCTGCAGGCGACGTACGACCTGTTGAACTCCGCCGGTCCGGCGATCACCCAATCCGCCTTCATCGAGCACGTCGAGCGCTTCTACCGCTCCTCGGCCGATGATCCCGCTGGCCAGACGCTGCTGCATTCGCCGGCTGCGGCGCGAGGCTGGGCGCGGATTCGTAGCGCCTGGCACGAACTCGCCCAGGAGATGCCGGGTGCGGTCCGGACAGCGACGGCGATAGCCCGAGAAGTCCCGACCGTGGTCGTCGCCAACCAGCCACCGGAGTGCGCCCGGGTACTGGACGCATGGGGATTGACCGAAGCCTGCGCGGCGATCTTTCTCGACTCGCTCGTCGGCATCGCCAAGCCCGATTCGGCACTGTTGGGGCTCGCCCTGGAACACCTCGGCGTCGCTCCCGCCGACCTGCTGGTTGTCGGGAACCGGGTCGACCACGACGTACTGCCGGCGCGCGCACTCGGCTGCCCAGTGGCCTTCGTCCTCGCCGATCCGGGCTACCGGCCGCCGCCCGGTGTCCATCCCGACCTGGTGCGGGCGTACACGCTCCTGCGGTCTGCCCGGGCGGTGGCACCGACCGGCGACGACGAACAAGTGTTCACCGTCCCCGCCCTGGCTGCCCTCAGCCACCCGGCGGCTGCCGGTCTGCACCCGGTCGCTCGCACCGAGTCATCGTGACGGGAGTTCAGGTGCGAGAGTGCCCGGCAGCAGTGATCGGTGCCACCGGGTTCATCGGATCCCGACTCGTCACCGAACTGGCGAGCGCGGGCCACCCGGTTGCCCAGTTCAACAGGGCGCACCCGCCGGTGGTCGACGGGCGACCGGCTCCCGGCCTATGCGATGCCGAAATCGTCCTGTTCCTCGCCGCGCGGCTCAGCCCGGCACTGGCCGAGCGGCATCCGGAGCACGTCGTCGCCGAGCGGCGCCTGCTCATCGGCGTGTTGGATGCCCTGCGGCGTTCCGGCCGGTTCCCGGTGTTCGTCCTGGCCAGCTCCGGCGGCACGGTGTATTCCCCGGATGCTTGGCCGCCGTACGCGGAATCGGCGTCAACGAGGCCATCGTCTGCGTACGGCCGCGCCAAACTCCACTTGGAACGGGAACTGCTGGACCACACGGACCACGTCCGTCCGGTGATCCTGCGGCTCAGTAACGTCTACGGGCCTGGTCAGCGCCCTGCGCACGGCTACGGAGTGCTCTCGCACTGGCTGGACGCAGTGGCCAGGCGGCAACCGATCCGGGTCTTCGGCGATCCTGACGTGGTTCGGGACTACGTGCACGTGGACGACGTCGCCGCGATTCTGAAGACGGTGCATCGCCGCACTGCCAGCACCGGCGCACACGGGATTCCTGCCGTGCTGAACGTGGGATCCGGGGCGCCGACGTCACTGGCCGACCTGCTTACCATCGTGACCACTGTGGTCGACCGTCGGATCGAAGTCGTACGGGAGGGCGGCCGCCAGTTCGACGGACGCGGAAACTGGCTGGACTCGTCTCTGGCCCACGCCACGCTGGGCTGGAAGGCTCAGATTGGGCTGACCGACGGCGTGCGCGAGTGCTGGCATCATCTACTCGAACACCAAGTCAACCGGTGACGGCAGTACGCGAGTCAGGTCCGATCCGGTGTAGCCGCCGACTGGCCGGCGCGTCGCCAACTCCATAGCAGCAGACCGTGCAGGACGCCCCAGCCGGTCACGACACCATAGAGGCAGGCCAGCGGCAGGCGCAGGCGGGAGTCCGGGGCGGTCCGGTGCCGGTGCCATTCCTTTCGCAGCCCGGCCCACGCCTGGTTGCGTCCCGACTCGCACCGACCCTGCCAGTACGCCCGTCGCAGCAGGTAGCGCAGGCTCAGCCGGGCGGGGTCCACGTCATGCGTCACAGAGCAGTCCGGCAGCAACTGCTCTCTTGCCCCGGTATCCTTCATCAGCTTGACGAAGGTGGTGTCCTCACCGGATTGCAAGTTGCCACCCGTGCGGCTTAGCGCCAGGTCGAAGTCGAGGCCGTTGGCCCGGGCGAAGGCGGTGTCCACCGCCATGCAGGCGCCCCAGATCTTGATGTCGCGATCGTCTCTGTGCCAGCCGAGCAGGTGGAACTGGCCGGACGTCACGTACCACGGTAGGAGGTGCCGCGGGCGGGCGAGACGGGCGCCGACGACGTGCGCACCTGCCCGTAGGGCTTCGCGGATCGCCGTGACGGCCTTGGCGTCCAGCCGTACGTCGTCGTCTATGAACAACACGTGGTGATTCGGCCAGCGGGCCAACATGAGGTTCCGTGAGGCGGACAGGCCACTAGTGGCGCCGAGAACGTGCATCGTTCCGCCGGCGGCGTTGACCTCGGCTGCGACTAGCTCCGCCTCCGGTGTGCTGGGCCGGTCCAACTGCACGAAGTACTCGTCGCCGGACAGTTGAGCCAGGTTGTGGTGCAGGTGCTTGCGTACGTTTTCGACGTGGAAAGCACATATCGCAACGACCATTGGATGGTCAGACGGTCCCGGTTCTTGGATTTCCATGTTGCTTCGGATCGCCCCCTGCTGACGTGTTTGTCGAGTGGTATGAATAGTAGTGCAGGTCAGTTGCTGCTGGGTTGAGATGCGGTGGAGTGGTCTGTTTGTCGAATCAGTCTAGGGTTTCTCGGTGGACTTCCGGTGGCCATGTTCCGGCTGTGAGGATGCCTAGGTGATAGACCTTCGCGATGAGGGCTGGTCGGTTGGGGACGCGTAGATGCCGCAGTAGCTTGCTCACATGGTATTCAACGCCCTGACGACTCAAGTACACCTTGTTTGCGATGTGTACGGTGCGTTCACCTGCGGCAATGCCCTCGATGATGCGGGCGTCCAATTCGGAGAGCGACAGCTTCAAGCCCATGATCTCATCTCCAATGCACTGTGGGGGTCCGTGTCACAGGCGGTCGATGGGTAGCGCATTGATCCGTGGCAGTTTCATTCAGTCTTCCTGCCGCCTCAATGGCAAATCGATGAAGGCGCGCTTCGACCCGATCGAAGTCGGGGTCGTAGGTGATTCGGCTGTGTGGTCTGGCCTTCGACTCGAGGGTCGATAGGAGTGCATCGTATGACAGTGGTGGTTCGGGAGTATCGGAGGTGCTGTGTGATTGCCGTCAGCTATGGATGCGTTCATCACTTATACTGATGGGTGGCAATGCCGAGTGTTTTGCGTGGGAGTGTGCACCTTGTGCCATCCGAAGCACCCCTTGTCGCCTGAGATCAGTGCGCCGTTGACTTGGCCGATCGCCGCAAGAAGCTGACTGAACGTCTTGCTAGACTAACCGATCGTGCGACTGGTGTCTCGCTCGGATCGGCGGCAATCGGCTGTCGGCTCGGTCGTCGAAGATCATCGGATGGCTGTCTGTCAAACGGATGCGAGCCCGGATGCGCTATTTGATCATGAGAAATCGATATGCGGTGTGGCACTCGTTGCCCTGCTCGGGGCAGCTTTGCCGCTTGCTCTGTCGGCTCCCTGGGCAGGACTCCAGGGGAAGGGGACAGGGCGCACCGCTCTGGTGGTGTGTCACGACGAACCGGTGAGGCTTAGTGAAGCCACTAGCGTCGCGTCATTCGTGCTTTGGCAGTGTGGGAGGCAGGAGGCATGTCAGTGTCAGCGCCGTGGCGGCGGTACGCGGTGTCGTGGTGAGGCCGCATGACCTTGGGTGTCTCGTGGCGAGGTCGCGACGGGCGTCGCGTGTGCTCGGTGGGCGTCTGGTGTGTGCCTGGCGGGCGTCCTAGCTGCGCGTATTTCGCTGGGGGGTAAGGGCCGCAGCTCTCTACCGTGGACCCCACGGGACGTCGTCAGGGCCGTGGTGACGGCTGACATGTGATCCGTGACCGTTCCCATCTACTGACGTCGGCCAGAGGTCGCCAGCAGGCCGAGCGCGGGTGGGTGCGCCTGGCTGCATGAGGCGGTCCATCGCCTGATCTGCGTACGCGCTGGTCAGCTGGCGTTTTCGCTGATCTCTGGGGTGCCCCCGGCGGGGGGCCCAGAGCATCCGCGACAATACCTGACCTGGGAAAACGTGTCCCTGTGGAGATCGTCTGCCGGTACAGCCTGCCGCCGAAGTAGCCCCTGCAGCGGCTACGGGGCCTCGTTCTCGGCCTTGTCCAATGGTTCGGCGTGGCTGGGCGGTGGGTGGTCGGCGAACCACTGGAGTGCCTGTCTCACGGCCGATCCTTGCCTCCGACGTAGCTCCTTTCCGAACTGGCCGTTGCTGTCGACGACGACAAGCTCGATGTGGACGGTAGGTTCTCCGAGGCGGCTCCGACGACGGTTCAGCGGCTGGACCGGGAAGGGTAGCCGGATGACTCGTTCGCGGCTGGGGGTGGTCATCACTCGGGCTCCTCTGCTTGCTCCTGTCCCTCTCAACGAGCCGTCCGCGCTCCCGACGCGTCGTAGCCGGCAGGTTCGGGTCCAATCGGCAAGGCGTACGTTCGGAAGGTGAAGAGGGCATCGGGGCTCGGGCGGCACAGACCCGTGTCCTCGCTGCGACGCCGTGCGTGGGATACCGAGGGCACCGGGTCGGCTGCGGGTACAACGTCCTGGGCTCCGCCCGGATAGTGCGCACCACGGTGCCACTGTGGCGCAGGTGCTAGCGCCTAGGGCGTGTATCAAAGTCGGTCATAGCCACTCGTTGATCGCCGCGACCTGCACGGTGGCCTCGTACCGGACGGCGAGTTTGTCGTAGCGGGTCGCGACGGCACGGTTGCGCTTGAGCCGGTTGATCCCGCACTCGACCGCGTGGCGCTGCTTGTAGATCTCGGGGTCGAAGGCCGGCGGCCTGCCGCCCTTCGACCCCTTCTTCCGGCGGTTGGCGTCCTGGTCGGCCTTCGACGGGATCGTCGCGGCGATACCCCGTCGACGCAGGTAGGCGCGGTTCGCCTTCGACGTGTACGCCTTGTCCGCCAGGACCCGGTCCGGTCGGGTCCGAGGCCGGCCGGACCCGGACCGGGCACCCGGACTCGGTCGAGGGCCGTCGTGAACTGCGGGCTGTCGCCACGCTGCCCGCCGGTCAGCACGATCGACAGCGGCTTGCGGCCCTGCTCACATCCCAGGTGCAGTTTCGTGGTCCGTCCGCCACGGGAACGCCCCAACGCGTGGTCGTCGGGTTCCGACCCCGTACCACCCGGCGGTTCGGCCTGAAGATCCCCCTTTTACGCGCTCCGGCGGCGTGCTGGTGCGCTCGGCTGATCGTGGAGTCAACGGACACGTCCCAGACGATGCGTCCCGCCGCGTCGGCCAGGGTCTGCAGCCTGGTCAGGATCCTGGCCCAGGTGCCGTCGCGCTGCCACCGGCGGAACAGGGCGTACGCCGCCGCCCAGGAGCCGTAGTGGTCCGGGATGTCCCGCCACGGGGCGCCGGCCCGGGTCCGCCACCGGATCGCGTCGATGAGCTGCCGTTTCGTTGATGCGGGCGGCCGGCCCGGCCTCCGTGCGGTGGGTAGGAGAGGCTCCAGGACTGCCCGCTGAGTAGGCCCGGGGCGCGGTGCCGGGATTGCCCCCGGCCCGTCTCCCCGGACCTCT
>NZ_JBHMIO010000047.1:0-31044 GCF_048060275.1 Micromonospora sp. LOL_015
CTCGTGCCGCAGCGAGTCGCCGATCGCCTCCAACGCGTGCTTGGTGGCCTGGTAGTAGCCCCGACCTGGCGTCGCGAACAGCCCGAAGATCGACGACATCAGCACCACCCGGCCACCGCCCTGCTCCCGCATCCCAGGCAGGACCATCTGGGTGAGCCGGCAGAGACCGAAGACGTTCGTCTCGAACTGGGCGCGCACCTCGTCCATCGGGGTCTCCCCGATGGTGCCGTTGAGGCTGTACGCCGCGTTGTTGATCAACGTACCGACTGCGCCGTGCTCGTCGGTGATCCGTTTGACCGCGGCGGCCATCGACTCCTCGTCGGTGACGTCGAGATGCATCACGGTGATGCCCTCGGCGGCCAGATCGGCCAGCGCGTCGACGTTGCGGCCGGTGGCGTAGACCGGCCAGCCGGCCCGGTGCAGGCGCAGTGCGGCCGCCCGGCCCGAGCCGGATGACATGCCGGTGCCTGACGACGCACCGGTCAGCAGGATCGCGCGGGATTGTGTCACGACCGGACTCCTTCCCGACCGGAGGTCACTCGTCGCCCTGTCGGGCGATCCGGCTGCGGTCGGTCGACGTACCCAACCCGGTCGCGTCGACCAGCCGGTTGATGAAGGCGAACAGGCTGGCGCAGAAGACCGCCTCGAGCATCTCGGCGTCGCTCCAACCGGCGGCAGCGGCCCGTTCCCAGTCGGCGTCGGTGATCTTGTACGCGCCGGTGCTGACCTTTTCGACCAGCTTCATCAGCGGCCGGGTCCGCTCGTCGACCGGCAACTCCTCCGCGGTCGAGGCAGTCGAGACGGCTTCGACCAGCTCCTCGCTGCCGCCGAACTCGCTGAGGAACCAGCTGTGCGTGCCCACACAGTACGGGCAGCCGTTCAGTTTGGACGTCCAGGCCGAAATCAACTCTTTGAGGTCGCGGGGCAGGGTATCGCCCTTGAAGATTCCCCCGTAGCCAGCGACAACTACCTCGAGCAGCCGGGGATTGGTCGAGGTGAGCCGGAACATGTCCGGCACGAACGGCAGCCCGGTGACCGCCTTGATCTGCTCGTAGAGTTCGGCGGTGCGGCCTTCGGCATGCTCCTCGTCAATCAGCAGGACCCGGATTCCCGGCTGCTTTGTCGTCGTTTCCATTGAGTGTTCTCCTCAGTGGGTGAGCGGGTGCCGGGCCTGCCCGTGCGTCAACTCTCCACACCAGACCCGAACCGGGGACGACACCTGCCGTGCCAGCCGTGACGGTGGCGCACGGCGGAGCAGGGCAGCGCCTGTGGCAACGGTCGACAGGCATTTTGGTCGCCTCATGATGGCACGTGTGGCAGGGCGCCGTGCTCTCCCAGATTGCCTAGTCGGGGCACCATTTTGAAGACCGGCGAAAGAGGAGCGCGATCTCCGATAGCTCTGGCTACGTGGCAGTATCAACCGATAGCCTGTCACCAATCAATTGGAACGGATGAGGTCATGATGCCGGGAAGTCTGATGCGTCCGGTGCTGAGCAGCCTGGGGCTGACTCAGATTCGCTACGTCTCCGCAGTGCGGCGAGGAAGGGCGAGTGGTCTCGTATCTCAGGTGTACCGACAGATGGAAGGCGACTTCGGGGTGCTCGCGCCGCCGGTGGCCCTGCACGCTGCGGCGCCCGAGATGCTCGCCGCGGCGTGGTTGGTGCTGCGCGAGACGTTGATCGTGCCCGGGCTGGCGTCCCGGGCGGCCAAGGAGGCGGTGGCCACCGCCGTTTCGGCCAGTAACGCCTGCCCGTACTGCGCGATGATCCACAACAGTGCGCTCACCGTGCTGGGTCCGCGCCGGCGCGACCAGCTCGCGACGGATGACCCGGAACTGGACGTCGTCGTCGAGTGGGTGATGTCGGTGGATAATCCCGGCAAGCCGGTCAATCCCCAGATTCCGGCCGAGCAGTTCGCCGACCTGGCCGGTGTGGCGGTGCTGTTGCACTACCTCAACCGGATGGTGAACGTGTTCCTCCGTGACATACCGCTACCGCCCGGGGTGCCGGAGTTCACGCTGCCGCCGGTGCTTTGGATACTCGGTCGGCAGATGGCCGCGGCTGCCCGGCAGGCGCACCTACCCGGTGCCGCCCTCGGGCTGTTGCCCGCCGCCGATTTGCCCGCCGACCTGTCCTGGGCGGCCGGCAACGACACTGTGGCCCAGGCGTACGCGCGGGCCTGCGCCGCGATCGACGACGCCGGCGCCCGCGCGCTGCCGGCGAACATCCGCGCCCTGGTGTCGGACAACCTTGCCCGATGGCACGGCGGGCCACGCGGAATCAGCCGGGTCTGGGTCGAGGAGCTGATCGCTCCGTTGCCCGCCGGCCAGCGGCCCTTGGCCCGGTTGGCGCTGCTGGTCGCCTTCGCCTCCTACCAGGTGGACCCTGCCGTCATTGAGCGCTGCCGACAGGTCGGCGCCAGCGACCGTACGTTGGTCGAACTCTCCTCATGGGCGGCGATGGCGGCGGCCCGCCGGGTGGGCAATTTGCTCCCGATGCGGGGGTAGGCGACATTCCGTTCGGACAGAAAGGGCATCGCCCAGTAATGCGGGTACCCGCTACGGATGGTGATCGACGCTCGGCCATTGATAGAGCAAGAACATCGAAATCTGGCCGCACTTATTGTCCTCGATTCATGGTAGGGTCTTAAGTCATCCAGACCGGTCAGGGCCTAGATGGTGGAGCGTTGTTCGACACTTCCTGCCTCCCGTGAGCCGTCGCGCAGCCAAGCAGCGTGTTGGTGATTACCCTCAGTGCATCACTGCCGTCAGCCGCAGTCAGGGTGGTGGTGGCACGGTGGTGCGTCTGAACTGGGGCAACAGGTTTGTGTCGATGCTCCCGGAATCCGTAATGGGTGACCAGCGCGCGAGCGCACTGTTCGAGAGGCGACCTCGTCGTCTACAGCCGAATGGAGTTGATCCGCAGTGCCTAACGCCGTCGAACGGGCTATTGCCATCATGTGGGACCGCTACCACGAGCCGCTCTCACTCGACGCTATGGCCGATTCTGCCTTTCTGAGTCGTTTCTACTTTTCTAGATTGTTTCGGTCCAAGACGGGCACGTCGCCCGGTCGCTTCCTGACAGCGATCCGGCTGTACAAGGCGAAACACCTGCTGCTGGAGACCGACATGAGCGTCACCGACATCGCCTACGCCGTCGGCTACAACAGTCTGGGCACCTTCATCAGCCGGTTCACCCGCAGCGTCGGCATCTCACCGGCACGCTACCGGTGGCTCGCCGAGCACGGCATCCCACAGCTGTCCCAGCCCCGGTCGGCCGGCAGCCGGCGAGCTGCCACGATCAGCGGAAAGGTCGTGCTGCCGCCGATCGACGTCCCAGTCAAGGTCTACGTCGGAGTGTTCGACAGCCCGATCGTGCAGGGGCTGCCCGCCGCCTGCGACATCCTCGAGGCGTCCGGCAACTACCTGCTCACCGACGTCCCGGAAGGCGAATGGTACCTGAGGGCAGCCGCGATCGCGCTGGACGACATCACCGCCCGCCCGTCGACCCGACGTCCGCTCGCGGTCGGCGCGCACGAGCCGCTGTCGGTGACGGTCGGCACCGATCTCACCGTCGACCTGGAGTTGCACGCCACCGGCGTCTTCGACCTACCCATCCTGATCGCACTGCCCGAGCTCGACGGGCACGTGACCGGTTCTCGTGGCCGTCGGTCCCGTAGCCGTGACGAACGGCGCGTCGCCGGTCGGACCCGGGTGGTCGGCGCGATCCGATCTTGACTTCCTCCCCGCCCTAAAGGACTCCGTTGGGGAACGGCCAAGACATGATGTACCGCCTGTCAGCCGGCGAGGTCGAGTTGGGTGAGGTGACTGGTTCTGGTGCGGCCGAGGGCCGTGTCGGTGAGCCATGCGTCGATGCGGATGACGTTGACGGCAGTCGCGGCGAGGAGGTGACCGAGGTGGTACCTGAACGCCCGCTTCACGGTTTCGGACACAGTCGACAGTCTAGCGATTCGGTCGTGAGCCGTGGGGTTGGTGTGCGGTGGACGTCGATCCGCCTCGGCGGCGGATCGACTTTCCCTGTCCTGCTCCGCAGGGGGTTCCGTTTCCTCCCCGGCCGCAACGCCGGAGTATCCACGGAAGGACTCTGATGACCCGAGGGCCTGCGGTTGCCCGGCCGGCGGCACATGCTGCCGGCCGGGCAACCGAGCGGTGTAGCTCAGCGTCGTCTTCCACAGGTGCTTCGGATACGTGTTGCCGCAGGTGCATCAAGAGGCACCTGCGGCAGCAAGCTCAATCGCGTAGCGCCGACCAGATGAGGTGACACCGCCCTCACGGGGGTACGCACCAGGACCCGGGCGAGGCAACAATCCCTGCGTCAGTGACGCTGGTCGCTGCCGTCAGCGGCCGGGGACGACGAACGGTCCCCAGGTGAACGCCGTGATCCACGGTGCCGGGTCGGCGTTCCAGCGCAGCGCGCGGATCCGATCCTCGGTCAGCCGGCCGGACATCGCCTGGTAGACGTCGTGCCAGGAGCCGGCGACGGTGGCGGCCGGCGCACCATCGCCGACCGGCCACTGGCCGAGGTCGGTCTCGACCCGCAGGGCCGGCAGGCCACGGTTGCGGGTCGACAGCGAAAGTCCTTTCGCCAGGATGCCCATCGCCACCGGCAGCGCCGGGTGCTCCGGCGCCGGCGGATCCATCCCGAGCGCCTGACGCAGATCCAGCTCATGGGTGAACGCGTCCATCACGAGGATGCCCCGCCGGACGGAGAACGGCTCGCCGAGGAACTGCTCGACCGGCCCGCTCAACCGCGTCCAGTCGTCGAGAAGCTCGCCGATCCCGCCAGCCGGCAGCGGTGCGGTCGCGCGGTCCGCCGGCAGCAGCGAGAACTGGACGCCGGCCGCCGGTCCGCCGCCGGTGCCTTCCGCCGCCGCCTCGCCCGAGGTGATCCGCTCATGCACCCGGGCACAGACCTGGACCAGGTGGCTGGCCAGGTCCGCGATGTTCCAGTCCGGACAGCCGGGTACGGCTGCGGCCAGGTCCGGCGAACCGGCGGTGAGTAGCTCGGCAACGTTCCGGCGGACCTGCCGGTACCCGGCCGCAGCCGGTCCGGCCGGAGTCGGTCCGGCGGGTTCCGGTCCGGCGCCCGAGGAATCCGACTCGGCGCGAACGGAGTCGCTTACGGACATGCTTGCCTCCCTGGTACGGCCGTGTCACCACGGCGGATCACTGTCGGTCGGCCGATGGCTGTCCGGCCGGGTCGGTCGACGCCCGCCCGGCCTGCCCGGCGGAGAGCCGCCCGGTCCGGTGCAGCCAACGCACCGTGTCGGCGACCGTCCGGTCGAACGGGCGGGCGGGCGGTCCGATCAACGGCGCGTCCTGCGGAGGGTGGGCCGCGCAGGCGCAGACGTAGCAGGCTCCGTACTCGGCCGGGATATGCCACGGCCAGACCCGTTGCACCAGGTCGGTGAGCCGGGCGAACGGCAACATCGCCCGAGCCGGCAGAAACACCGTCGGCAGCCGTCGCCCGGTCACCGCGCGGACGGTGGCCACGTAGTCGCGGGTGCTGACATACCGTCCCGGCCCGAAGTGCCGGTCCAGGCCGTCGCTCGGCGCGGTGAGCAGCGCCGCGTGCAGGGCGGCGGTGTCGCGGACGTCGCCGGCCGGGAAACCGCCGGTCGGCCAGACCGGCATCATGCCGCGCAGCACGTACCGCAGCCGGGCGGTCTGGTCGCCGATCTTCGGGTCGTCCGGACCGAGCAGCGCCGGCGGGTAACTGATCACCACCGGCGCGCCCTGCTCCTGGTGCCGGCGGGCGATCCGTTCCGCCGCCGCCTTGCTGGCCAGGTAGGGCTCGCTGGCGACGCCGACCGGTGAGCGCGGGCCGAGCAGCGAACTCGGGCCGTGCGTAGCGCTCGGGCCGAGCGGCGAGCTGGCCGCCGGCAGCAACGCGCCCACCGTGGACACGTACACCGTACGGGCCACCCCCAGGTCACGCGCCGCCGCCAGCACCAGCTCGGTGCCGCGTACGTTGGTCCGCCGGGTAGCGGCGTGCCGCCGGCTGTCGAACGAGTAGATCGAGGCGGCGTGCACCACCGCGTCGGTGCCCCGGACCGCCCGGTCGACCGCGTCCGGGTCGGTGACGTCACCGACCACCACGTCGACCGCCGTGTCGGGCACCCCCAGTGGCGCAACCGCCCGGGCCACCCCGGCCGCCTCGCGGGCCAGCACCCGGACCCGGTGGCCGGCGGCGACCGTCGCCGCGACCGTGTGCGCGCCGACGAATCCGGTGCCGCCGGTGACCAGGACCAACATCGTCCCCTCCATTTGGAATCCACCCATGCGCCACGGCCGGATATCGTGCGCCGACCGGGCCGATAGCGGCGCCTGAGCAAAACAAATCTCCCGTACCGGCGTGGAGTGCCAGTACAGGTCGTCGCTCGGTGTGTCGTACGACGATTTCGTTGGTGTCTGTCCGGTCCGATCGTGCCCCTTCGAGTGGCGGTGGTCTTCTCTCATAGTGCCGTTGTTGACGCTATCTATCCGCAGGTCACAGGGCAATCGGGGAGTGGCGGCCACACGGTCACACCGGGACGATCAATGATGATGCTTGTCTGATCTGGATGAATGGGAGCGATAGGTGACCGAAATCATCCGAGGACTCCGGAAACGAGTCCTGACCCCTGACATTTCGCAGACCCGGGTATCCGTTCGCGGCTTCCACGACAAAGGGCCGGAAGTAGTTGAGGTCCTGGAATCCGTCGGTGCCGCGTTCCTCGCCGGGCTCTCCTCGGCCGCCGGCGCCCGGCGGGTCACCGACGTCGACACCGACCTCGCTCCGCTGCCGACCCGCTTCCAGGGGTTCGCCTACGAGGGCGCGGCGATGGGCTTCGCCCTGGTCGACGCGATCACTCCGGGGAAACCCCGACGCAGCGCCCAGTTCCTCGCCGGGACCGGTGACCGGCACGTCTACATGGCGTACGTCGGCATCGGCTGGGCGATGGCCCGGCTGCCCCGGTTCCTCTGGGGCCGGGCCAGCGCCGCCGCCACCGACCCGTTGCTGCGCTGGCTGGTGCTCGACGGGTACGGCTTCCATCAGGCGTACTTCCACACCGCCGAGTACGTCGTCAACCGGCGGACGGTACGCGGCTTCCCCTGGCCGCCGGAAGGCCCGACGTGGTACGCCGACCGCGTCGTCGACCAGGGCATCGGCCGGGCCATCTGGTTCGTCGCCGGTTCCGACCCGGCGCGCGCTGCGGACCTGATCGACGCGTTCCCGGCCACCCGGCACCAGGACCTGTACAGCGGTGCCGGCCTGGCCGCGACTTACGCCGGTGGCGCCACCGAGGAGGAACTCGCCCTCTTCCTGCGCCGCTCCGGTGACCATGCCCCGTTCGTCGCCCAGGCCAGCGCGTTCGCGGCCCAGGCCCGGATCCGTGCCGGGCTGCTGACGCCGCACACCGAGCTGGCTACCGAGGTGTTCTGCCGCACCGGCGCGGCCGAGGCGGCCAAGATCACCGACGAGGAGATCCCGCCCGTCACGGCGGAGTCCGACCTGCCGGCGTACGAGATCTGGCGGTGTGCGATCGCCGCACGGTTCCGCGCTGACGTCGGGGCGCAGCCGTGACCGCGCTCGCCGACCAGCCCAGCCGGCTGCGTCCCCCTGGGCCGTCACCCTGGTCGGCACCGGCCCTGCTGGCCCGGATGGCCCGCAACCGGCTGGACGTGATGCGGTCGGTGTCGGCCCGCTACGGCGACGCCGTCCGGCTGCCGCTGGGGCCGAAGACGCTGTACTTCTTCAACCACCCCGACCACGCCAAGCACGTGCTTGCCGAGAACCCGGGCAATTACCACAAGGGGATCGGGCTGGTCCACGCCCGCCGTACCCTCGGCGACGGCCTGTTGACCAGCGAAGGCGAGCTGTGGCGCAAGCAGCGCAAGACGATTCAGCCGGTGTTCCAGGCCCGGCGCATCGCCCGACAGGCCGGCGCGATCGCCGAGGAGGCGGTCGGGCTGGCCGACCGGCTGCACACCATGGTCGGCCGCGACGAACCGGTCGACATCCGGCACGAGATGACCGACCTGACCCTCGGGGTGCTGGGGCGGACGCTGCTCGACACCGACCTGAGTGAGTTCGGCGGCATCGGCGACGCGTTCGAAGCCGTCCAGGACCAGGCCATCTTTGAGATGATGTCGCTGGGCGCGGTGCCGACCTGGGTGCCGTTGCGCCGGCAGCGGCGGTTCCGTCGCGCCCGCGCCGAGTTGCAGGACGTCGTCGACCAGCTGGTCGCCCGGCGACGGGCAGCCGGTGGGATTGCCGAACGCGACGACGTGGTGTCCCGGTTGATCGGATCGACCAGCGAGGAGGCCGACCCGCGGGTCGGCCGGCAGCGGATGCGCGACGAGCTGGTGACCCTGCTGCTGGCCGGCCACGAGACCACCGCCAGCACGCTGACCTGGGCCTTTCATCTGCTCGACCGGCATCATGACGTCTGGGAGCGGGTGCACGCCGAGGCGGTCGAGGTGCTCGGCGACCGGACGCCGGTCTACGAGGATCTGCACGCGCTGCGGTATACCGCGATGGTCGTCGACGAGGTGATGCGGCTCTACCCGCCGGTCTGGCTGCTACCCCGGATCGCCCAGGGCGACGACGTCGTCGGCGGCTACCACGTGCCGGCCGGCGCGGACCTGGTGCTCTGCCCGTACACCCTGCACCGGCATCCGGAGTTCTGGCCGCATCCGGACCGGTTCGACCCGGACCGGTTCGATCCCGACCGCGGCACCGACCGGCCCCGGTACGCGTATATTCCGTTCGGCGCCGGCCCGCGGTTCTGCGTCGGCAACAACCTGGGGCTGATGGAGGCGGTCTTCGTGATCGCTTGCGTGGCGCGCCGGCTGCGGTTGTCGGTGCAGCCCGGCTACCGGTTGGTCCCCGAACCGATGCTGACCCTGCGGGTCCGGGGCGGCCTGCCGATGCGGGTCCACGAAGCCTGACCGGCCGCCCATCTGACGCAGCCGGCGCTCGCACCTGCGAGCGCCGGCTGCGTCGTGTCCGGCGGTCGACCGCGGCGCCGTTGAGGTCGACAGGGGCCGAGCCGAGCACCCATGAAAGGACCGGGCGGTCCCGCTGCGCGCGGGACCGCCCGGTCGGGTGGCGGGTCGGATCAGCCTCGGTCGGCGACCTCGACGAAACGGCCACCGTGGAACAACAGCGCGTCGCGGCTATCGCCGCGGCCGGTGCCCAGCACCGAGCCGAGGAAGATGGAGTGGTCGCCACCGTCGTAGACGGCGGCCAGCTTGCACTCCACCCAGGCCAGGCTGCCGGAGATGATCGGGGCGCTGGTGTGCCGCCCCGCCCAGTGGTCGACTGTCTCGAACTCCCGTTCGTCCCGCGGTCGGGACGAGCTGGCGAAGTAGCGGGCCAGCCCTTCCTGGTCGGAGCCCAGGATCGACACCGCGAAGGTGCCCTGGGCCAGGATCGTGGCGTGCAGGACAGCGGTGCGCTTGACACACACCAGCACCAACGCCGGGTCCAGCGACACCGAGGTGAACGCGTTCGCGGTCATCCCGTGTGGCAGGTCGGTCCCGGACGTCACCAGGGTGACGCCGGTGGCGAACATGCCCATGACGGTCCGTAGCTCGGCGTGGTCGCCCCTGTCCGTACCGTTGGAACCGGCCGGCACGGTGCCCGGCGCGGTCTGCTTGTCAGTAGCCACGGTCAGCCCTCCCTGACGTCTTCGAGCACCCGGCGCTGCCCGTTGCCGTTGCCGCCGCTGACGGCGTAGTGCGACAGCGCGATCCGCAACGGGTCCGGCACCCGGGCCGGGCGGGTGCCGGTGTTCGGTCCGCGCATGCACGCGATCCGCTGCCGGCCGCGGGCGACCAGTTCCTCGAAGCCGTCCCGCAGCCGGACGTAGTCGAACGCGAAGCCGATCTGGGTCTGGGTCAGGTCCTCCAACCGCATCCGGATCGACAGCTCGTCGAAGGCGCTGATCTCGGCGAAGAACTCACACTCGCACTTGAGGGTGAACAGCTTGAGATCGTCGCGGATGTCGGCCAGCACCTCCGGCGCGCGGTCCCGCAGGAACATCTCCCGGCACCGGCCCTGCCAGCGCAGATAATTGACGTAGTAGACGTTGCCCACCAGGTTGGTTTCCTCGAAACCCACCAGGTGCCGGTACTCGTAGTAGGACTCCATGACTCACCTGCCTCCGTCGGCGGACATCGCGAAGACCACTGGGTCGTCGACGCCCTGCAGCGCGGTGGTGAACGTGGCGATCCGGGTGGTCCCGGACCGCAGCGCCACCCAGCCGGCCGGTGCGCTCGGCTCGGCTGCCAAGTCGACCCGCGCGTGGCCGTTTTTGCGCAGACACTCGATCGCGCCCCACACCCGGGTCGCCGACACGGACAACTCCTCGCCGTGCTCCCTGGCGACCAGCCTGGCCAGCGCCAGGTTCTCCGCGCCGAGCAGATCGGCCCACTCCTCGTCGGTGCGGCCGGCGGCCACCTCGACGTCGCAGCCGACCGCCGCCGGGCCGGTGACCGCCAAGGTCACCCCGGCGCCGTGCGACGCCGAGATCTGCGGCCCGCCGGTGACCTCCGGTTTTCCGTCCGGCCGGTAGCGCACCTGCGTGTCGCCGCCCAGCGCCCAGCTGACCGCCTTGCGGGTCTGCTCCCGCCGGTCGGCCACCTCGGTCGCCTGCGGGTCGTCCGGGCGGACCACCACCCGTAGGTCGGTCGGCAGGAACGCGCCGACCCGTCGCTCCAGGTAGGGACCGACCAGTGCCGGGAGCCACGGACCGGAACCGTCCAGTTTGCGTACGGCGTGCAGCCGCAACCCCACCCACCGCTCGACGAGGTTGCCGTCCGGGTCACAGACGTCCACGTCGTACAGGTAGGTGTCGCCCTCCCGGGATCGCTCCAGCGCGTGGATGGTGACGGCGTCCAGGGTGGCGGCGACCTTCGCGTCGGCCAGGTGCAGCCGTTCGATCGCCCCCGGCAGCAGCGTGGCGTCCGGTACGCAGCACTGCAGGGCGTGCATCACCGTGTCCCGGGTGCCGGGGTCGCCGAGCACCAGCTCACCCGGCCGGAACCGGGCGAACCACGGCGCCACCGACCGGTTCGACACCCGCGCCACGCAGCTGGTGGCGGCCAGATCCAGGTAGCCCCGCAGCCGCTGGAAGCGCGACCCCTGGAACAGCACCGGCCCGTACAACTCGTTGGCCGGGTCGATGGGCACCAGCTCGGTGTCCCCGGTCGCCGGCCGTACCTCGGGACGGGCCGGCAGGTCGTAGCGCAGCCTGGCCCGGAAATGGTCGGCCGTGAACCCGGTGTCGCTGCTGCGGACCACCGCGTCGACGGCACCGTCCGGCGCGGCGAGCACCGCGATCCGGATGGTGTTGCTGCCGTCGGGCGGTACCACGATCGGCCGGAGCAGTTCGACGTTCTCCAGCACCGGCGTCTCGATCCGCCCGGTCAGCGCCCGCGCCGCCTGGGCCATCGCCTCCATGCCGAGCACCGCCGGCAGCAGCAGGTCACCGTCGAGCAGGTGGTCCGGCAGGTAGAGGTCGTCGTCGGCGGTCAGGTCGGCGTCGACGATCAGCTCAACGCCCGGGTAGTGCACCTGCGGCCGGTCGACGAAGCGCAGCAGCGGCAGCTCCCGCCGCTCCATGGTGACCGTCGGCAGCCCGTCGGAGCGGCTCATCACCACCATCGCCTGCGGCGCGGACGGGCTGGCCAGCACCTCCTTGAGGATCGCGATGCCGTCCTCGACCGGGATCGGGGAGATGCCGTCGCGGGTCAGCGACTCCAGCACCCCGAGCCGTTCACCCATACCGGCGCCCGACCACACCGACCACTCCAGGGCGAGGCAGCGGATGTGCGGGTGATCCTCGCCGACCTTGCGGGTCAGGTCGGTCATCCAGTCGTTGGCGGTGGCGTAGTGCGCCTCGCCTCGCAGCCCGGCCCGACCGATGATGCTGCCGAAGGTGATCAGCAGCCGCAGCGCCTGCGGGTCGGTAGCGGCGAGCACCGCGTCCAGGCCGTCGATCTTTGGAGCCAGGGTACGGCGGAACGCGGCCTCGTCGAGCGCGGCCAACGGCGTCGGCTCGTTGCGCCCGGCGCCGTGCAGCACCCCGGTGACCTGACCGAGCGCCTGCTCGACGGCGTTCACCGCAGCCTTCACCTGGTCCAGCGCGGTGATGTCGGCGCGGGCGTAGTGGAACCGGACGCCCGCGGCCCGCAACCGGTCCAGGTTGGCGGCCAGTTCCGCGTCGTCGGCCGGGTCGGAGCGGCCGAGCAGGCCGACCGCGGTGCCGGTGTCCCGGCCCAGCGCCAAGGCGCACTCGGCGGTGATGCCCTTGCCGCCGCCGGTGACCAGCAGTACGTCGTCCGGGCCGATCCCGGCCCCGCCGTTGGGCGGCAGCTGGATCGGACGCAGCACCGGCTCGTACCGCTCACCGCCAGCGCCGTAGTGCACCTCGCTGAACCCGGTCGTCGCACCGACGTCGGCGACGATCCGGCGCACCACGTCGTCCCGGGCCGCCGGATCGTCGTCGTCCGTCGGGTGCTCCGGCAACGGCAGCAGCACTACGGTGGTGGCGATCTCCGGATGCTCCTGGTGCAGCGTCTTGGCCAGACCAGCGGCGGACCGCCGGTCACCGACCGCGACGAACCGGACCGGCCCACCGGCGGACAGCGCCGCGCGGGCGGCCCGCAGCAGCACCGGGACGTGCTCCGGCTGACCGTCGCGGGGCAGACAGAGCAGCACCCCGTCGCCCACTCCGGCCGTCCGTAGCGCCGCCGTCAGCGGCTCGGCGAACGGATTGTGGCCAGCGGTGAAGACCTGCCAGTCACCGTCGACACCTGACCCGGCGGACGGGGCAGGCGAGGTCGGCACCAGGTCCACGGCGAACGCCCGGACCCAGGGGGCCACTCCGGCGACGACCGGCTCCGCGTCGTCGTCGGCCGGTGCGGCACCGGCGGCGTCGTCGAGGATCTGCGCGATCTCGGCCACCGTCGCGGTGGCGTAGCTGGAGGTCAGCGTCGGCGCCGGTACGTCGAGCTCGCGGGCCGCCTGGTTGACGATCTGGCCCACGGTGATCGAGCTCAGATGCAGCTCGTCGAGGGGCCGGCTGTCCGGGCGTACCGCCTCCAGCGGCAGCTCGGCCCGTTCGGCGGCGAGCCGACGGAGCACCTCGAGACTGTCCGCACTGGAGCGCACCGCCGCCTGGTCCCGGGAGCCGTTCGCGGATCCCGGGGCGTGATCGGTCGGCTGGGCTCCGGCCTGCCGGGCGACGGCGAAGTCGCCGGCCGGGGCCGACTCGGCCGGGCTGGCGAGGAAGCGCAGCGGCCGACCGGGTTCCAGCGGCCGGGTGAACCGGTCCTGAAACAACGCATCGTGGTCGATCGCAGCGCCCAGCGCGTACGCGGCCCCGACGGCGTTGAGCAGCCCGGACAGCGACAGGCTGTCGGTCTCCAGCGAGATCGTCGGCACGTCCGGGGCGATTTCGCCTGCCAGGCCCCGCAGGATCCGGCCCGGGCCGACCTCCAGCAGCAGGTCACTGGTTTCGGCCAGCCGGCCCACCGCCTGGGTGAACCGCACCGGGTCGAGCACCTGCCGACGCAGCAGGTCGACGACGTCGGTGTCGGCCGGCAGCGGCTCACCGGTGACGGTGGAGACCATCGACCTGGCCAGCGGGGTGAACGACTGACCGGCCAGGTGTTCACCGAACGCCACCGCGGCCGGGGCGACCGCCTCGGAGTGGAAGGCGTGTGACACGGCGATCCGGGTCCAGAACAGGCCCTGCCGTTCGGCTCGGGCACCGACCTGCTCGACTGCGACGACCGGGCCGGAGACCACGGTCTGCTGCGGACTGTTGTAGCCGGCGATCACCACCGCCGTACCGGACAGCAGCGGCTGCACCACCTCGGGTGCCGCGGAGATGCTGGCCATGGTGCCGTCACCGGCGCTGGCGTCGGCCATGATCCGGCCCCGGGCGGCGGCCGTGGCCAGCAGCGTCGGCTCGTCCATCGCCCCGGCCCAGTGCAGCGCGGTCAGCTCACCGAGGCTGTGCCCGGCGGCACCGGAAGCCTCGATGCCCACCATGGACAGCACCCGCAGACCGGCGACCGATCCGGTGACGATCCGTGGCTGGGCGACCGCCGTGGCCACCAGGTCGGTGCCGGCCGGCGGCTGGTAGGTCCGGTACAGCGCGTCGACGTCGGCGAACCGGCGACGCAGTGCGCCACCGTCGGCCCGCCGGCCGGCACCCTGCCCGGGGAACAGGTACCCGATGCGCGGGTTACCGCCGGCGGCGCCGAGGAACACGCCGTCGGTGGCGTCGATCACCGTACGTTCGCCGGCGGCGACCGCCTCGGCCAGCCGGCTGAGCCGGGCGGCGGCCTGCTCCGGGGAGCCGGCGACCACCGCGGCCCGGACCGGCTGGCCGGCCAGCTGCCCGGCCAGTGCGGCGGCCAGGTCGCCGAGCTCGGCGTAGGACAGCCGGGCCACCCACGGGGCCAGCCCGGCGAGCCGTTCGCCGAGCTCCTGCGGGGTCCGGGCGTCGAACAGCAGCAGTTCGGTGTCCTGCCGGGACCGGACCAGCGCCGTGGTCGCCGTGCCGACCCGGGTCCGCCGGCTGGTCTCGACGGACTCCACCACCACGTGGGCGTTGATGCCGCCGAAGCCCATCGAGGAGACCGCGGCCCGGATCGGCTTGTCCGCCGGCCACAGCTCGGCGCTGTCCGGCACCCGTAGCGCGGGCTGCTCGACGTCAAGTTCCGGGTGGGTCTCGACGTGCCCGGTGGCCGGCGGGATCACCTGCTGGCGGACCGCCAGGATCGCCTTGAGCAGGCCGGCCACCCCGGCGGCGGCCTTGGTGTGGCCGAAGTTGCCCTTGACCGTACTGATCGCGGCCGGCTCGGCCTCCGGCGCCGCCTCCCGGCGGGCCTCGGTGAACGCGCGCAGCTCGGTGGCGTCGCCGACGGCGGTCCCGGTGCCGTGCCCCTCCAGGTAGGCGACCGTGTCGATGCCGAAGCCGGCCCGCTGGTACGCCCGCCGGATGGCCAGCCGGTGGCCGCTGGCCTCCGGCCGGGTGATGCCGCCCTTGCCGTCGGAGGAGTAGCCCCAGCCGGCGATGACCGCGTGCCGACGCAGGCCCCGGGCGATGGCGTCCTCGTCGCGCATCAGCACCAGCATGCCGCAGCCCTCACCGGGCCAGAAGCCGTTGGAGTTACGGTCGTACACCCGCATCTCGGCGGTGGCCAGCGCGCCGGTCTTGGCGAACCCGATCACCTCGAACGGGTCGATGCTCAGGTCCACCCCGCCGGCGACCGCCGCGTCCAGTTCGCCGTTGCTCAGCGCGTTGCAGGCGGTGGCCACCGACAGCAGCGACGACGAGCAGGCACCGTCGACGGTGTACCCGCCGCCCTTGAAGTCGAAGTGGTTGCAGATCCGCCCGGCGATGGTGTTGGCCAGTCCACCGGCGAGGGTGTCCTCGTCGATCGGCGGGAACGGTGCCTTGTAGCGCGGCTCCAGGTCGTCCAGGAAGGCGGTCACCGCGGTGTCGTCCCAGCCCTGCTCGCGCAGGGCCGCGCCGACCGTGCGTCGCACGTACGGCCAACGCAGCCGTAGCAGGTTCGCCCGGCTGAACTCGCCGGTCAGGGTGTTGCCGATGACCACGCCGGTGCTGGCCGCCGGCAGGCCCTCGCCGTCGGCGAAGCCGGCGTCGGCCAGGGCTCGGGCGACGGTGTCCAGGGCCAGCCAGTGGGTCATGTCGGTGGACCGGAACGTGCTTCCGGCGATCCGGTACTTGACCCGGTCGAACTCGAACCCTTCCAGCACCGCCGCCTTGGCCGAGTAGAACCGGTCCGGCGCGGCCGGGTCGGGGGAGTAGTAGTCCTCGTGGTTCATCCGCTCGTCCGGCAGCCGGCGGAAGGCCCTGCGGCCGGTGAGTACGTTCTCCCACAGTTGGTTGGGGGAGTCGGCGTCGGGATACCGGCAGGCGATCCCGACCACCGCGATACGGTCACTCATCAGATACCTTCCCTCACGCCGTCGCGCCGGCCACCGGCGCGGGGGCGGGTGCCACCGCCGCCTGCTGCTGGGCGCGCTTGCGCAGGTGAACCATCCACCAGTAGATGCCGCGGGCGCCGCAGACCACGACGACGGCGAAGAACAGCGTGTAGACGACGTTGAACAGCATCAGTACGCCGTAGACCATGGCCACCGACGACCCGAACATGAACTGGTGGATCGGCTTGACCGGGGTGGTCCCCGGGTCGGTGATCATGTAGTTGGTGAACAGCACGAACGCCACCCCGGCCATCACGCCGAGCGCGGAGAACAGCGCCACGTCCCAGATCCAGTGCCGCAGCAGCGCCTGGATGGCGAAGCCGCCCAGCCAGCCGACGATCAACGCCACCTTGCGGGTCAGCATGGCGTTGATCACCGTACCGGCGGTGACGATGATGATCGGGATCATGATCCGGAAGAAGGTGTTGGCACCCTCGGTGAACTGGTACGGCGGGGCGATCGAGATCCACGAGCCGAAGCAGACCAGGGCAACGGTGATGCCCAGGTTGGACGGGTTCATGTAGTGCCGCATCCGGCCGTACACCGGGGCCTGGAAGACGTACTTGCCGGTGACCCCGACGATCACCGCGAACGCGATCGGCAGGAACATGTCGTTGGCGTACAGCAGCATGTTGCAGGCCAGCGCGGTGATGTGGGCGGGCAGCAGGAACTCGTACATGCCACGACCGCCGCGTCCGGCGTACCGGGGTGCCCGCTGCTGCATCCGGGCACTGAGGGTCTCGAAGACCAGCTCGGTGGCGTAGCCAACCAGCACCGCCAGGATCGGCCACAGCCACGGCTGCTCGAAGCCCAGGACGGTGTACCCGAGAATGTTGAACACGGTCATCGAGATGGCGAAGTTGCGCAGCGCCAGGTAGCGGCGGTCCGGCTCCTTCGCCGCCGGCGTGGGTGGGCCGGCGGGGGCCGTCGTCGTGCCGATGGTCTGTTGGCGTTCGGCGGTCGTGGTCATCGGTTCGGAACCTCCTGGACACGGTCGGTCAGCACGAGGGTGTGCGTGCCGGCCGACAGCTGCTGGGTGATGCTGTGCAGATCGCCGTCGAGGTCACGCCAGCGCAGGTCGACGGTGACCGGGCCGGTGGCGTCGCCGAGCCCGAGGTGGACCTCGAAGCTGCGCTTGCCGCCGTGGCCGCTGCCGCCGTCGAGCTGGGAGACCTGCCGGCGTCCGTCTGCGGTGGTGACCGTGACGGTGGCGCCGTAGGCCGGCGTACCGGGCAGGTTGGCGTCGGTGCCGTCCAGTGTCGGTCGGTACAGCCGCAGGTTGAGGTAGTCGCCGCGGTCCGGTGCCTCGTTGGTGTAGAACGCCGGGGCGGCCCACTGCCGGGCGACGGCCAGGTCGAGCGCGCCGGTCGCCCGGGTGTCGGCGGTGGCGATGCCGCGGGTCGGGATCGGCACGTCCAGGCCGAGCTGCTCGGTGATGTTGGTGAACTCGCCGCTGTCGGTGCGGGCGAAGAAGGCGAGCGGCTGGTCGCCGGCAATGTCGTCGCCGGGCTGCATGTTCGGCCACATCGCCGGGTTGGACAGCAGGTTGTCGTTGGACATCGCCATCTCCTGCAGCCACGGCCACCGGTCGATGTCGCCCTTGACGAAGCCGAGCGTCTGCACGACCTCCAGATCACCGTCGTTGCGGAAGTCGCCGAACTTCACGTCCCAGCCCCAGCCGCTCCAGGCCATGCCCAGCGGCCGGGCCTGCTGGATGAACGGCGCGGTACCGGCGGAGAGACTCTGCAGGGCCTCCTCCTCGGAGCCGGCCTGGTTCACCCAGACGAAGTTGCTCTCCTCCAGCCCCCAGGCGGTGGTGATGTTGGAGACCACCATGTCGAAGCTGCCGTTGGCGTTCAGGTCGCCGAAGTCGACGCCCATCCCCTTGAACGAGTCCTTGCCCAGCTGGAACGACTTCGGCGTACCGTGGCTGCGCTCGCCGTACACCGCCTCGAACTTGATCCGACCGGGGCGGGAGACGTTGTGCAGCAGGGCGTCGAAGGTGAAGTCGTTCGCCACATACATGTCCGGCAGGCCGCGACCGGTCAGGTCGGCGGAGCCGAGCGCCAGGGTCCAGCCGGTGCTCTTGGCGAACGGGACCGCGCCGCGCTCCGGCACGAAGGTGACCGACGGCGTCTCGCCGGCGGTGGCCGCATGCCAGCGCAGCACCTGCAGCCCGCCGCCGTTGGTGGCGGTGGAGAGCGAGTCGTTCATCTCGACGTTGTCCTGGCCGTCCGGGTTGAGCACGTCGGACTCCGGGAAGTAGTTGCCGATCACCACGTCGGGCTTGCCGTCGCCGTCGAAGTCGTTGACCGTGGCGGCGTTGGTGTGCCACTTCGGCCCGTGGTACCGGCCGTCCGGCGAGTCCTGCGGCAGGATCTCCTGCCGGTGGTACGCGTCGTTGGCGGGCAGCTCGGTGCCGGCCATGCGCAGGAACAGGATCGGCACCCGGCCCCAGTAGGTCACCATGATGTCCATTCGACCGTCCAGGTTGTAGTCACCTGGTACGCAGCCCATCGGTGCCATCGTTTGGTCGATCGGCAGCGGCGCCGGGTCAAGCAGGAACGGCTCGAACCGGTCGGCGGCCGGTGCGGTCGGCGCGTAGGTGACCACCACCTCGTTGGTCCGCACGTCGACGAAGCACAGACTGTTGGCCACCCCGTGGCCGGTCAGGTCGTTGACGGCGATACTCGCGCCCACCGAGGAGATCCAGGACCGGATCTTGTGGTACGACTCGTTGACCTCACGGATGTTCCGTTTAGGTAGTTGGTCGTAACCTTCCGGATAGTCGATCTCAAGCTCGGTGAACCGGTACTTTTGGGCAACCTCGTCAGCGCCGGCCACCGACACGCGAGCGTCGATGACGAAGAACATCACGACGAGAAGTAGAATCGCCGTTATCCCGGGGCTGATCGAGCGCAGGCGTTGACCCAGCACGGTCTGGTCTCCTTACTGCGGGAACCATCGGCTGTTGTCCAGGCCGACGGAGTTGACAGGGCGGACGTCGTTGCCGCAACGCCGATCCGATGAATTTCCGGAAATGGCGTGCGGTGAACGGGAGCTCTCGTAGCTCCCGGCTCGCCGGGGGATCCTCCTGAAGCCGAGGGTGGGTGGAGATGGGGAGGCCGCGCGGCGCGGTCGGCCACCGGGATCATCGTCCGACGGCCGTACGGTGTAGCGCTTCTTTCACATTGCCTCCGGTGATTCGCTGCATTCCCGGGATCTGTCACAATCCGTCGCCGATCGGCTCGGACGAAAAGACGGCAATATTGCGAAACCCTCGGCAGCGGGAGCTGGCTAGCCTGAGTGAGGTGTCGCATGACGCGTCATCCGGGCACCGTGCACCGTCGTATTGCGGTCGGCTGTCCGGCTCACCGCGCAGAGAAGGAGCCGTCGTGTCTGTCGAGGGATTCTGGAAGGTCGCCGTGTCCACCCCGCTGGGTACCCGGCACACCGTGCTCGAATTGTTCACCAAGGACGGTGCGCTGCAGGGGATCTCCCGTGGGGAAAAGGAGGAGTTGGTACTGCAGGACCTGCAGCTGGCCGACGACCGGCTGTCCTGGTTCCAGTCGATCACCAAGCCGATCCGGATGAACCTGGTGTTCGATGTGGTAATCGACGGTGACGAGATGTCCGGCACCGCGAAGGGCGGCCCGATGCCGCCGGCGAAGGTCAGTGGCCGGCGCGAACCGGCGACCCAGGCGGCCTGACCTCGGCCGCAGCGGCGATCCCGGGCGCCCGGCCCGTCCACCACGGCCGGGCATCCGGGTGCCCTAGGCCGTCCACCGTGGCCCGGTGACCGGGATCCCGGGCGGGGCCGCGCAACCGCCCCTCGCATGGTCGTCGATGATCCGTACGACCGATTGACTCATTCTCATTTATCATCAAATATCATGGATATTCTGACCGGAGAGAAATCCATGACCGACGCGTCGCCCGAGACCATCCACCATCGGTATCCTGCTCCCGGTCGGGCATCTCCACGTGCACATGCAGCGCGCAGATCGCCAGCTCGGTGTGCCCGACGCACGGCTCGGTGCGGGTCTCCACCTGTAGCGGGGTGATCTCGCCGGCCACCCGCAGCAGCCGTACCGCGCCGGGCGGGGACTTGGCGGCCACCGGTGTGCCGAGTCCCCGTACCATCTCCGTCGCCTGGCCCCCCGCAGCGCGCCGGAGCTTGTCCAAGTCAGCCATGCGGCGATCGTGGCACCGGCGCACGTCCGGTGCCATCCGCTAGCGTGCCCACCCCGTCGCTGTCCGTGCCCAAGTTGGCTGGTCTGGCCGCCGGGTGACCGTTGGGCACTTTGGAAGAACCTCGTCGGGGGAAGCTGCGGCATCATCCCGTTGGGACCGTGCCGCCGAGCGGCGGCGGACGAGCGCCTCAGGAGGCCGCCGGATGGCACACATCGATCTGGGTCTGGACGAGACGGAGCACCCGGGGATCACCGGCCTGTTCCGGTACCGGCCGGAGACCGCCGCCCCGCTCGGCGCGCTCGCCGAGGTGCTGCTGCACGCGCCGCACCCGACGCTTAGCACGGGCGAGCGTGAGCTGATTGCGGCGTACGTGTCGCAGCGCAACGAATGCTCGTTCTGCTCCGCCTCGCATTCGGCGTTCGCCGCCGCGCAACTCGACGGTGGAATGCCGATGGTGCAGGCGGTCCAGGTGGACGTCGACGGCGCCGCGGTCACGCCGAAGCTGCGCGCGCTGTTGAAGATCGCCGGTGCCGTTGTGCGCGGCGGCCGGCAGGTCGACGCCGCGCTAGTCGACGCCGCCCGAGCGGCCGGCGCCACCGACCTGGAGGTCCACGACACGGTGCTGATCGCGGCGGCGTTCTGCATGTTCAACCGCTACGTGGACGGACTCGGTACGGTGCTGCCGGCCGACCCGGGCGCCTACGCCGAGCGGGCAAAGCAGGTGGTCGCCAACGGATACGGCGGTTGACCCTGCGCACGCGTCACCCGTTACCGCAGCCGCCGGCAGCTCAGCGGCTGGTGTAGGGCATGGTGGGGAACCAGCCGTAGCCGAACATCGCCGGCAGCCGTACGTCCCAGTAGACGACCATGAAGACACCGAGCGCTATCAGCAGCCCGCCGGTGACTGCGGCGGTCCGGGCCGGATCGGCGGCCAGCCAGCGGATCAGCCCGCCCCGGGTGACCATGACGAGCAGCGCGAACACCGCCGAGACAATGACGATGTTGCCCAGCGACTGCAGGACGAACGCACCGGCGCCGTACAGCGGATTGCCGCTGTCCACCGCCCAGACGAACAGCTTGTTGAACAGCGGGTACGGCCGGCCGATCAGGAAGCCGCCGACAAGCGCACCGAGGGTGACCACCCGGGCCACCGGGCGGCGGGCGAACGGATCCGGCAGTACGCCGAGCGCGGCGAGCCCGAGGTAGGCGAAGGCCAGCCCGATCAGCCCGAATACCACCATGGACTGGATCAGGCGTACCGGCAGCCCGCCGGCCGAGCCGGTGGACAGTTGCGGCAGTCGGTCGCCGAGCAGCACCCCGATGAAGCCGTACGCCCCGGCGACGGCGACCATGCCGAGGGTGAGCCAGCCGATCGGCCGCAGCAGGCTGCGCAGCCCGGCGCGGGTCGCCGCGCCGCCGCTGGCCTGGCTCATCGGACCGATCGACGCGGCCATCGCCACGTTGCAGGCGGTGAAGGTGCCGGCCAGCCCGGTCACGAACGCGAACACCAGGCCGGCGACGGTACCGCCGATCGCGGTCGCCTTGGCGTCGTGACCGAGCAGTGCGTTCGCGACGTTGTCACCGATCACGTGGTCGACGAAGTCGTACGACCAGAGCACCGCGAGCAGCACTCCGGCCGCGGCGCCGAGCAGCGCGATCCGGGTCCGGGCGATCGGGGCCGGATAGCCGGACACCGGTGGGATGGTCTGAGGCTGTGGAGATCCACTCCTGAAGATAGCCATGCGCCGATCATTTGTGTGGCGGACGCTGCTGTCCTCTCAGATCTTGCCCCGCATGGTGCTGATCGACGCGGATGACGCCCAAGACGGCAATCCGCGACAACTCCGCGACACCGGCAACGGCCAGGATTGAGCCATGTCGGTCACCTCGGACCAGTGGCGGTGTGCCGCCACCTCCGCTCCAGACGTGCTACGACGGCTACTCACCCTGGTGGACGGCGCGCCCGCCGACCACCCGGTGACCGCCCACTGGAGCCTCGCCGACACCATGGCCCATCTGGCCACCATCACCGCGATGGACATCGCGCTGGTCACCGGCGGCGTCCCGAACCTGCCGGTGCCGGAAATCAACGAGCTGCGGGCGACGACGACGGTCGACACCGTCGCCGAGATGAACCGGCGGGTGCTGGCACAGTTTACCGAGCGCGACGTGCCGGCGATGTCGGCCCGGATGCGCGCCGACGTCGCGGAGCTGACCCGGCTGGCCGACACCACCGACCCGGATCACGAGGTGAGCTGGCTCGGCGCCGCCCAGCTGCCGGTCGCTGGTCTCTACTCCCATCTGCTCAACGAGATGAACATCCACGCCTGGGACATCGCCCGGTCGGTCGGCGGACGCTGGCACACCGACCCGCATCAGGCGGCGTTGTTCGTCGACGTCTTCCTGGCTGGCGTCACCCGCTGCGGCTACGGCCGGCTGCTCGACCACGACCGGCCGGTCCGCGCCGGACGGATCTCGGTGACCTTCCACCCGCGTACCGGTGGTCAGACCACCCTGGCCCTGGTCGACGGCCGGGTACTGCTGGAGCCGGTCGACCCGAGGCCGGACGTGCGGCTGCGCTACGACCCGGCGACGTTCAACCTGATGCTGTTCGGCCGGGTGGGTCGGCTGCGGGCGGCGCTCGGCCGCAAGGTGGCGGTCGGCGGTCGGCGGCCGTGGCTGTTGCCCACGTTCATGTCGACGATGCGACTGCCGTCCTGACGTGAGTCCGTCCCGACACGAATTCGTCCTGAACGTGAACCCGTTCCGACGCGGTGCCGTTGCAGTCGTCCCTGACCGCGCCGCGTAGCAGCCTTGACGCAGACACGTAGTGTGACGTACAAAACCATCGCTGTTGGTCGATCATGGTGGGGGCAACGTCCTGGAACGCGCCGTCGCCAAGCGGCCCGCCGACCGGATCTCCACCGACGTCGAGCTGTGGAGAGCCGCGCCGCAGCCGCTGAAGGACGTGACTGACGCCGGTAAGGTGCTGACGTTCAGCCAGGGCATCCTCGGCGGGCAGAGCCTGGCCGTTGTCGCCGGTTCGCGCTACGTCGACCGCGCCCTGGCGTTCATCTGGTTCGTCACCAGCGAAGGTGCGCAGAAGATCCTCGCCTCGCACGGCATCGCGCCGACTGCGATCGGCGCGTACAACGACCCGAACCTGCGGGCCTCGATCCCGCACCTGGTCAGAGTGCGCGAGGCGGTGGAGATGACCAGCGCGCTGGCCTGACCGCGGTGGCGGTGGCCCGGTCCGGAGTGGTACGTCGTGCAGATAGAACCATGGCACGTCCCGCTGCTGGTGATGGCGGGCATCATCGTGCTCGAGCTTCTCGCCGTCCTGGTGCTTTGCGAGCCGGACCGGCGGTACGGCAGTTCTGCGCACCGCGATCCGCACCAGTGGGTCGGTGGCGGCGTCGGCCCGGCCGCCGGTCGTTGAGGTCGTCATTGTCACCTTCCAGGCCCGGGTTGGTCCCGCCGAGGCCAACTGGGTGCCGCGTCGCCGCCGGCGGCAACGTGCGAGACGCCCTCGTCGGTGACATCCCTTGGCACACATTCTTGGGGTACTGCCCAGTAGCAGGTGGAGCGGCCGGCGCCCGGCTGACACGATCACGGCGCATCAGGTGGGTGTGCGTTGACCGACTGCGCCACGTGCACCGAGTAGTTCATCGACTGCGGTAAGTGAGAACCGGGCCTAAAGTTGGAACAACCGGGCCGAAGCAGGCAGCAACCGGGTCGAAGCAAGCAGAGAATGGACTGCCGAATGAGCAGTCGAGCCGGGCAACGTACCTTCTGTGGAGACTGCCAGTATCACCAGCGTTGCCCGTACGGAACCCGGCCTGGCAGCCGGCGCCGACCCCGACCTGATCGGTGGGCTCCGGCTCCGGCCCGACGCCCGGGCCCTGCAGCTCGACCGGTACGGCCGGGTGGTGCGCGTCTCGGCCGGCCTGACCCGGTGGATCGGCTGGTCGGGCGCGCAGCTTGCCGGACGTCCGTTCGAGCTGGTGCTGCACCCGGACCGGCGGGCCTGGTTCCGCCACCGGTTCAGCATCCTGCTGACCGACGCCTACCCGCACTTCGTCGGCCTGGCCGAGGTGACCACCACCGACGGCCGCCTCGCCTCCAGCCACATCACCGCCGTGGCGGTACGCGGGACGGATCCGCCGGCCGACTCGGTGCTGATGCTGCTCACCCCGGAGAACCGGGTACGCCGCCCGCAGCTGACCGAGGTAGGTGCCCGGGTGCTGGAAGGGCTGGCCGGCGGCGCCTCGACCGCTGAACTGGCCGCCAGTCTGCACCTCAGCCGCAAGGGCGTCGAGTACCACGTGACCGCGCTGCTGCGCCAGGCGCGGGTCACCAACCGGACCGCGTTGGTTGCCTGGGCGTACCACTGCGGGGTCTTGGTGCCCGGCAGCTGGCCACCCCGGCTGGCACCCGAGGCCCGGGAGCAGGTCCGGCCGCGCGCCCGGACCTCAGCCGGCGCCCAGCACGCCTAGGCCGGCAGCGCCGACGGTCGGGGCCAGCCGCAGTGTCGGCCCGGCTCAGCGTCGGCCAGGCGGCGCCAGCGGTGAATAGCGAATCCTCGGCGCCGGAGTTTGTTTCGCTCGGGTCTGCTTCGGTCTGATCTGTTCCGGGTGTGCCTGTTCCGCGCGCGTGTGGGTCTGCTCCGGGTGGCGGGCCGCCCGGAGCCGCATCAGCAACCAGACGCCGAGGCCGCCGAGCAAGGCCCCCATCAGGACCGCCAGCACCAGCCGCACCGTGCCGCCGAAGACGATCTGTCCGAGCGCCGCCCCGACGATCCATCGGGCGACCCACGCACCGACCGTCGACTCCGCGACCGAACTGGTGTCCGCTGCAACCGGCATGACCGCCTCCCCTGACCACCGTATCGATCCTTGGCGTTCCCGTGCGGAGTCAGCCGAAACCGTGTCGGCAACTTGACGGCGGTCACACCCCTGCCGGCCGGACTATCCGGCCGTACCGTAGATGGTGTCCTTCAAGGAACGGACCTGGGCAAACTGGTCGCGGATCAGCGCGGTGGCGGCCTGCTGCACGCGTACCGAAAATTCGTCCTCCCGGAACCGGCGCAGGCTGCCCGGCACGATCCGCACCGTCCAGTCCCGCATGCCGCAGACCTCGATCTGCACCGAACCATCGTCGGAGCGGCCTTCGGCGACGATGCCGCCCCGGGCCGATTGGTAGTCGACGTCGCGCGGCCCGACCGGCGGGTCCTCGCCGGACACCGCAGTGCCGAGCGCCTCGCTGACCGCCGCCCAGTACGCCTTCATCCTGCCCGCCCACAACAGCCGGCCCAGCCCGGCCAGTTGCTGCTCGACATAGCGTTCGTCCAGCCACTGGTAGCGGCCAGCGGCGAAGGTGACCCGTACGCAGTCGCGGCCGCGCAGCTCACCGGAGATCGCGCCGCCCGGCGCGTCCGCGGTCACGTGCATGTTGTCGAGCCGATCTGCCAGCAGTCCCACGATCCGTTCCCCCAGTCCTTGTCGTCGTCGAAGTGGGCGTGTAGATAGTCGAGGTGTCCGGTCGCCGTCAGGTCGAGTAGCCCATGAACAGCGGCCCGGTCACGTTGGACTGGGTCGCGTCGGCCAGCGCCGGCCTTTTCGCGACGAAGCTGTTTCGCTGCTGAGCCACGGCCTGGCAGCAACTGGTGAGCGCGTCGGCAATCTTCTGCTCCTGCTCGGCGATATAACCGTGCAGCAGCCGGATGGCATCGCGCATCGAGTCGACGACCGCCTGCGCCGTCTCACCCTGGAACCGGACCGCCGGCGGGTCATCGGGCACCCCGGCAGCCGCCACCTGCGACGAGGCCCCGACAGCGGTCAACCCCAGCGAGAGCCCGAAGCTGACCGGGGCGAGCGCCACACCGGCCACCGCCGCCACCGACGAGACCACGGTGAAGGTCATCACCCACTCGTTCTTGCCGCAGTCGTCCATCCGGTCCAGCGCGGTGATCGTGTCGTGGGCGATCTTGTCGATGTCGTCGCGCGCCCGGACCCAGATCTCCCGCTCCGCGTCCAGCGCAGCCCGGAGAACCGCGATCCCCATGAACTGGTTGTGAACGATCGACGGGAACGGGGAGATGAAGTTGCTCTTGAACTCCATGGCTGCCCGGCCTGTCCAGCTCTCGATGTGACTCTCCGCGTCAAGCATCTCGTCGAGATCGTGGTTGGCGCGGTAGGTGCGCCCACTGACCGGATCGTCTGACACCCAGCCAGACGACAGTTCCGCCAAGGACTTGTCGAGCTTGCTCCGGTGACTGTCGAACGCTGCCGGGTCGGGCATCTCGGCGAACGCCTGGAACAGCTCCGGGATGTCGCCGAACATCTGCTTGACCCGCTGGCGGGTCTCCTGCTCACCGTGCCGCGGTGCCAGTTGCGGTTCACCGCCCAGGGCTGCCGGACGAGCCCCGGACTCGGTCAGTGCCTTCAACGTGGCCTGCTGCTGGATCTCGTAGGCGTGCTGCATCAGGTTGTCAAAGCTCATCCGATGTCGGCCCTCGGCTCGCCGTTGACCTCCAACAACCGAGCGAACTCACTGGCCGCCTCGTAGTCGGCACGGGCGTACTCGACGGTGGCGACGCAGAGCGCGTCCGCCGTCGCCTCGATGTTGTCGGCCGTGTCGTGGCAGATCTTCGTCAGGATGTCGTGCAGCTCGACCCACGGTTGGTACGCCGGACCGTACGGCACCCCGGGCAGATTGCCTGAGCGGACGAACGCCCCGGCGACGCCGCCGGCGGCAGCATCGAGGGCGTCACCAGCCGTCGAGTAGACCGCCGCCACGGTGGGGAGATTGTCCCGGCCAGCACGCCAGAGCCCGTACAGGTCCGCGCCCAACCTGGTGCCGCTGTTGGGCTCACTGTTCGTCACGTGATCCTCCATCTGCCCGTCGAGTGGCCGACCCTGCCAGCCGGCTAGTTGAAGGGAGCTGCCGTCGACCACCCCGGCGTACTGAGCGCGGGGCCGAAGTCGCAGTAGGGGTAGCTCTCGGTCCGGGAGTCGTCGATGTTCGACGGAATGCTGTCGGTAATGAATGTCAGCTGTTCTGCCTGGTCCGGGTCGCACCGGCCGGGTCCTTTGTCGCCGTCGATGCTGCCGCCGACAATCTGGCCGGTGGCGTCCCGGAAAATGGTGCCGACGCCCCGGGTGAACAGGCCGGTGCAGTACGGCGAGACCATCCGGTAGTAAACGATCCCGCTGTGCGACTCCGCATCGACGATGGTGGTGCGGTCGTGTGTGGTGGTGACCCCGGCGACCTGGTCCGGTCGGTGCTCGACCCAGGTGGTGGCACCGAGCGTGGTGTCCACCTCGACCCGGTCGGCAGCGCCGGCCGCCTCGTCGACGTACACGGCGGTGCCGACGCCGGACCGGGCACCGGGCAGCAGCAGCGGAACTTCCAGCAGCACCGTCCCGCCGCCGTCTCCGATCACGACGGTGTCGCCGACGCCGTCGAGCACGTCGAACGAGACCCGAGTGCGGTAGGCGACGTACTCGCTGGTGTTCTCGACGACGACCCCGATGCTCGCGGTCGCCGAGCCGAGTCGACGCACCGGTGGGACGATCGTCACGCCGGATTCGACGACTCGCAGCCCGCCGCCGTCGGGTGCCTCAACGGACAGGCCGGCGGTGCCGGTGAGCGGGCGGTCGGGTGCCTCGATACAGGAGGCTGCCGGGTCGGGCTCCGAGCCGGGTGAGCAGGCAGCGGTGACTGCGGCAGCCGCGACCAGTACGACGGCGAGCGCCGCCGGCACGGTTGGCCGGGGCCGGATCGATGCGGGCATGGCGCGCCTGTCCCCACTGTTGAGCCGATGAACTGCCGCAGTTACCTCAACGTACTACATGGACACATCCCGTATGTGACACAGAGAGGTTGCGGTGACTCTAGGTGATGATGATCGGCCCGCTGGGCTCCTGTCGCCAATCCGTCACTTTCCGGTACGGCTCAGTTGGCGAGCGCCTGCTGGCCCTGCCGCAGCGCGGCGGCCATCGCGTCCCGGTAGCCGGACAGATCGGCGTCGTGCCGGTCGACCGCAGCGTCCAGCGCCTTTTCCCACGCCAGCCGCTGCGCCTCCCGCAGGCCGGTCTGGTCGGCGCACCCGGCGTCCGCGACGGCCAGCGCAATCTCCTTTTCCCGGGCCACCTCGGCCGGCCACGGTCCGCCCTCCGGCACCGGACCGCCGGGCCGCTCACCGACCGGGTGGTGGAAGAACTGGGCGAAGCGCCGGGCGTCCGCCGGGTCGAGCAGCGGCGGCTGGCCGTCCTGCTGGAGACAGCCCGACCAGGCGGCCGTCGCCGAGGTCACCGTCGGATCGGCGGCGTAACTGGCGCGTGCCGCCTCGTCGATCACGGTCACCGGGCTCGGTGGCGCGGCGACCTGGCCGTACACAGCGGACCTGGCCTCGCCGACGCAGCCGCCGAGAGTCGGATTGCCGGCGTCGTCGGTGAGGGTCTCGCCGTCGGCGGCACCGGTCAGCGCCTCCAGGTAGCGGTGCTCGTCAGCCGGTGACGGCCAGGTGAACCGTTCAGTGGTCGCACCGGTTTCGGTTTCGGTGTCGGCCCGGTCGGCGGTCTCGGCCGCGCGGATGCCGTACCCGTTCGCGTTCGCCTCGGCGAGCGTCGGTGACTGCTGCGGAGGTACGACCACCGGCCCGGGATACTCGGCCGGGAGCTGGGCGGGAAACCGGTCGATGCCAGCGTCGCGCAGGCACGCTTCGGTGAGCCGGCCGACGACGGCCCGTACCTGCGGGTCCATCTCCAGCGTGGCGGCGAGCAGCGGATGCTGGCTCGACGCCGGATCGGCTTCGCCGGGCTGCAAGCCCGAACCGGCCGGCGGCTCGGCTGCTTCGTCGGAGGTCGACGGCTCCGGCGAGCAGGCCGCCAGCATCGCCAGTACGCCGACCATCGCGGCGGTGGGAAGCAGCTTGCCGATGCGTTCGTGGTACAGCATGTTCAGACCGTCTCCGTTGATCATTGTTGCGGGTCGTCAGGGGGCGCGCACTGCTTGTAAACCTCGGTCCGGGTGTCGGCTGCAGTCGGCGGCAGACTGCTCGGCAGCAGCGTCGACCCGGGGTGCTGGCCGGGCAGGCAGGCGTACGGCGAGACGGTGGGGTCGAAGCCCCCGCCGACCACCGTGCCGGCGTCGTCGCGGAACACCGCGCTGGTGCCGACTGAAATCCACTTTCGGCAGTACGGTGAGTGGACCTCGTAGGTGACCGTAGCGTCGATCTGGTCCGTACCGTGCCGCCGGGTCTCCAGATGCCGGGTGGTGATTCCGCCGGCCGCGGTTGCCGCAGCGTCTAGGGCCGCGTCCCGGGTCGCATCTGGCGTGTCTGCGGTCGCTGTCGCGGTCCAGGTCGCGCCGGAGACGGTGGCGTTCACCCGGGCGACCTCGACCCGCTGGCCGTCCTCGGACCGGATCCAGAACTGGCCGCCCACGCCGACGCGTTCGCCGGGGAGGATGACCGGGATCTCCCGGGGCTGGTCGAGGATCGTGGTGAGGACTGCCGACTCACCCGCACTGTCGAGGACGTCGAAGGTCACCAGGGCACGATGCGCGGTGTGCGTACTCGTGTTGGCGACGATGGCGCCGATGCTGACCATGGCGTTGCGGGTGATCGGCGCCGAGCTGCTGCCGAGCTGGGTGAAGCCGGACTCGACCACGTCGAGCCCGTTCCCGGCCAGCGCGGCAGTCGCTGTCGCTGTCGCTGTCTCTGCCGCCGATGGTGTCGCTCGATCCGGCGGCCCGATGCACGGCGCGGTGGGGGTTGCGGTCGCGTCCGGCTGGCCTCGCATCTGCAGGACGACAGCCGCACCGGCGGTCACCACCGCGACGAGCACCACTATGGACAAAGGCATGAGGATCTTTCGCCTTGGTCGGCTGGGATCAGGGGCATCCACGGTCGGTGTGGCCATGAAGCGTACTTCACTTTCCAATGCGGACTGAAGGCGGCTCTGCCACGGTACAGCCTGGCAACCGTCGATGCCGACCGCCGCGCGGCCGGCTGCTCGCCGTCGCCGGTCGCAGGTGCGGGTGGGAGGCGTGCCGGTTGTCATGGCTCCCGGGACAGGTGTCGCCACAGCTTTGCTGCCGGAGGTGCATCAAGATGCACCTCCGGCATCAACCCCGAGAAGCACACCAGCCCGCCGGTCGGCTCTGCTGAGGAAGCCAGCTCCGCTACTGGTCGTCACTGCCGCCGGTTCGCCACCGGCGGCCGGGCTCGGGGGAGCGTAGGCAACGGGAAACACTTTCACGACGGGTCGGGGCAGTGAGCCTTTGCGAGTAACGGTTCGCGACTGGGTGTAGTGCCGGTACTCGGTTCAGGTGGTTCGGTTGTGCTCGATGTGGAGGATGACCAGTGCCGCAGCGACGATGTTCCCGATCTTCCACGGGCACAGGCTGACGTTACGCAAGGCCTTGAACGTCGTCTTGAGCAGGCTGTTCCCGCGTTCACCGACCGCGCGGAGCCGGTTGTGGGCGCGGTTGAACGTCTGCTGCGGGTCGGTCAGCTCGCCGCCCTTGGGCTTCTTGAACGCGACGGCGATGGTGTCGGCTTCGCCCTCGTAGCCGAGGTCGGCCAGGGTCCGCATGTTCTCGCGGATCTCGGTGAGGGTGGTCAGCAGGCCGGGGTGGGCACGCAGGCAGGTGGTGTCGTGTTCCCGGCCGGGGCGTACCGGAGAGGTCCACAGCGGCCAGCCGTCCGGGGCGGTCAGGACCTGGATGTTGCCGCCGTGGTTCTTGTGTTTGGCCGACCACCACAGGTCGACGCCGGGGGTGGGACCCGGGGTGGCGATCCGGTCGGTCT
>NZ_JBHMIO010000048.1:0-30801 GCF_048060275.1 Micromonospora sp. LOL_015
TCACTGCATCCATACTGCGATTCGGACATCACCCAACCAGGCAGGTCCACGGATTGAGGCTGAGTTCCGACGGGTGACGTGGCGGTCGGGTGACGCGGTGGTCAACGTCCCGGCCACTCCGGGTCCGCGTACGACCAGCCGAGGTACGGTGCGCCGGGCCAACTGAGCGAGACCTGCCGGATAGCGGGGGCGGTGGTGATGTAACTGCCGTTGCCCTCGGAGAGCATCACGTGACCGGCGTAGCCGTTGATCTGCGCTCCGGCGAAGAAGACCAGGGCGCCGGGCGGCGGTGTGCCGGTGGTGTGGATGAGGCCGCGCTGGTACAACGCGTTGTAGTGGACCAACGCGGTGGCGTAGCCGCTGGCGGCGCGTCCGTACGCGTGCCCGACGAAGTTGTCGCACCAGCCGTCCCAGGGATGGTTGCTGTCGCCGAGGTCGCCGTTGGTGTGCGTGTGTCCGAGGACCGACCGGGCCCAGGCGAGGGCGCGCTGCTCCCGGGTGCCGGTCGACGGTGGGGTGCCGGAGCCGCACTCCGGCTCGCCCGGCAGGTACTGGTTGAAGCCGGGCGTGGTGGTGTAGTAGTCGCTGATCCAGCCGTTCACCGGCGCGCTGATCTGGTGCCAGACATTGTTGCCGTAGATGTTGCGGCCGCGTACCGCGCACTCGGCGGTGAAATACGTGCCGTCGGCGAGGACGGTGACCGCCGGTGCCGAGGCATCGTGCGGGCTGGTCCGCACGATCAGCCCGGCACCACCGGTGCCGGTCACCCGGTAGCCGGTGATCCCGGCGATCGCTGGCGCGGCGGCTCCGACCAGGACCATCACCAATGCGACGAGGGACGCCAGGACACCCCGCAGGATTCGGGGGAGGGTTCTGGGTACCGGTCGGCGGGCGGGTTCAGTCTGCTTGCGGTGGTACACGCGGTCCTCCTGTCGTAGAGCGGACTGCCCGTCCACCCGATACCGCGTCCATGCCGGAGGCCTCCACAGACGGCATCCGTCGCCCGGTACGCCCGGTCGGTCAGGATCCGAAGGCGCACATGGTCCTGTACGGACTGTGAGACGCTGTTCGCTGGTGTCTATCCAACGGGCAGCTGCGTCGAGGCCGATACTGACCTGGACCTGCTCGTAAAGCACTGGCTTGACCGCTGTTGACACCAGGTTTACGCGTTCAGGAGAGGACATGACGGATCAGAATGGACACACCGGCACTCGTGGTTCCGCCGCCGGCCCGATCGGTGCCTTCGTCGCCGATCTGGAACAGCTTCGACGCGACGCCGGGCAGCCCTCGTTGCGCAAGATGGCGGAGAAGGCCCACTACTCGCACACCGCGCTGTCCGGTGTGCTGTCCGGAACCCGGCTGCCCTCGTTGGAGCTGACCTTGGCGTTCGTCCGCGCCTGTGACGGAGACGAGGACAACTGGCGGCAGCGGTGGAGCCAGGTCGACGCACTCATCAACGGTGCCACGCCACCAGCCGACCGGCCCGCCGTACGCGAGCCGCACCTCACCCGCCGGGCGCTGGCGGCGACCGGCGGGATCGCGGCTGTCGTCGCTGCGGTGATCCTGGTGCCGACGTCGGTATTCGACCGGCTCGGCGGGGCGGTGCAGGAACCCGTGGCGACCTCGGCCGCCGGGTCACCGGCGGCGGACGGCGCGGACCCGCAGCAGGAACAGTGCCACCTCGACGCGGTGAGCACGCACACCGTGCAGGTTCCCGACCGGGATCCGACCCAGCCGCCCTACGGCAGCCTCACCCTGCGTTACTCCCAGCGATGCCAGGCGGCCTGGCCACTCTTCGTCTCCACCGAGCGGGTGCCGACCGGGGTCACCATTCGGCTGTCCGTCAGCCGTCCGTCCGACGGGGCCGTCAGTCGGTTCGACTATCCCTATCTAGTGCCGAGCCAGGTGTACAGCGTGTACGGCAACGTCCTGCGGACCACCGAGGGGTGCGTCGAGGTCGCGGTCGAGATCAGCGGCGCGGACGACCGTGCCGCGTTGGCCACTGCGTCGACCCCGTGCGCCCATCCCGACCCGACCGGCACACCGGCCGCCCTGCAGGTCCGCGACCTGCGCATTCCGGTGGCGGCTCTGCCGGTCGCCGCTTAGCCGGGCGGCGGCTGACCCGGTTCGTCCGGCGGCCGTGCCTGGGTCTGCGCCAGGTACACGGTGTTGGCCGAGTCGCTGCCGATCAGCGGGTTGCGGAACGTGACCACCTCGGTGCGGACCTGCGGGAATACCTGGCCGAGCGCTTCGGTGAACCCGGCTTCCGGTGGGTCGTCGGACCACAGCGCGAATACGCCGCCGGGCCGCAGGTGGCTGGCCAGGCGCCGTAGGCCGTCCGGCCGGTAGCAGGCGGCGTGCGACGGGTGCAGGACATGCCCGGGGGAGTGGTCGATGTCGACGAGGACGGCGTCGAACCGTCGTCCAGGTGCGGCCGGATCGGGGCCGGCCGCCGCAGTCAGGGCGAAGAAGTCTCCGGCCACCAACCTGCACCGGGGATCCGCGACCAGCGCCTCTCCACCCGGCACCAGACCGCGTTGGTGCCACCCGATGACGTCGGCCAGCGCTTCGACGACGATCATCGACCGGACCCGACGATCCCGCAGTACGGCATGGGCGGTGTAGCCGAGGCCGAGCCCGCCGACGACGACGTCGAGGTCTTCGCGGGACAGCTCGGCCAGGGCAAGCCGGGCCAGTTCGATCTCGGCGACGGTGAACAGGCTCGACATCAGGTACTCGTCGCCCAGTTTGACCTCGTACACCTCGCGGTCCACGACCGGGTCCCGCCGCCGCCGGAGGCTAATTTCACCCATCGGGGTTTGCCGCCAGTCTAGTTCTTCGAAACGCGCGGCCATCGGCACTCCTTCTGATGGGGCGCAGGTTGGCCCGCCGACTCTACCGTCTCGTGTGGGTGTGCCGGGTGGGCGCACAGTCCGCCGACCGACCTGACAGCCAGTCCTTCGACGGACGTTGACGGCCTCTGCGGTTCTTTCGTCTGCGGGTGAGCAGAAGTTCGACTTGATCGCTCAGAAGGTCTTGCTGCGGCTGCCGACGGAGCTGGTGGTCCGCGCGTCGTGCCGCCCCTACCATCCGTTGCGCGATGCCGACGTCCCGGTGGCCGCCGCGGCGGCCACCGGCGCAGCCACCCCGGACGAAGTCGCTGCGGTACCGGCATCCCCCCAGGTCGGACCTACCGCGTCGGCACCTACCGCCGCGCCGAGCGCGCTGGCTTGAGGGATCGGCGAGACGCCGACCGGCATCGGCGACGGAAACCGCATTGAGTGACATGGTCGTTACTTAGTCGGACGCCCTATGGTGTTTCCAGCCGGCAGGCGTAAGGGTGATCCTGTCGGAGTCGCATCAGCGACGCGTGGATCGTAGGCGTACCGGAGGGCCGATCGGGTGTTCAGCCGCATTGCCATCGTCAACCGTGGTGAGGCCGCGATGCGGCTCATCCACGCCGTCCGGGAGCTGGCCGCCGAGACCGGGGCGCGGATCGAGACCGTAGCCCTGTACACCGACGTCGACCGTACCGCGACGTTCGTCCGTGAAGCGGACATCGCCTACGACCTCGGGCCGGCATCCGCCCGGCCGTACCTCGATCTGACGGTCCTGGAACGCGCCCTGGTGGCGACCGGCGCCGACGCGGCGTGGGTCGGCTGGGGCTTCGTCGCCGAGTCCCCGGCGTTCGCGGAGCTGTGCGAGAAGACCGGTGTCACCTTCGTCGGACCGAGCGCGCACGCGATGCGTCAGCTCGGCGACAAGATCGGCGCGAAGCTGATCGCCGAGGAGGTCGGCGTGCCGGTCGCCCCCTGGAGCCGGGGCGCGGTCGAGACCCTGGAGGCCGCCGTGGCGGCGGCGGGTGGCATTGGCTACCCGCTGATGTTGAAGGCGACCGCCGGTGGCGGCGGGCGCGGCATCCGGGTGATCACCAACGAGGCCGAGCTCGTCGACGCGTACGAGCGCACCAGCCAGGAAGCCGCCCGCGCGTTCGGTAGCGGCGTCGTGTTCCTGGAGCGGCTGGTCACCGGTGCCCGGCACGTGGAGGTTCAGGTGATCGCCGACGGTCAGGGCACCGCCTGGGCGCTCGGCGTACGGGACTGCTCGGTGCAGCGGCGCAACCAGAAGGTGATCGAGGAGTCGGCGTCGCCGGTGCTCAGCCCGGCGCAGGCCGCCGACCTCAAGGCGTCGGCCGAACGGCTCGCCGTCGCGGTCGGCTACCAGGGCGCGGCGACCGTCGAGTTCCTCTACCATCCCGGTGACCGCATGTTCGCGTTCCTCGAGGTCAACACCCGGCTGCAGGTGGAGCACCCGATCACCGAGTCCACCACCGGATTCGACCTGGTCAAGGCGCAGCTGCACGTGGCGTCGGGCGGGCGGCTGGAGGGCGACCCGCCGGTGGAGCGTGGGCACGCCGTCGAGGCCCGGCTCAACGCCGAGGACCCGGACCGCGACTTCGCGCCCTCGCCGGGTCGGATCGCCCGGCTGGACCTGCCCGCCGGGCCCGGGATCCGGGTGGACACCGGGGTCAGCGAGGGCGACACCATTCCCGCCGCCTTCGACTCCATGATCGCCAAGATCATCGCATACGGACGGGACCGTGACGAGGCGCTCGGCCGGCTGCGCCGGGCGATGGCGAACACCACCGTGATCATCGAGGGCGGTGCGACGAACAAGAGCTTCGTGATCGACCTGCTCGATCAGCCCGAGGTGATCGACGCCAGCGCGGACACCGGGTGGATCGACCGGGTCCGCGGTGCAGGCCGGCTTGTCGCGCACCGGCACGTCGCCGTCGCCCTCGCCGCTGCGGCGATCGAGGGCTACGAGGCCGACGAGCGCGTCGAACGGCAGCGACTGCTGGCCACCGCGTCCGGCGGACGTCCACAGGTGCAGCACGCCAGCGGCCGGCCGGTGGACCTCAAGCTGCGCAGCGTCGGCTACCGGGTACGGGTGGCGCGTACCGGCGCGTACCGGTTCCGCGTCGGCATCGAGGTGGCAGACGTCGTGCACAGCGCCGACGTCGAGCTGGACCGTTTCGACCGGCACACCGGGCAGATCGTCGTCAACGGCAGCCGGCACCGCCTGGTCACCGGAACGCACGGGCCGGTGCACCTGATCGAGGTCGACGGGGTGACTCACCGGGTCAGCCGCGACGAGGGCGGCGTGCTCCGCGCACCGATGCCCGCCCTGGTCGTCGCCACCCCGGTGCCGGTCGGTGCCGAGGTCGAAGCGGGCACACCGGTGCTGGTACTCGAGGCCATGAAGATGGAGACGGTGCTGCGGGCACCGTTCAAGGCCCGCCTGAAGGAATCCGCCGTGTCGGTCGGAAACCAGGTCGAGGCGGGTGCACCGCTGCTGAGGTTGGAGCCGGTCGCGGACGACGCGGCAGCCGGTCCGGAGACCGGGTCGTCGGCGCCCGTCGAGCTGGACATGCCAGCCGCGTCCGGGGCACTCCCGCCGGCCGAACGGTGCCGTCGGGGCCAGGAGGGTCTGCGCGGACTGCTCCTCGGCTTCGACGTCGACCCGCACGACGACCGTCGCGTCCTCGACGACTATCTCGCCGCGCGCCGGTCCGCCGCCGAGGACGGCGACCGGCCGTTGGCCGCTGAGATCGAACTCATCGGGGTCTTCGCCGACCTCGCCGAGCTGAGCCGCAACCGGCCCACCGACGCCGACGGCGGTGACGGGCACGTCCACAGCGACCGCGAGTACTTCCACACCTACCTGCAGAGCCTCGACGTCGAAAGGGCCGGCCTGCCGGACGCCTTCCAGGCCAAGCTCGCCAAGGCGCTCAGCCACTACGGCGTCACCGATCTGGAGCGCTCCGCCGATCTCGAGGCCGCTGTATTCCGGATCTTCCTCGCACTGCAGCGTGCCGCCGCCGACGCCACAGTCGTCGCCACACTGCTGCGCGCGTGGCTGCGGGAGCCGCCGCCCGGCCAGTCGTTGCACGAGCCCGCCGGTCTCGCCCTGGAGCGGCTGGTCGCCGCCACGCAGGTCCGCTTCCCGGTGATCGCCGACCTTTCCCGAGGCGTGGTGTTCGCCTGGTTTGCCCAGCCGTTGCTGCGCCGCAACCGGGCCACCGTCTACGCCCGGGTCCGCGCGCACCTGCGTCACCTGGACGCCCATCCGGACACGCCGGATCGCGCCGAGCGCATCGCCGACATGGTCCGCAGCACCGAACCGCTGGTCCGGCTACTCGGCCAGCGGATCGTGCGTGACCACCTCGACAACGCGGTCATGCTGGAGGTGCTGACCCGCCGGTACTACGGCAACAAAGGGCTCACCGCGGTCCACACCCACCAGGTCGCCGGCTGCACCTTCGTGGTCGCCGAGCGGGCCGACTCGAGCGTGGTCACCGCCGCCGTGGCCATCGATGCCCTGGGCACTGCCCTCGACGGGCTCGCCGAGCTTGCCAGTGGCCGGGAGTCCATCGATGCCGATATTTATCTTGCCTGGGAGAACCAGCCGGAGGACTTCGACGCGATGGCGGCAGCGCTGCTCGACGTCGTCGCCGCGCACCCGCTACCGCCCCAGGTCCGCCGGGTGACCACCACCATCGCGGGCCGCGCCGGTGCGGTCATGCACCACCACTTCACGTTCCGCCCATCGAGCCGGGGAATGGTCGAGGAACGGCTGATCCGCGGCCTGCACCCGTACATCGCGCAGCGCATGCAGCTGGAGCGGCTGCGCGGGTTCGACCTGACCCGGCTGCCCTCGCTGGACGAGGAGGTCTACCTTTTCCAGTGCGTCGCGCGGGAGAACCCGTCGGACCAGCGTCTCGTCGCGTTCGCGCAGGTACGCGACCTGACTCAGTTGCGTGACCACGATGGACGTCTGGTGTCGCTACCGACCACCGAGAACACCGTCGCGGCCTGCCTTGACTCTATCCGCCGGGCCCAGTCGCGCAGACCGTCGAAGACCCGCTTCACCACCAACCGAATCGTGGTCTACGTCTGGCCGCCGAACGATCTGACCCGCCAGGAGATGGAGATGATCGCCGGGCGGATGCGCCCGACGACTGCGGGTGCCGGGCTGGAGGAGATCCTGTTCATCGGCCGGCGGCGCGACCGGGCGACCGGCGAGTTGAGGAAGACGGCGGTACGGATCGCCATCGACGCCACCGGCGGCGCCGAACTGGTCGTCGGCGAGCCGCCGGTCGAGCCGGTCGAGGTGCTGGACGACTACCGGCTGAAGGTGCTGCGGGCGAGCAGCCGCAACACGGTGTACCCGTACGAACTGACCAGCCGGCTCGGCGACTTCGTCGAGCATGACCTCGACGACGACAACGCGTTGGTGCCGGTCGACCGCCCGAAGGGGAGCAACAGCGCGGCCATCGTCGCCGGTGTGGTCAGCACGGTCACTGCCCGTCACCCAGAGGGTGTCACCCGGGTCGTGCTGTTCGGTGATCCCACGAAGTCGCTCGGCGCCCTGTCCGAGCCGGAGTGCCGCCGGATCATCGCGGCCCTGGACCTGGCCGAGCGGATGCGGGTGCCGGTTGAATGGTACGCGTTGTCCGCCGGGGCGCGGATCTCCATGGAGTCGGGCACCGAGAACATGGACTGGGTGGCCGCCGCGCTCAAACGGATCGTCGAGTTCACCCAGGCCGGTGGTGAGATCAACATCGTGGTCGCGGGCATCAACGTCGGCGCCCAGCCGTACTGGAACGCTGAGGCGACGATGCTCATGCACACCAAGGGCATCCTGGTGATGACGCCGGACTCGGCGATGGTGCTGACCGGCAAGCAGTCGTTGGACTTCTCCGGCGGGGTGTCCGCCGAGGACAACTTCGGCATCGGCGGCTACGACCGGGTGATGGGTCCGAACGGGCAGGCGCAGTACTGGGCGCCGAGCCTGACCGCCGCGCGGGACGTGCTGCTGGCCCACTACGACCACACGTACGTCGTACCGGGCGAAACCGGGCCCCGGCGGGCGAGCACCACCGACCCCGCCGACCGTGACGTCTCCACCTTCCCGCACACGGTGGCCGGCAGCGACTTCACCACTGTCGGTGAGATCTTCTCGGCCGAGGCCAATCCGGACCGCAAGAAGCCGTTCGACATCCGGACCGTGATGCGGGCGCTGGCCGACCAGGACCACCCGGTGCTGGAGCGCTGGGCGGGCATGGCCGACGCTGACACCGCCGTCGTGCAGGACGTGCACCTTGGCGGCATTCCCGCCTGCCTGCTCGGCATCGAGTCGCGCACGGTGCCGCGGCGTGGCTTCCCGCCCACCGACGGCCCGGACACCTACACCGCCGGCACGCTGTTCCCGCAGTCGTCAAAGAAGGCCGCGCGGGCGATCAACGCGGCGAGCGGCAACCGGCCGCTGGTGGTGCTGGCCAACCTGTCGGGCTTCGACGGATCGCCCGAGTCGATGCGCAAGTTGCAGCTGGAGTACGGCGCCGAGATCGGCCGGGCAATCGTGAACTTCCGTGGGCCGATCGTGTTCTGTGTGATCTCGCGGTACCACGGCGGCGCGTTCGTGGTCTTCTCGAAGGCGTTGAACTCCGCCATGACCGTGCTCGCGCTGGAAGGTTCGTTCGCCTCGGTACTCGGTGGCGCTCCTGCCGCCGCAGTGGTGTTCTCCGGCGAGGTGGACGCCCGTACCGCGCGCGACCCGCGAATCCGGGACCTGGAGGCGCGGTCGGCCGCCGCAGCCGGCACCGATCGCGCCGCGTTGGCCGCTGAACTCGACGAGCTGCGCTCGTCGGTACGTGCGGAGAAGCTGGGCGAGGTGGCCACGGAGTTCGACCGGATCCACGACATCCAGCGTGCGGTCGAGGTCGGCTCGGTGGATGCCGTCATCAGCGCCGCCGAGCTGCGCCCGCGGATCATCGCCGCCATCGAATCCCGGCTGGGGCAGGGGCGGTGACAGCGAACCTCTGACTGGGTGGTAGGCCCGTCGGGTGCGGCCTTCTACTGGCGACCCTGCTCGGTGAGTATCCTCACCGTTGCGGTTCGTCGGTGCGGGGCCGGGCCCCGGCGACAAACCTGTTCAGCGCCGGTCCGTGCAGCACGCCGCCGGGCACCGGGTCGCGCAGCGCCCGCACCACCAGGCGCGCCACCGGCAGGCGGTCCGGCGCCCGTGCCGCAGCGAGTACCACGTTGCCGTACCGTCGGCCCCGCAGCATCCGCCGGTCGGCGATGGCGCAGACGTCGGCGAAGACCGCCCGCAGGGTGGCCACCTGCATCCGGGTGCTGGCCAGCGGTGGCAGGTCGGTGACGTTGACCAGGTAGATACCGTCAGGTCGCAGTACCCGGGCGACCTCGGCGGCGAACCCGACGGTGGTGACCTGCGGCGGCATCCGGGCCGCCTGGTAGATGTCGGCGAGCACCAGATCGTACGCGTCGGCGGGCCCGGCGGTGACCGCCTCCCGCGCGTCGGCGACCACGACCTCGACGCCGGCCGGCCGGGGCGGCAGCTCCCGCGCCACCAGCGCGACCACTTCGGGATCCCGCTCGACGACGGTCTGCGCCGAGCCGGGCCGGGTGGCGGCGACGTAGCGGGGCAGCGTCAGCGCACCGCCGCCGAGGTGCAGCACGTCCAGCGGAGCACCGACCGGCGCGGCGAGATCGGCCCCGGCGGCCATCCGGCGGACGTACTCGAAGCGCAGGTACGCGGGATCGGAGACATCCACGTACGACTGCTCGACGCCGTCGGCGAGCAGCATGCGCCCGGTCGACCTGGCCGGGTCGACGGCCAGGTCGAGCCGGTCGCCGGATGTCCGCATGACCAGCAGGTTAGCGACCGTCAGACGGGTGTACGCGACCACTGTTGGTTGGTGCCGGTGTGGCACGACCACTGCGTGAGGACGACGCCGTCGGCGGTCGACGCAGCCGGCACGTCCACACATTTTCCGCTGTGCCGCGCCCGCAGCTGGAAGTAGCTGCCGTTGGTGACCATCTGGAACTGCTGGTTGGCGCCGGTGCCGCAGGTGTACTGGATGAGGTCAGCCCCGTCGGCGGTCGACGCGCTCACCACGTCGAGGCACTTTCCGCTGTGCCGGCTGATCAGGCGCCAGTAGCCGCTGCCGGCGTCCTGGAACTGCCACTGCTGCCACGGGTTGCCGTTGTAGGTGTACTGACCGACCCGCGCACCGTTGTCCGTGTTCGGCTGCTGGACGTCCATGGCCTTGCCGCTGTGCCGCGCGGTGACGCGGTAGAACGTCCCTGTCGGCGGCGTCGAGGGGTCGTCGCTGACGGCGTCGCCCCAGCCGTAGCGGATCCGGTCGGCGCCGGACGGGTTGCGGACGGTCAGGTCCAGGCTGGTACCGCTGCCGCTGAGCGCGAACATCGAGTACCAGTCGTACCCGATGCTGCCGGGCTTGCCGCCGATCGCCGGCCAGTAGGTGCCGCCCATCTGGTTGTCGCGCATCACCTGGGCCATGGCGCGGATGTGGCGGACGAAATTGTCGGTGCTGTTCGGGTTGGCGTAGTTGCGACCGTCGTTCATCGGCGCGCCGAACTCGGTGGCGACCGCCCGGGAGGCGCAGTTGCCGAGGCGGGTCTGGATGTGGCTGCGGAAGTCGTCGTAGGACATCTCGCCGTAGAAGAAGGCGTAGTGGTGGAAGGACAGCAGCGTCGAGTGGAAACGGCTGTCGTTGCAGATGTCCCGCAGGTCCTGGCTGTAGCCGGTGCCGCCGATCAGCACCCGGCTGGGCACCGCCGAGTAGTGGTAGCTCAACCAGTTGGCCGCGACGTCGCGCCACTGCGCCGAGCTGTAGCCGTGCGGCTCGTTCATCGGCTCGAAGTAGACGTTCGGGTTCGACCCGTAGGTATTGGTGACCGTCGACCACATCGCGTTCCACGCGGCGAGGTTCGTGATCCGGCCGCCGGAGGCGGCACCGTCCTCCCAGTAGGCAAGGATGACCTTGAACCCGCGTTCGGTGGCGGCGTCGATGGCCCCTCGGTAGGCCTCCCACCATGCCGTCCCGACCGTGTGGGTGTTGATCGGCAACCGGACGGTGTTGACGCCCATGGTGGCAGCCATGTCGTCGTAGATGGCGTTGGCCTTGGCCCGCACCGTCGCGTTGCTGTCGGATGAGTTGAGTCCGTGCACGATGAGCGGACCGGTGCTGAAGTTGTCACCCAGCACGGCCCAGTTCACGCCGCGGAGCTGGCTGGTGGCGGCGGTGGCTGGCGACGACGCGACGACTGCGGCGCCGACCATCGCCGCCACCACGGCCACCATGGCGATCGACAACCGACGCAACGACCGGGTGTCCGACGATGACCCTGACAAGATCTGGCCTTTCTGGGTTCGGGACATCGGACCGGTTGCGTGGTCGGACCAGACCGCTGTCCTATCGATACAGCTGGCGATGTTCGCGCTAACATGATTGGTGGTGCGCGCGGTCAAGGCCCGCGCGGAGTACGTGCCGCGCGGGCGGAGAAGGCACGTCAGAGCAGTCGATGAAGCGTGTGTTCGGTGCGTTACGTTCTTGTTGCGGCCAAGTGTTAGCGACCGCATCTAGGGTGTCAAGGAATCGAACACGATCGTTCAAGCTGGGATCGTCGTCGCGTCCCAGACGGACGACTCCGGCGGTCAGAGGTCGGCTAGCGGACGGTTCGCACCGGCACACGCCGCGGCGAGCAGTTCCACGTACCCCGTCATCCAGCGGCGGGCGGTGTCGTCGGCGAGTCGGTCCACCGGATACTCCAGAAAGCCGTCGATCCCGTCCGGGCCGGGTACCAGGACGATCAGCAGCGCCGCCCGTGCGGCACCGGTCGGCACCTCGTGCACCCGAACAGCCAACTCCGGCAGGTCGATCCGGGTGTCGAAGGTACTCTGAAAGGCGAAGCTCACCGTCATCCCGGACGGCGCTGCGCCCTCGCCCGGCGGGGGCAGCTGCTGGTAGATCCACGCCGTGGGCAGCAGATTGTCGATGCCGGCGAACAGGCCGCCGGCGGTCTGGCCGACCAGTTCCGCGAACGTCGCTGCGGCGGCGGTACGGATCCGTACCGGCAACGCCGTCGACAGTACGGTAACGGTGTCCTCGTACGCCCGGGGTGACCGGTTGGCATACGGCATCGACAGGGTCACGTCGGGCTGTCCGCTGAGCCGGGCGAGCAGCAGCGCCAACGCCGCAGCGGCGACTGCGGTGACCGTGGCACCCAGCTCCCGGGTGAGCTCCTCGACGGCGAGCCGAACCTGTCCCGGGATCTCGAACCGGCAGGTGGCGGCCCGCCCACTCGGCTGCTGCGGTGCGGGGCGGCCGAACGGCAGATCCAGCGCCAGTGGCCCATCGCCAAGATTTTCCGCCCAGTAGGCCAGCCGTCGGCGGCGGGTCGGCTCGTCCCACTGGCCCTGCTGCCAGCGTGCGTAGTCGGTGCACTGGGCGGTGGGCGGGCCGAAGCCCGGCGCACCTGAATCGCGGGCGGTGCGGTACCCGTCCGCCAGCTCGCGCAGCAGCACGGTGACCGCCCGGCCGTCGCAGGCGACGTGATGCAGGACCAGGACAAGCCAGGACTCGCCGGGCGACAGCCGGATCAGCGTGAACCGCACCGGTGCCTCGTCCGCCAGCGCGAACACCGGCGACACCACCTCCCGGCAGAGGGTCTCGGCTCGCCGCCGCGCCGCGTCCGGCGCCAGCGCGGCCAGCTCGACGACGGGCAGCGGGACCGGTCGGTGGGCGAGGATCCGTTGGGTCCAGGTGCCACCGTCGCGGATCAGCCGGGTGCGCAGCGCATGGTGCCGGGCGACGAGGCCGTCGACGGCGGCGTCGAGCGCGGCGACGTCGAGGTCGCCGACCAGTTCCAGCCGCAGCCCGACGTTCCAGCTGGCGGGGTGCGTGCTGCGGCCGGCTATCTCCATCACCCGTTCCTGCTGGGCCGACAGCGGCGCTCGGGTGATCTCGCGCTCGTCCGCCGGCGCGGCCAGCCACCGCAACAGCTCATCCTTGTGCGACCGCAGCGCCGTGACCAGCTGCGGACCCATCGCGGCGGCTGGGGCGTCGTAGTACAGGGTGCCGCCGGCGCCGGTGAGCCGCACGTCGTGGACGGCGACGTACTCCAGCAACTCGTCGAAGGTCACAGCGTGCCCCGCACCCGGCGGGCAGACCCGTCGACGGCGGGCGTGGCGTGCCCGCGCAGCCGGCCGACCATCGCCACGATGGTCGGCGCGCGGAAGAACTCCAACGCCGGATAGTCCGCTCCGGTGGCCTCGCGTACCCGGTTGAGCAGGCGCATCGCGTTGATCGAATGCCCGCCGAGGGCGAAGAATGACGCGTCGTGGTCGATGCGTTCCGGATCCTGGTCGAGTTCGGCGGCCCACAACGCCCGCACCGTCTCGGTCAGCACGTCACCGGTCCCACCGTCGTGTGGGGCCGCTGCCTGCGGTGCCGGCGGCTGAGTCACCGGCTGCGGTGCCGGTGGCTGAGCCGGTGGCGGGGCCACCGGCTGAGCCACCGGCGGCGCGGGCATGCCGGTACGGATGGTCGGCTCCGGCAGCCCGGCGTGGTCGATCTTGTCGTTGCCGGTCTGCGGCAGCGCGGGTAGCACCGCCCACACCCGGGGGACCAGCACGTCTGGCAGTTCGCGGGCCATCGCGGCGACGAGCCGGTCGGCCAGCCCGTCGGGTGCCACGCCCGGCGCGGGCACGGCGTACCCGGCGAGGTACGGCTCGTCGCGGCGGTCCCGACGGGCCACCACGACGCCGTCGGCGACCAGATCCAGCCCGCGCAGGACGGCCGATGCTTCGCCTGGTTCGACCCGGTTCCCCCGGATCTTGACCTGGTCGTCGGTACGGCCGAGGAACACCAGCACCCCGTCGGCGGTCCACCGCACCAGGTCCCCGGTGCGGTAGCGGCGGGAACCGGGGCCGCCGGCCGGGTCGTCGACGAACCGTTGCGCGGTCAGCTCGGGCCGGTTCAGGTAGCCACGACCCACCCCGGCACCGCCGATGAACAGCTCCCCGACGGCCCCGACCGGTGCCAAGTTGCCCCACTCGTCGCGGATCTCGACGCGGACGTTGTCCAGCGGCCGGCCGATCGGAATCAGGCCGTCGGACTCGGCGGACGCCTCCGCCACCACCTGGGACGTGGCGACGACCGTCGTCTCGGTCGGTCCGTACACGTTGCGCACCACGTAGGGCACCTCGGGCTGCGGGCGTACGCGCAGTTGCTGGCCACCGACGGTGAGATGGCGCAGCCGGGGCTGGGCCGCCACGGGCAGCGAGAGCAACCCTTCCCCGATGGGCGTGGGTAGCATCGCGACGCTCACCCCGGCGGTACGCATCCAGCGCGCCAGCGCCATCGAGTCCATCCGTACGGCGTCGTCCGCGATCGTCAGGCTCGCACCGACCTGCAGCGGCGGCCAGATCTCCAGCACGGAGGCGTCGAAGCTCTGCCCACACACCACGGAGCTCCGGTCGTCGGCGGTCAGCTCCAGCTGGTCGCGGTACCACTGACACAGGTTCAGTACGCTGCGGTGGCTGATGGCCACGCCCTTCGGCCTGCCGGTCGAGCCGGAGGTGTACATGACGTAGCACGGAGCCTCCGGATCGGGGTCGCCGTACCCGACGGAACCGCCGTGGTACCCGCTCGGATCGCTCTCAGACCCGTCGACGTGCAGCAGCCGTACCCCGTCGGGCAGATCCGGTGCGGCGTCACCTCCGGTAGCCAGCACCACCCGGGCGGCGCTGTCCGAGACCATGAAACGCACCTGCCGGTCGTCGAGGAGCGGATCCAGCGGCAGGTAGGCGGCACCGGTGCGCAGTACCGCCAGCGCGGCGACGACGAACTCTGGTGACCGGGGCAGCCACAACGCCACGATGTCGCCTGCGGTGACCCCGTTGCCGGTCAGCCGGTGCGCCAGCGCGGTGGCCCGTTCGTCGAGCTGCCGGTAGGTCAGCACCGTGCCGCCGCCTATCACCGCGACCGCCTGCGGTGTGCGTGCCGCCCACTGCCGCACGGCGCCGTGCGCACCTGCCTGCGGCAGGTCGCGCTGCCGCCCGACGCCCCAGCGGACCAGTGCGTCCCGGTCGGCGTCGAGGACACCGACCAGCGTGGAGAGCGGTGTATCGGGCTGACCGACGGCGGCGGCAAGGGTCGCGACCAGGTACGACAACAGCCGCTCGGCGCTGTCCGCCACGAACAGGTCGGTGCTGTACTCCAAACGGCAGTCGATCCCGTCGGCGTGGTTGGTCACGTATAGAGCCAGGTCGGTCACCGCCCGTTCGATCCGGTGCGCCAGGGCCCGGGAACGCACCCGGGGAAGGTCGAGCGGGAGCGGGCCGCCGTTGTCGAATTCCACGATGGTCTGGAAGACCGGGGTCCGGCTGAGGTCGCGGTCCGGGCTCACCGCGCCGACGACGGCGTCGAACGGTACGTGAGCGTGGTCGTACGCGTCCAGGGCGGTGTCGCGGACCTGCTTGAGCAGGTTGGCGAAGGTCGGGTCGCCGGACAGGTCCAGCCGCAGGGCCACCGTGTTGAGGAAGAACCCGACCACCTCCTCAGCGCCGGAGGGCCGGATCGACACCGGGGTCCCGACGACCAGCTGGTCACTGCGGGTGAACCGGCGCAGCGCGGCCGCGTACCCGGCGAGCACGGTCATGAACAGCGTGCTCCGGTGCGCCCCGCTGAGCCGGCTCAGCAGCGCGGACAGCTCCGGGTCGAGCCTGCGCCGCACCGACGCGCCGGTGCCGCTGCGTACCTTCGGGCGTGGTCGGTCGGTCGGCAGGTCCAGCACCGGCAGGTCCCCGGCCAGCCGCTCCCGCCAGTAGCCCAGACCGGTCGGCTCGCCGTGCGAGCCGCTGCTGGCATCCGCCTGCCGACCGGCCAGGTCCAGGCAGTCCACGGACAGCTCCGGCAGATCGGCGGGCTGGCCGTCGAGGGCGGCCCGGTACAACGCGGACAGGTCACCGGCCAGCACCCGCACCGACGCCGCGTCGATCACGATGTGGTGCAACGACAACACGAGCACATGCCGCTCGGGCGACCAGCGCAGCAGCCGGGTCACCAGCAGTGGACCACGGGCGAGGTCGAACACCCGGCGGCCTTCGTCGGCCAGCACCTGCCGGACGGCGTCGTCCTCGTCGCGGCCGGTGTGCTCCTCGACGGCGAGGTCCACCGCGCCCCGGCCGAGTACGACCTGGACCGGCTTGCCGTCACGTTCCGGGAACACGGTACGCAGCGCCGCGTGGTGGGCCACCAGCTGGTTCAGCGCGGCGCGCAGCGCCGGCACGTCCAGCGGCCCGTCGAGTCGTACGGTGACCGCCTCGTTGTAGGTGCCCTGGCCCGGATGTAGCCGTTCGAGGAACCACATCCGCGCCTGTCCCCGAGACACCGGTCCGGTTCGGTCCGGGTGCAGATCGCGGGCCGCCACCACGGCACCGGCCGCCACCACGGCACCGGCCGCCGGCTGTCCGGCCGCCGCTTGGTATCTGGCCCGTAGCCGGTCCAGCTGTGGCAGTCCGGCCTGCACCTGGTCGGGGGACGCGCCGAAGTCGACCAGCGCGGCCACCTCGTCGACGCCGGCGGCGGTGAGTGCGTCGATCAGCCGCGCGCCATCGTCCGGCGATCCGATCAGCGCCCGTGCCTTGCAGTACCGGTCGTAGGCGCGCCGGAACACATAGTCCAGATCGTCGGCGTCGGCGGTGTCGAGGTCCACCTGGAATCCGAGACTCTTGGTCGTCTGCCCGAACAGTGACAGCGAGGAGTGCAGGTACGCCTTCAGCGGCGCGAACGCCTCGGCCCGGGCCTGGGCCGAGTCCGCACCGAGGTAGGTGTGCACGAGCACGACCACCCGGCCGCCGTCCGGGTCGAGCCCGTGTGCGGCGCGGGTCCGCCGGTAGCGCCGGACGTTGTCGGCCAGCTGCTCCACCGACTGGCTCATCAAGTTGGTGACGACGCCGAGGTCGTGTTCGGCGGCCCGTTGGTACGACTCCGGGTTGCCCACCACGGCGACGAACATCGGCGGCATCGGCTGCACCGGGCGGGGCAGGGTGCGGATCCCGACCGGTTCTCCGGTGCCGCTGCGGCGCTCGACGGACTCACCGCGCCACAGTCGGCGCACTTCGTCGAGGTGGTGGAACATCACGTCGCGGTGTGTGCCGAAGTGTTCCGGGGCGAGAACGAAGTCGCCCGCGTGCCAGCCGGGCGCGCAGCCGATGCCGACCCGGCCCCCGGACAGCCGGTCGACCATGGACCATTCCTCGGCGACCCGGATCGGATCGTGCAGCGGCAGGACCACCGATCCGGCGTGCAGCCGGATCCGGCTCGTCTCGCGGGCCAGCGCGGCGGCCAGCACCACCGGGTTGGGGAACACCCCGCCGAAGGAATGGAAGTGGCGCTCGGGAATCCACAGCGCGTGGAAGCCGTGCCGGTCGGCGAAGCGGGCCGTGTCGACGATCAGCTCGTACGGGTCGGCGGCCCCCGAGCCGGGCGGATAGTCCCCGAAGAAGTACACGCTGAAGTCCGGTGCCGGTCGCCCCGGTCCGCCCGGCGGTTCGAGGCTGCCTGCTGCTGCGGCACCCGCTGCCGGCTCGGTGCGCACCGCCGGTCCGGTTCCTACCGCTGGTCCGGTCCGGGCGGTGTGTTTCGGTTTCACCACGGGTACGGTGGGACCGGCCGGGCGGGGGAGCAGCCCGCCGGCGCGCATCTCGCGTAGCGAGGCGCGCACCGCGTCAATCACCATGTCGACGTCGTCGTCGGTGTGCGCCGTGGAGAGGAAGAAGTTGCGCCATTCCCAGACGTACATTCCCTTGAGTAGCAGATGGTGATAAAGAAGCTCGAGGTCGGCGTGGTGCTCGAAACGGAACTGCGAGCCGACGTGGCCGAGCCGGACCGGGTACTCCTCCTCGGTGAAGAAGTCGTTCAGCGTGCCGACGAGCCGGTCGGTCCGGGCGTTGAGTTCCTGCTGCAGCCGTGGGCTCTGCTCGGTCAACCGGGTCAGCACCGCGCGTGCGGCGGCCATGGAGACCGGATGCTGGATGTAGGTGCCGCCAAAGAAGGTCGTCTCCCGCTGCGGGTGACTGTCGTCGCCGTAGCGCCAGAAACCGCCGTCGACGCCGTCCATGATGCCGGCGCGTCCGGCGATCGCCCCGATCGGGAAACCGCCGCCGAGCAGCTTGCCGTACGTGGCGAGGTCCGGCGACACGCCGAACAGTCCCTGGGCGCCGCGCGGATGGGGCCGGAACCCGGTCAGCATCTCGTCGAACATCAGCACGATGCCGTACCGCCGGGTGATGTCACGGAGCCGGCGTAGGAACTCACCCGGCTGCAGGGACGGGTGGCGGCTCTGCACCGGCTCGACGACGACGGCGGCCAGTTGCTCACCGAACTCCTCGATCGCCTGCAGACTCTCCGGTACGCCGTAGTCGAGGACGACCAGGTCCGCGACGGCGCTGGTCGGGATGCCGGTGCTGACCGGGACGGTGGTCCGGTCCGCTGCGGTCCCGATCGAGCGGCCGAGCACGTTGTCGGCATGTCCGTGGTACGACCCGTGGAACATGACTATCTTGTCGCGTCCGGTGGCGGCCCGGGCGAGCCGGATCGCGGCCGAGTTCGCCTCGGTGCCCGAGTTCGCGAACGCCACGCGCGGCATCCCGGTCAGCTCGCTCAACAGGCACGCGGCCTCACCCGTGTCGACGCTGCGCGGCCCGAGCTGGACCCCCCGGGACAGATGCTCCCGGACCGCCTCGGCGACGAAGTCCGGCTCATGGCCGAACAGCAGCACTCCGAAGCCCATGGTGATGTCCAGGTACCGGTTGCCGTCCACATCCTCCAGCCATGCGCCCTTCGCACGCCGACCGGCGATCGGGTAGAGCATCTCCTTGGTTGCGCTGCGGAAGCCGACCACCGCCCGGCTGTCGGCCAGCACGCCGCGGTAGCGCTGGGCTATCTCCTTCGACCGCCGGGTCTTCACCACGAACCGTCGCCGCAGGTCGTCCAGATGGGCCTGGACGTTGTCGGTGGCGACCGCACCGACCTGACCGGCGTCGTCCGTCACGACCACCCTGGGCCCGTGCACGTCGATGCCCGGTGCTGTCGGCGTCGCGGCCGGTCCGGCCGGTGGCGTCGCGACCGGAGCCGCAGCCGGGACGGGCGGGGCCGCAGCAGGTGCGGGCGGGGCCAGACGGGACAGGATCAGACGGGACAGCTTTCCCGGGGTGTCCGCCTCCTCGAACAGCTCGCGCATGGCGAGCCGGACACCGAACTCACCTTCAAACTCCCGCAGCGCGTTGATCATGGCGAGCGAGTCGGCACCCATCTCGACGAACGGGCGGTCGACGGCGATGTCGCCCGGTGTGCAACCGAGATGCCGCGCGCTGATCTCGCGTACCCGCTCGACCACCGGCGCGAGATCCGGCGCGGCCGGTCCGGCGGCGACGGTGGCACCGCCGTCGCGGACGCTGTCGACGTCGACCATGAGCCCTCCAGGTTCGGTTCGTGTCAGCGGCGGTCCGGTCCAGTGGATTCGTCGCTGGAACGGATACGCGGGCAGCGGCACCCGGTGCGCGTGCGCGTGCGCAGCGTCGAGCAGGGCGTTCCAGTCCAGATCGACTCCGTGGACGTGCAGCCGGGCGCAGGCCTCGAGGTGCTGGTCGAGTTCCGCGCCCCGGCGCTGAACGGGAAGGGCCGGCGACCCGGGCAGTGCCGCGCGCAGCAACGCGACCAGACTCGGATGCGGACCGAGCTCCAGCACCGGCGCACCGGTCGCGTCGGCGGCGGTCGACGTTTCCGCTGTCGTGACGGCGATCGCGGTTGTGACCAGGTCGAACCGGACCGGCATCCGGGTCTGCCGCACCAGGTACGCCGGGTCCGGTCGGTGTCCCACTGGCAGCACGGTGCCGTCCACGCTGCTGACCAGCGGTGTGTCCAAAGGCGTCCATGGGACCGAGTCGAACGCCTCGACCAGCCGGGGGAGGATCGGGTCGAGCAGCGCCGAGTGGAAGGCACGGTCGACGGCGAGCCGGTGCCAGCGCATCCCGAGGCGGTCGAGCACCCCGCAGGCGGCGTCGAGCGCCTCGACCGGCCCGGCGACGACATGTTGCTCGGCCGCGTTGGTCGCGGCGAGGTCGAGCCGTCGGTCGGTGGCGAGCAACTCGTCGACCGCGGACCGGGTGGCGAAGACGGCCACCATGCCGCCGGGCGCGGTGTGCTCCCGCATCAGCCGCCCGCGTAGCCCGGTCAGCCGCAGGCCGTCCTCGATCGACAGCGCGCCGGCCGCGGCCAGGGCCGCGTACTCGCCGATGCTGTGACCGGCGACGAGTCGCGGCGCCACCCCGAGCGAGCGCCACAGCCGGGTCAGCGCGGCCTGGAACGCGAACAGCGCCGGCTGCGCCACGTCGGCCGGCCAGATCCGGTCGTCACCGGGGGCGGCGGCGAGCAGCGGCGTCAGCACCGACGGCCCGCCGCAGCGGCGCTGGTACGCCTCGCAGGCGTCGAGCACCGCCCGCACCTGCGGGTACCGCCGGTACAGCGGACCGGCCATACCCGCGTACGAGGAGCCCTGCCCGCCGTACACCACCACCGGCGTCACCCCGCTGAGTACGGCGGCGGCGACGCCGGCACCCGGGACCGATCCGGTGGCCACCCGCCCCGGGCGTTGCCGCCCCGGCGCGGCGAGGTAGTCGTCCAGGGCGTCCGCGAGCGCCGTCGTCGTCGCGCCGGTCACGACGAGTCGGTGCGGCAGGTGCGGCCGGCCGAGCGCGGCGGTGGTGGCCAGATCGGCCGGGTCGAGCCCGGGGTCGGCCCGCAGCTGGTCGCGCATCCGGTGGGCGAGCGTACGCAGACTCTCCGGGTGGTGCGCCGACAGTGGAACCGGCACCGGGCCGGCCGTCGCTGGCTGTCCCCTCACAGGCTGAGCCGGGCCGGGATGTGCCCTCGCCGGCGGCGCCGGTCGCGCTGGTGGTGGTGCCTGCAGGATCAGGTGGGCGTTGGTGCCGCCGACCGCGAGCGCGGTCACTGCCGCCCGGCGGGGCCCGGGCAGGTCGGGCCAGGCGCGCACCTCGGTGGGGATGACGAACGGGCTGGCCGCCAAATCCAACGCCGGGTTGGGGCGTTCGAACCCGACCAGCGGCGGGATCGTCGCGTGCCGCAGCACCAGCACCGTCTTGATCAGGCTGGCCAGGCCGGCGCAGGCGTCCAGATGCCCGATGGCCGGTTTGGCCGAGCCGATCGCGCAGTAACCGATCCGGTCGGTGCGCTGGCGGTACGCGGCGGTCATGGCCTCGAACTCGATCGGGTCGCCCTTGTAGGTGCCGGTGCCATGGGTCTCCAGGTAGCCGATCGTCTCGGGGGAGACCCCGGCCACGTCGAGCGCCCGCAGGATGGCGTCCCGCTGCCCGGCGGCGCTGGGCGCGGCGTAGCTGGTCTTCGTGGCACCGTCGTTGTTGACTCCGCTGCCCAGGATCACCGCGTGGATGGTGTCCCCGTCGGCGACCGCGCGGTCGTACCGCTTGAGCAGCACGGCCGCGACCCCGTTGCCACCGACGGTGCCGTCGGAGGACGCGTCGAACGCGCGGCACCGGCCGGACCGGGACAGGATCGTGCCTTTGACGTGGCGGTAGCCCAGGATCTGCGGGGTGTGCACCGCCGCCGCGCCGGCCAGGGCCAGGTCGGCGTCGCCGGCGAGCAACGCCTGTCCGGCCAGATGCACCGCCACCAGAGCGGTCGAGCAGCCACTCTGCACGGTGACCGCCGGACCGGTCAGTCCGAGCCGGTACGCGACCCGGGTGGCGGCGAAGTCGTTGTAGTTTCCCACGGCCACCTGGAACGCCGGGGCGAAGTCACCGTCCCAGCGGGCGGTGGCCAGGTTGTTGCGCAGGTAGGTGTTGAGTGGATAGAGGTGGTATCCGACACCGGCGAAGACGCCCACCCTGGTATCGGGTCGCGTGGCCGCGTATCCGCCGTTCTCCAGCGCGTGGTAGCAGGTCTGCAGGATCAGCCGGTGCTGCGGGTCGACGGTGCGTGCCTCCTGCGCGCTCATGCCGAAGAACTCGGCGTCGAACGAGTCGATGTCGTCGAGCACTCCGCTGACAGCGACGAAGTCCGGTGACTCGCGCAGTTGCTCGGGCACCCCGGCGCGGGCCAGCTCGGTGGGGCTGAACCTGCGTACGCTGGTCACGCCGTCGCGGATGTTGTGCCAGTACGTCTGCGGGGTGTCCGCACCGGGCAGCCGCAACGCCATGCCGATGATGGCGATCCGCCGGTCGTCGGCGCCACCGCGCGTCGGGGCGCTCATGCCGTCGCCTGCCGGCGGGCCCACAGCGCGGCCAGCATCGCCAGCGCCAGCAGCACCGCCAGTCCGTGGAACAAGGTGACCACGGTCAACGGACTGAACCCTTCCAGCAGGAATGAGCAGGCCACCATGCCGACGCCGAAGCCAAGGTTCTCCGCGGTGGCCGAGAACCCGAAGACGTACCCGCGTTGATCGTCGGGGGTGGCCTGCAGCCGGGTGGTGTAGGCGATCTCGGTGAAGCCGTCGGCGACACCGGCGACCGTGGCGACCAGGATGGCCAGCGGTAACGGCGGCGCGGTGAAGGTGAGGATGAACGCCACCGACATGAGCGCCGCGCCGGCGGCGAACGCCCGCTCGTTGATGGTCCGGCCGGTACGCCTGGCCCAGCGGGCGACGAAGCGCTGCGCGATGATGTTGCCGATCGCCCAGGTGGCCCAGAACTGGGACATGAACGCGGCCGGATGCTGCGGGTCCAGCATGGTGGACAGCACCGGCAGGCCGACGTTGTGCGAGGCCGAGCCGAACGCGTCGGCGGCACGCAGGCTGATCAGCGCGAGCAGGACCGGGGTGAGCCTCAGGTAACGCAGCGCCGTCAGCTGCGCGGCGAGCAGCCCGTCCCGCCGCCGCGCCTCGCCCGGCCCGGAGCCCGGCCCGGAGCCCGCCGCGGCTGCCGGCTGCCGGCTGCGGGTGGTGATCGGCAGCCGGGCCAGGACCGCGGCCGAGAAGAGGAACGCCCCGGCGTCGATGAGGAACGCACCCGTGTAGCCGACCGTGGAGATGAGCACTCCGGCCGAGGCGAACCCGGCGACCATCGCCAGCGACCGACCGGTGGCGAGCAGTGCGTTGGCCCGGACCCGCTGGTCCTGCCCGACGATCTCGGGAATGCTGCTGCGCAGCGCGACGCTGGTGAGGGTGGCACCGGCGCCGGTGACGACCGCGACGGCGTACAACAGGCCGGCCTGGGCCGCGGTCGGCGCGAGGACCAGCACGACCAGGGCGAACGCCTGGCTGACGTCGGACGTCACCATGATCCGCTTGCGGTCGAACCGGGACACCAGGCTGCCGGCACCGAATCCGGTGAGGACACTGGTGGCCAGCCGTAGCGCCATGAACAGGCCGGTGTGCGTGGCGCTGCCGGTCAGCGAGTACGCGAACAGGCTCAACGCGATCATGTCCAGATAGATGCCGTACGCCGAGACCGCGTTGCCGACCACCAGGAACCGGAAGTGCCGCATCCCGCTGCCGGTACGGCCGGGGTCCTGATCCGTGACGGTCACGAGCGGCCGGCGGGTACGTCAGGTGCCGTCGACGGCGGGCGTGGGGGGTACCCGGCAGGGCAGGATGGGTGCGGCAAGCTGTGCCCCCAAGGACGGTGGTCGCCATTGGCTCGCGGTCACTTGATGACTACCGCCCGTCAGAGTATGGGACGCCATCGATCTGATCAACATCTACTTTCCCTAGAGAGCCGGCACGAGGCGTCAGCCCACCGAGAACCACAGATGCTGCGGCCGATGGTCGGACAGGTACTCCGCAGACGCCAGTTCGTACCGGTGCACCCTGACCGGACCTGCGGTGAACGTCCAGTCGATCCGCCAGAACGGCAGCGGCCGGCCGGCGAGGGGGTTGTCCCACTGGAAGGTCATCGGGGCGTTGCACCGCCAGCTCATCGGCAGCGGGTGACGGCTCGCCGTGGTCGCGTCCTCGGCCACCGCCCGCAACGGGTCGAGTGTCCCCATGGACGAGGTGGCGTTGAAGTCGCCGGAGATGATCGACGGGTTCGGGTTGGCCTGCAGATCGTCGACGAGACCCTGCACCTCGGCCTGCCGCCAGTCGAACTTGCGACGGAAGTACGCGTCCGGGTCGACCTGGGGCCGCAGGACGCTCAAATCGATGGCGGTGGGCACGGTGACGTGGACGTTGTAGACCGAGACAGTGCTGTCCCCCACGAGCAGGTCGGTGCGCAGCACCTTGTCCCGGCTGAACACCTGGTTGAAGGGCGCGTCCGGGGGCAGCTGCGCGGCCGGGCCGAAGACCGGCATGGCCACGACCGGAAACCGGGAGATGGTGACGAGTTCACTGCGGCGCACGATGTGGTAGCCGGGGAACTCCGCCTGCAACCTGGCGTCGTCCCGGATCGGGTGGTAGCCGACCTCGCCGGTGCCCGGCACCCAGATCACATGCTCCTGCAGCAGGTACACGTCGGCGTCGAGGCGTTTCAGGAACCTGAGCTGCGCCTGCGGATCCTCGTTGCTCATGCCCCAGTAGTTGGTGTTCCAGCTCACCACGTGCACCGCGTTGGCCGGGACGGGCCGGTCGCCGGGCCGCAGCGCGTGCAGGTTGACGCCGGTCTGGTCGATGCCGGGCAGCAGGCCGGCCAGAGCCAGGGCGGCGGCCCACCGCCGACGCGGACCGCACGCGGCGGCGCTGAGCCCGAGCAGTAGCAGTGGCACGGCGATGAGGAACACCGGGGGCACCGCGTCGAGCAGGATCGACCAGTGCCATCTGCCGGTGGCGGCCCGGCGCACGACGTTGTAGCCCAGCCACAGCACCGCCGCCGCGATCAGCAGCCAGCCGTACCAACGCCGCAGGGCCCGGGCCACGCGCCGCCACCGCGGCTCGGTCCGGTCGCTGAGCGGCGGGGTCGGGTGAGGTGCCCCGAGGATTCCGGACAGGGCGAGCATCTGGTGCGCACGTCGCCGCGGCCGATGACCGGGAAGTTGCGGCCTTCCTCGGCCCACTCGAACAGCATGGAGAACAGCCCCATCCGGCCGGGGCCGAGGAACGTCTTGGGCCGTACGATCGGCAGGCAGGCACCGTCGGCGCGCAGTCGTTCGGCGTGCTCCTCCGCGGCCGTCTTCGCGGCGCTGTACGGGTCGACCGGCTCCCGGGGGTGTTCCTCTGTGGTGGGTACGGTCCGGGGCAGGCCGTAGACGGCCGTGGACGAGATGTGCACCACCCGGGTCACCCTGGTCCGGACCGCGGCGGTCAGCACGGTCCGCGCGCCGTCGACGATCCGGCGGCCGTCGCGCTGGTAGAGGTAGGCGCCCTCAGCGCGGTCGACCAGTTCGCGGCCGAACCCGAACGAGGTCATCAGCGACACCTGGGACTTGTTCACGTGCCGCCGGTACAGGTCGTGGACCTCGCCGACACCGAGCCGCTCGGCGTCGTCAAGGGTGAACAGCGTGGACATGCGGCTCTCCTCGGTGCACGAAACGGGCCAGGCCGAGTACGGCGAGGGAGGTGCCGATCTCGACGACGACGCAGATCAGCCGGCTGGCGAGGGCGACCGTGCCGGCGACCCCCCAGGGCAGTACGGTGGCCAGGGCGGCGGCGAGCGCGAGTTCGCGGACCCCCCAGCCGTCGGGCGCGACGATCGACAGGCCGCCGGCCACGGTGGCCAGCGCGAACGCGCCGACGGCGACGGCCGCCGAACGGTCGGCGGGCGCTCCTAGCGCCACCGCCAGCGCCCACAGGTGCAGACCGGAGACCAGCCAGGACAGCAGCGCCAGCGCCAGCGCGGCGCGGACCGCGGCCGGCGGGAGTGGGGTGACCGGGCGCCGGACGAGCCGGGCGACCAGTGCGACGGGCCGGTCGAGCAGCGCCGGGCGGCCCAGCAGGGCGACGAAGCCGACCAGGGGCAGCAGGATCCAGGGTCCCGGCGCGGCGAGCATTCCCACTCCGGCCCCGGCGAGGATGGCGAGCCCGATGCTGACCAGGTAGGCGGTGATCATGCGTTCGGCGGGTGCCCCGGCCTGACGGCCCAGGTCCACGTGGGTGATCACGCCCCATACCCGTCCGGGCAGGTACTTGCCGAGTTGGCCGAGGAAGAAGATCCGGGCCGCCGGGAGGCCGCGGACCGGGACCAGGACCCGCCAGGCCACCATGCCGATCAGCAACCCGGCCAGGTTCGCGGCGGTCGCCGCCAGTAGCAGCGGCAGGCCGGCCGGGCGGCCCAGCGCCACCAGCGGCGCGGTGCCGGCAGCGCGTACCGTGAAGCCGAGCGCGACCACGGCGGCGACCAGCACCAACGGGGTGAGCCAGCGGGTCGGCCGAGAGCCGAGCAGCAGCCGTACGCAGCCCAGCACCGCCCCGGCGACCAGCGCGACGTGCAGTAGCAGGTGCACCCCGAGGAAGAAGGGCAGGAACCGGGGACCACGGCGGCGGGCGACGAACCGCAGCAGCCCGATGTCGCAGACCGCGAAGACGGCGACCAGCAGCGCCGAGGCAAGGACGAACACCGGATGGATCAGGGTCAGCGGAAGCACGCCCAGTGCCCCCGCCACGGCGAGGATCCCGGCGGGACGGTTCGCGGTCAGGCTGGCGCGGCCCTCGCGGCGGGCGGCCAGCACGGTCCTGGCGAGCAGCTGGGAGCGGCGGAACTGCTCGGCCAGCAGGGGGCCGAGCCGGGAGACCTCGTCGTGTCGGGCGACGACGCGGTCGCTGAGCACGATCCGGGTACGCGGGGCGAGCCGGTCGCTGTACTCCAGGTCCTCCGAGTCGCGCAGTTCCTCGTCGAACGGTCCGACCTCGTCGAACACCGAGCGTCGGATCGCCGCCTGCGCGAAGAAGGCGGTCCGGACCACACCGGCGTGCCGCCAGCGCCACCAGTACGCGTGCAGCGTGCGGTACCACTCGACCGGCCCGTCGTCAATGAGTGGCTCCGGCGCGATGACCCCGTGCACGCAGCCGACCGCCGGATCGTCGCGCAGGATCGCTACCGCGTTGGCGATGGCGTCGGGCTCCAGCGCCTCGTCGGAGTCGAGGAAGAACAGCACGTCACCCGTGGCGAGGGCGGCTCCGGTGTTGCGGGCGGCGGAGACGCCCCGGTTGTCCGGGTGGACGACGGTCCGGCATGGGAACCGCGCGGCGACGTCCCGCGAGCCGTCCGTGCTGTGGTCGTCGACGACGATGACCTCGTGCGGCGGGTACGTCTGCCCGTACACCGAGCTCAGGCAGGCGTCGAGGGTCCTGGCGTAGTTGTAGTTGGGGATAACCACGGAAACGGTGAGGGCCATGCGACCAGCAGAACATCCACCGACTTCGATGAAATATCGCTTCGCTGTCCCGTCCGGCGACCGCGAGGGCTGACCGGCGCATCGGCGAAAGAGGTCGATGCGCGATCGATAGCCGCCGGATACCGGGTCGGGCGGTTACCCGGTGGCGGTACGCGGCGACCCGGTGACATCGTCACCGGCCGGGCCCTGCCAGCCGAGCCGGGCAGCCTGGTGCACCGCGGCCATCAGGGTGGGCAGTTCGGCTGCCAGCCAGCTGACCGGATCGGCACGCAGCCGGTCCACCACCGCGTCGGTCACCAGGGGCGACGGCATGTCCGCGCCGGCGCCTTCCGCCTGTCGGCTCGCCGTACCGGTCAGGTACAGGCAGGTGGCCCAGACCCGGCGCAGCGACTGCTCCCGTACCACGGCGGTGTCCTCGACCTCGGCGCGCTCCGCGGCGAACACGCGCACCAGCGCCGGCAACCGGTACAGCGGCCGGCCGCCACCGGGCATGCGCTCCGCGTCCACCAGCTGCGCGTCGGCCAACTGTTCCAGCAGGTCCTCGGCCACGGTCGGGTCGGTGTCCAGCAGCGCCGCCGCGACCCAGGCCGGGAGCTGGGCGCAGTCCAGCAGCGCGAGCCGGCGCAGCAGCCGGCGGGTGCCGTCGGGCAGGGACCGGTAGCTACCCGCCAGGCTCGCCCGCACACTGAGCGGCCCATGCTCCAGCTCGTCGAGCAACCGCCTGTCGTCACGCATCCGCGCCACGAGCTGACCGATTCCCCAGTGCTCCCGCGCGGTCAGCCGCGCACCGGCGATCCGCAGGGCGAGGGGCAGCCCGCCACATAAGGTGACGAGGGCGTCCGCCGCTTCCGCCTCAGTGTCCACCCGCTGGTGACCGACGATCCTGCCGAGCAGACGCAGCCCGTCGGCATGACCGAGTGGCCGGGGCCGGACACGGTGCGCGCCGGGCAGGCCCACCAACGCGGATCGGCTGGTGACGAGCACACCACAGGTGCCGCTACCGGGCAACAGCGGCTGGACCTGCGACTCGTCGGCGACGCCGTCGAGTACGACGAGGATCCGCTGACCCGCGAGTCGGCTCCGGTACAGGTGGGTCTGCTCGTCGATCTCCATTGGGATGTCGGCCCGGCCGACGCCGAGCGCGCGAAGGAAGCGCGGCAGCACCTGCTCCGTGCGGCTCTGCGTCGCGTCAAGCGACGCGTAGAGCTGCCCGTCCGGGTAGCCGGGGAGCATCCGGTGTGCCACGTGCAGGGCCAGGGCGGATTTGCCGATGCCGGCACGGCCGGTGATGGAGACGACCGGCACCGCCCGGACATCTGCCCGGTTCGGGGCCAGTGCGTCGCCGGCGGCGGTGACCTCGTCCTCGCGGCCGATGAAATCTGCCGTGTCGGACGGTAACTGGCACGGCGTGGGGCGCGGTGTCGCCGGTGGGTACGTCCGGCGGGTACTGGCGGAGTGGGTAGGCAGCTCCAGCTGGGCATCGCCGCTGAGAATGCCTTGCTCGAGGCGGCGCAACTCGTCGCCCGGTTCGATGCCGAGCGTGTCGACGAGTGCGGTCCGCGCGGCGCGGTAGATCGCCAGCGCCTCCGCCTGTCGGCCCGAGCGGTACAGCGCCAGCATCAGGAGTGCGTACAGCCGCTCGCGCAGCCGGTCGCGCTCGATGAGCCAGATCAGCTCACCGATCACCTCTTCGTGGTGACCCAATGCCAGATCGAGCCGGATCCGCTCCTCGATCGCGGCGGCTCGCAGCTCCTCGAGCCGTTTGCGGCCCGCCTCGATGATCCGTCCCGGCAGGCCGGCCAGGGCGGGGCCGCTCCACAGCGCCAGCGCCGCGCGCAGCCGTTCAGTGGCGGCGGGCAGGTCACCGATGGCCGCGATGGAGCGTGCTTCGGCGACGAGGCGGTTGAAGACATCGACGTCGAGTTGACCGTCGGCGGCCCGGAGCAGATATCCGCAGCGGTGCGTTTCGAAAGGGCTGGCCAGGTCGCGACCGGTGAAGGTCCGGCGCAGGGTGGACAGACAGATCTGCACCTGGCCGCGCGCGGTCGACGGTGGGGTCCCCTCCCACACCGCGTCGATGAGCCGTTCCATCGGTACGACGCGGTTGGCTTCCAACACCAGTAGCGCCATGATCACCTGGCTGCGACGTCCCGGTAGGCGGAAATGCCGTCCCTGGTGGTCGACGCGAAGGGGTCCCAGTATCTCTACACGCACGTTTTACCTCCGGTAGTCACTCCGGTTCTTCTGCGGTGTCATTGACACGTCGTTCCATGGGGTGAATGGTCTTAGCCACTCCTTCGCGGCGATCTAACGGCCGTCGACGGGGACACTGCGGCCAATAATGTGGAAAATCCAATTAATTCACGTAAGTCTATCACTAGTGATCGCTTGTATCCATAGCGTGATCGCAGTCGACGGTGTGGTCTCGAGCACTTTTGGATGGTGAGTCGACATCGGTATGGAGATAACCACCGTCAATTAATACTAAATGATATTTTCTGGCTGGCGGTTCATGCCTGTGCGCGGTGACCGTATTAAGGTGGAGGTCACACTCGATGCTCCAGGTGCGCTCGAAGGTCCCTTCGCGACGGTCAGCCGAGGCGTTGTGTCGGTTGTCGTGGATGGTGAACTCGTTCCTGGATCCGACAATGCGCCTCTGGTGGCAGCGGGTACGACGGACGCCATCGTGGCAGACAGTCCACCATGTACGATTTGTTGACCCGGTCCGGTCTCCGGCTCGCCGTCCTGCTGCTCGTGTCACCCGTGTTCGCCACCGGCGCGTCCACCGTGTCTGCTGCGGACCAGGCCTCTGACCGGGGCGCCACGGCCGAATCAGGGGTGGTGGGCACCACCGTCCATGACGCCGTCACCGGTCTGCCCGCCCGCGCGTGCGTCCGAATCGTGCCGGTGGATCGCGACCGGTACACCCTGATCGATCTCGGCGACTTGCAGCTCGGCTGGCGTAGTCACTGTGCTGCTGCGGACGGCGCACTCGTCGCGGAGGGGGTCGAACCGGGCCGCTACCAGCTCTTCGTCAACCCGCCGTACGACGAGCAGCGGCACGGGCTGCAATGGGTCGGGACGCATGGTGGCACCGGGCAACGGCATCGTGCCGCCGTGATCCGGGTCCGGGCCGGCGCCGTGACCTCCGCGCCACAGATCCGACTCGATCCGCCGGGCGAGATCATCGGCACTGTCACTGTCACTGCTGCGGCCACCGGCCGGCCGGTGGCCGGCGTGTACGTCGGGCTGGTCCCCATGGTGCCGCATCCGAAGTACACCGTAGATGTGGCGATCACTGACGTCGTCGGCCGCTACACGGTAGTAGGTTCGGTCCGTACGACTGGGCGCTACAGTTCTCCGGTTCGCAGATCGCGACCCAGTGGTCCGGCGGGGTCGGTAATGCCCGACTTGCCCGGACGGTGCCGGTGTGGGAGGGCGGCAGCAGCATTCGGCACGGTCCACGTAGTGCTCCAGAATCCGGGCCAGCACCGCCGTGGCGGTGAGCGCGGCGACAACCAGGTACGCCGCCGACAACTATGGCACCCACAAGACCCCCGCCGTGCGAGCCTGGCTCGCGAAGCATCCCCGGTTCCACATGC